>NZ_MAVV01000032.1 GCF_001707915.1 Thermodesulfovibrio sp. N1 | reverse complement strand
AACAAAAGATATATCCTTCATTTCAATATAAAGAGGAATTAAATTAAGATAAACTTTTCCAATTGATACTTCTAACCTGGTCATATTCTGTATCTCTTTTTTTAGAGGTGTAATTGTCAAAGAAGAGACATTAAATTTAAAAAAAACAGATGAGATAATAAGTAAGATTATTATTAATATTAATAATTTTTTTTTCAAAGGTAAACCTCAAAAATATTTTATTAACAATTCTAATTTTATTTGCCACTGTTGGTCAACAAATGATATAGAAAAATATCTAAAATTATTTAATTTTTCTTAGAAAACCATGTCTGAAGCTTATCCATATAAAGATAAAATACAGGGGTTACAAAAAGGGTGAGCATCTGCGAGAAAAGTAATCCACCAACAACTGCAAGTCCAAGGGGCTGACGAACTTCTCCACCTGCACCAATTCCAAGAGCAATTGGTAGTGCCCCAAAAAGTGCTGCAGCAGTTGTCATCATAATGGGACGAAATCTTATAAGACAAGCGCTGTAAATAGCTTCCTGTGGCTTCATACCTTCGTTTCTCTGAGCATGAAGGGCAAAGTCTATCATCATAATTCCATTTTTCTTCACAAGTCCAATTAACATGATAATTCCAACAAAGGAATAAATGTTTAATTCGACTCCAAAAATTAGCAATGTCACCAAAGCTCCAAATCCTGCAAAAGGAAGAGCAGAAAGAATTGTAAGAGGATGAATAAAGCTCTCATAAAGAATTCCTAATACTAAATAGACAACAAAAACTGCTACAATAAGCAAAAACCACAATCCCTGAAAAGACTCTTTAAATGCCTGTGCAGCACCCTGAAATCCTGTCATTATAGTATCTGGCAAAGTTGACTTTGTAATTTTCTGAATCTCTGTTACAGCTTCACCAAGAGATACTCCTGGTTTAAGATTGAACGAAATTGTTACAGATGGAAGTTGACCTGTATGATTAACTGTAAGGGGACCCAAACTCTGAGTTATCGTTGCAACAGTATTAAGGGGAACAAGTTCTCCTCTTGAAGATCGAATATAAAGCATTGAAAGTGCTGAAGGGTCCTTTTGATACTCAGGTTTTAACTCAAGTATGACCTGATACTGATTATTTGGAGCATAAATTGTGGAAATCCATTTACTTCCAAAGGCTCCCCAGAGGGCGTTTTCTATCTGCTCAGCTGTAACACCAAGAGATTCAGCTTTCAATCGGTCAATTTCTACATTTAGCTGGGGTGTTTTTATCTGCAAATTTGATGAAACATCTTGAATAAATGGAAGCTGTTTCATTTTTTCTTCCATGATTTGAGCATAATAATAAAGCTCCTTTAAATCGCTCCCTGATAGAGTGAACTGATATAAAGCCTTTGTCAAAGTTCCACCAATTCGGATTGTTGGCGGGTTTTGTGGATAAACTTTAAGTCCCGGAATTGAATTAAGCTTTGGTCTTAGTTGTTCAATTAATTGATCCACATGAGGTCTTTCAGAACGAGATTGTAAATGTATAAACATTCTTGCATTATTTGGAGCAGGGCTGGCTGGACCTGGTCCAACAGATGTCATAAAACTCTTAACTGAAGGCTCTTTTAAAACAAGTTCTGCTAATTGAAGCTGATGCCTTACCATTTCATCAAAGGATATGTCTTCTGAGGCTTCTGTTATTATAAAAATCTGATTTTTATCTTCACTTGGCAGAAAACCTGTGGGTATTTTAATAAAAATATAGATTGTAATAATCAAAACAGCTAAAGAACCAATTATGATTAATCTGTGATGCTTTAAAGACCAGCTTAAACTTACTTTATATACATTAATCATCCATTCAAAGCCCTTCTCTAAGGCAAGATAGAGTCTACCATGTTTTTTCTCTTCAACCTTTAAAAACCTACTGCACATCATTGGTGTGAGCGTCAAAGAAACCAATCCTGAAATTAATATAGCAACTGAGATTGTTACAGCAAACTCTTTAAAAAGTCTTCCAACAATTCCACCCATAAAAAGAACAGGAATGAAAACAGCAACAAGAGAAAGAGTCATGGAAAGAATAGTAAACCATATCTCCTTTGAACCATTTAAAGCTGCCTCAAAGGGTTTTTCTCCTCTTTCAATGTGCCTTACGATGTTTTCAAGCATAACTATCGCATCATCAACTAAAAATCCAATTGAAAGAGTAAGTGCCATAAGAGAGAGATTATCAAGGCTATATCCAAGAAGATACATAACAGCAAAAGTTCCAATTATTGAAATTGGAAGGGCAGCAGAGGGAATTACAGTTGCTGAAAGCCTCCTTAAAAATAAAAAAATTACAAGTACTACCAGAAAAACAGTAAAAAGAAGGGTAAACTGAACATCTCTAACAGATTCTCTTATTGATTGAGAACGGTCATAGAGTAGATGAAGAGAAACACTTGCTGGCATCTGTTTTTTCAGTTCATCCACCTTCTTTTTTACATCATCCGCTACCTGAACTGTATTTGTTCCCGGTTGACGATAAACTGCTACAACCATTGCTCTTTGAAGTTTTTCCCCGCTTCCATACCACGCAGCCAATTTATCATTCTCAACGTTGTCAATAGCTTCACCGATGTCTTTGATTTTTACTGGAGAGCCTTCTTTACTTTTTACAATCAATTCATTATAATGGGAGGCATTTAAAAGTTGACCCGTTGCTTCAATTGTAAAGGCTTGATAATTTCCATAAAGAGTTCCTGTTGGAAGCTCAACATTACCCTTTTTAATTGCCTGTTCAACCTCATCAATTCCTATTCCCTTGCTTGCTATTGCCTGAGGGTCAATTCTTACTCTTACTGCATACTTTTGTGCACCAAATATCTGAACCTGTGCCACTCCGTTTACCATTGAGATATTCTGAGCTAAAAGAGTGTCTGCATACTCATGAAGTTTGTAAAGGGGCATTGCAAGAGAAGTTATAGCAAAATAAACAATGGGCATATCAGCAGGGTTTACTTTATTATATGTTGGAGGAGTTGGCATATTTGAAGGTAGTTGTCTTGCCGCTCTTGCTATTGCTGTCTGAACATCTTGAGCTGCTGCATCTATATCTCTGTTTAAGTCAAATTCAAGAGTTATCTGAGTTACACCTTTAGCATTAACAGAATTCATTGATTTTAATCCAGAGATTGTTGAAAACTCTCTTTCAAGGGGGGTTGCCACTGCTGATGCCATTGTTTCAGGAGATGCTCCTGGAAGGTTTGCAGTAACAAGTATTGTAGGAAAGTCAACATTTGGTAGCTCAGCTATTGGAAGAAAACGATATCCGACTAACCCGAAAACAACAATGGCAATCATTAAAAGAGTTGTCATTACAGGTCGCTGGATGAAAATTTGAGAGAAGTTCATTTACTTTTTAATCTCCACTTTGGCATTAGGTGTAAGCTTTAGTTGTCCATCAACAACTACAATTTCTCCCTGAGAAAGCCCCTTTTCAATTGTTACTTCATCGCCAAATCTTAATCCTGGGGTAACCTCTCTCATTTGAGCAGTTTTGTCTTCTTTTATAACCCATACATATTGACCCTTTTGCCCTGTTTGAAGTGCCCTATATGGAATTATCACAGCATTTTTCTTAACTCCAAGAGTTAAAACTACATTAACAAACTGTCCTGGCCAAAGCATTTTATCTTTATTAGGGAACTCAGCCTTAAGCTTTACTGTTCCTGTTGCTACATCAACGGCATTATCAATAAATACAACCCTACCCTCTGCAGTATAGTTTGAATCAATACCTTTAACAACAACTTCTGTTTTTAGGGACCCCTGAGACATAGCCTTTTTAATTCTAAAAAGTTCCTGTTCTGGAACTGAAAAACGAGCAAGTATTGGAACAATTTGATTTATCACGGCAATCTGTGTATCATTTGCCTTTATCATATTTCCTGGATGAACAAGAAGGGAGCCAATTTTACCATCAATGGGAGAATAAATATAACAATAACTGAGTTGTAACCTTGCATTATCCAGGATTGCCTGATCCGCTTTTACTGTTGCTTTAAGAGATTCATAGGTAGTTCTTATTTTTTCATACTGTTGCCTTGATACAAGTTCTTCCTTTAGGAGTTCATCATATCTTTCAAGATCAGCCCTTGCAAAATCAAGCTGAGCTTTATCTCTCAATAAATTTGCTTCAGCCTGTCTCACAGCCTCTTCAAAGGGTCTTGGATCAATAACAAAAAGAAGCTGTCCCTTTTTTACTTCATCTCCCTCTTTAAAATTTGCTTTAATAAGCTGACCTTCAACTCTTGATTTGATTGTAACTGAGGAGTAAGCCTCTACATTTCCAATGGCTGTTATCTGAACTGGAACATCCTTTAAAACCGTTTCTGCTACAACAACAGGAACTGGAGGCATTTGCTTTTGCTTGGGAGATTTTGAACAGGAAAAAATAAAAAATAAACAAAAAACCAATGAAATTATTTTATATATATTCATTTTACCCCCTTACTATATCAGCATGTAAGCACTTACTAAAATAAAAGAAAAATGTTTTTTTTGTCAATTAACTCTTGATTTTATTATTGACCATATTATATAAAATTATACCAATGAAAGTAGCCAAACTATATAAATTCAATAACATTAGAATCGAAGAAATTCCAGTCCCTCAAATAGGTAAAAGAGATGCCCTTGTAAAAGTCAAAGTTTGTGGCATATGCTCTGGAGATGTTATGCCATGGTATATAGAGAAAAAAGCTCCCCTTGTATTAGGGCATGAAATTTCGGGTGAAATAATTAAAATTGGCGATGAAATAAAAGAAAAAATTAATCTTAAAGAAGGTGACAGAGTATCAGTTCATCACCATGCACCATGTATGGAGTGTTTTTATTGTCAAAGAGGAGACCATGTTCAATGTCAAACATGGAAGGAGTCAAAAATATTTCCAGGTGGAATAGCTGAGTACATTTTACTACCTGAAGTTATTCTTAAAAATGACACCCTCAAGCTTCCTGACAATGTATCTTTTGAAGAAGGAGCAATGGTAGAACCAGTTGCTTGTGTCGTAAAATCTCTTAAAAGAGCAAACATAAAAAAAGGTGATACCATTCTTGTAATTGGACTCGGTGTTATGGGGCAAATACATGTAATGCTTGCAAAGGAATTTGGTGCAGGAAAAGTAATTGGTGCTGATATGGTTGATTTTCGATTAAAAAAAGCACTTGAATCTGGAGCTGATTTTGTTATTGATGTAAGCAAAGAAAATATTCTTGAAAAATTAAAGGAATATACCAAAGGAGTAATGGCACATTCAGTTATCGTAGGACCAGGAGATGTTAAAATTATTGAAAAATCTTTAAGTCTGCTTTCAAAGGGAGGTACTTTATTGATATTTACACCTACCCCACCTGAGCAAATTTTATCTCTTTCGGTTAATGAAATATATTTTAATGATATTACCATTACTACAAGTTATTCCTGCGGTCCTGATGATACTAAGAAAGCACTTGAATTTATATCCAATGGAAAAATAAATTTCAATATTCTCATTACTCATCGATTTAAAATAGAAGAAACAGCAAAAGCCTATGAGATTACAGCTAAAGCTCAAAATTCTTTAAAATGCATTATAAATTTTTAAATTAAGGAGGTCAGTCACATGAAAAAAATGGTCTTGTTACTATTTTTTATTATCTGTTTTATACCTGTTTTAGTTTTCGGTTCAACTGAAATTGTATGGTATGGCCATTCAGCCTTCAAAATTAAAACTCCTAATGAAAAAATTCTTTTGATTGACCCTTGGATAACAAATCCACTTAATAAGGAAAGCAAAAAACACATTGATGAGCTTACAAAGGTAGATTTAATTTTTTTAACCCATGCTCATGGTGATCATATTGGTAATTCAGTTGATATAGCTAAAAAAACAGGAGCAAAACTTGTAGCAACCTATGATTTAGGAAAAGCTATGGTCATATATGGAGGATATCCAGAAGCGCAGTTCGGATATGAAACTACTGGAAATTTTGGTGGAGAGATTGTATTACTTGATGGTGAATTAAAAGTTCTATTTGTTCCCGCAGTTCATAGTTCTGGACTTGAAATTCAAAATACTCCTAAAGGATTATCCTACGGTGGAAATCCTGGAGGATTTATTATTTCTATTAAAAATGGACCCATTATTTATCATACTGGAGATACGGATTTATTTGAAGACATGAAAATAATAGCTTCTCTTTATAAGGTTGATATAATGATGGTATGCATAGGAGATAAATTTACAATGGGACCCAAAAGAGCAGCAATTGCCACAAAATGGATTAATCCAAAAATAGTGATTCCCATGCATTTTGGAACTTTTCCTATTTTGACAGGTACCTTTGAAGATTTTCAAAAGGAAATTCTGAATCAAAATGTTAAAAGCAAAATATTGAAGATGAATATCGGTGAAGTATATAAATTCAAATAAATCTATTTTAATGGAGATTTTAAATGGAAAGTAAAATAGCTAAAGCTTTAGGAATGGAATTTCATCCAGTTGCCATAATATGGTCAAATGAAAAACCGACCAATGCGTTGCAATTTAAAGAAGGCAAATGGGGCTGTGTGATGTGGATGTTTGCTAATACGGCAAAAGGTAAAACATCAGTTTTTGATAGAAGCACTTACGGATGTTGGGGAGGGGGAGTAGGGTTAGGATTTGGGAATGCTTATTTAAATTTCCCAGGTAGTATCGAATGTTTTTACTATTTTCTTTCTAATGGCAATAAAAATTGGGAACAGGGAAGAAAAATAACCGAACAGATAAAACCTTTCGCAACAAAAGAATTTGTTGATGATTTTTATGAAGGCGAAAGATATCTACGGACACCAAAACAGGTTAAAAAGTTTGTTGAACAAATGCCGATCATCGATGTTTCTTTTGAGTATGTAATTTTAAAACCTCTTAAAGAGGTTGATATCAATAAAGATCACCCAGAAATTATAGTATTTCCTGTAAACCCTCACCAACTCTCAGCATTGATAATACTTGCTAATTATGGGCGAGAAACTTTTGACAATGTGATAATTCCGTGGGCAGCAGGATGTCAAACAATAGGAATTTTTGCATATAAAGAAGCAAGATCTAATCCACCAAGGGCTGTTATTGGGCTTACTGATATATCAGCCAGAAAAAATATAAGAAAGCAATTAGGAGATAATTTATTTACCTTTGCTGTGTCATTTAATATGTTTATGGAAATGGAAAACTATGTTGAAGAAAGCTTTTTACAAAGACCAACATGGAAAACTCTTCTATAATTTTGCCATGTTTATAACCCTTGATTTTAAAATAGGCGCGGAGGGGATCGAACCCACGACCTCTTCCGCGTCAAGGAAGCGCTCTCCCACTGAGCTACGCGCCTGAAGTTATTGAATTATAAACATTCTCAATCTCCTCTGTCAACCCTTCGACAGTACTACGTGGTTAAAATATAGAAATGTCACACATAATTACTAAATTAAAAACTTCCAACATCAAATTGATATGGCTATTCTCAATTATTTTACTTTCAATAAAACCTGCAATTGCCGATAGAAAAACACTGATTTTGTCATTCCGAAGAAGCGTAAGCGACTGAGGAATCTCCTCCTTTTTCACCAGATAGATTCTTTAATGAGAGATTCCTCGGGGTATATAACCCCTCGGAATGACTGCATAAACGAAAGATTGCTTATATCCCTATCGGCAATTTTTGGGTAAAAATATATGGTTGCAGTTTTTAAATTTTTCAGGTATACTTGAAAAATCAAAAAAATAAGATAAATAAACTCGAACATGAAAATTAAAAAATTTTTAATAATTCTTTCAATATCCTTTTTTTCTTTATTTTTTATAACCTTTGCCCAATCTCAATCTGATATTGAGCAGAAATTGAGACAAATAGAACAGCAAATGCAGGATAATACAAACCTTAATGACATTATGCAGAAATACAAAGAGGTTATTGATATTATTGACAAAGTAAATATAGAAGAAAGCTGGGTTACAGGTATGCAGAATATATCTGCAAAACCAGCAGATACTCCTGAAAAAGAAATAAAGAGACGCAGGGAAATAATAAACAACCAATACAAAAATGCAAAATATTTACTTGATAAGCATTCTCCACAAGAGAATCAAAATCCACAAATTGCTGAAGCTATAGCAGTTGAAGGATATATATTAGTAAACGGTGGTGAAAGAGAAATTTGGTATAACAATCAGTTAAAGACTGATATCTTGTATAACATCAAAGAAACTTTTACAGGAAATCTTATTGTATTTCATACTTATAACATTAAAAAAGGAAAATTTGAAAATGAAAAAGATTATGAGATTGATTCGATATCAACAGATATAAAATTACAGACTCTTGCTGGAAGAACATGCACCAAATGGAGTCCTGGTACACCTACAGTATGTTTAAGTTATGCTAATTTTATAAATTATGAGATTGACAGAGGTGAATATTTCCCTAATTTTTACGCAGGCGTTGTAAATATTACATCTGACGAGATTGGACATCTGAAAATAGAAGCAAATACTCCCAAAATCACTTTCTACGCCATAGATGGTATTAATAAAATAGGAGCACAGACAGGATGTTTTGGGGCTGAATGGACAATTAGCAAAAAAGAATTTGAAAATTTGATAAAAAATGGAACTCTAATTCTTAAAAAAGATATTGGAAAAAAATCTCAGGCTACACCAGGATGTATGATAGGTTCAACAATGATGCTTTATATTAAAATCAAAAGGGAGGAACCCGAAGAATGCAAAAATATTAAAAATATAAAAATTGAAATTATAAAACCTGCTAATAAAAACAAATATTTATATTCTGATGATGGAGATACAGGAAGACTAATTTTAGAACTTGAAGCAAAAGTAACACCGACTAAATACGAAAACCTTATAGAGTGGGAAATTCCAGAAATGGAAGGTTCATACAGGATTATTCAGCCTTCTTCTGGTTCATTTAATCCAAAAGGGCCAAGAGCAGAGGTAATGTATAAAGGATTACCACCTAATGTTGAAGCCTTTGGCAGACAGAAAGTTAAAGCCCGCATTAAAATTGATGGTTGCACATTAGAGGATACAAAAGAGGTTATGATTTTTTATCCTCGTGATGCAAAAAACAATCCAGAAGGTAAATATCCTAACTGGTTTTATTACTGGAAACAAACTCCATCTGCCATTCCTTTTGGACAGAATGTTAACATCGAGTTTGGAGGAACAGAATTTGATTTATGCACAGGTGAACATGTAATGGCAATTTTTAAGCCTGATTATCTATTCAAAACAATACATGTATGTAATCTCACAGAAAAAGCAGATAAAGATTTTAAAATTACAATTCCTCTTGTAAACAGAAATGTTCCCTCAACTCTTACAGAGAAAAAACTCGTTACATATACTCACATTGATACTTTTGCAGTTATAATCATGCATGAATTTACTCATTTTAACCATTACCATACATGGTGGAGAGGAAAAACTCCACAGAAGATATCACAGGAAGACAAAGATGGTGATGGTGTACCAGATAGATTAGAATCTGCTATGGGTTTTGATCCTGCGAAGTTTCAAACTTACTGGGGTGATGATGAAGATTTTAAAAATATTAATGGTGATGAAGAATTTCTTGCCTATGAATCAACCTACGATTATCCAATAGGTAAATATGATAATTATGACTGGGGAAAACCTGGTAAAAACTGGAATGATTAACGTAAATATACTAAAAAATCATATAGTTTTCTATTTTTGTTTTTTCTCTATTTTGCTTTACTTGGAGCGGGTTTAAAATAAGATTGATTTAGTTTAAATTTAATTCCATGATTTCGCTCACCCCAATAGCTTGTATCTCCTATAGATGTGATTTCTTCATCTTCACTTCCTGATTTAGTTCCAATAAAAGTTCTTGTTGCAGGATCATAACATAATTCAACCTTTTCCCATATTCCCTTTGCAAAATCAAGAGTATTTTTAAATTCAAGTGTTCCGATCTTATACCTTTGTAATACTTCAATACTTATTGGTATTTTCTTATAGGATAAAAGAGGAATTTCAAAAATTTGATCTTCATATTCACCTATTGCATTACCCCAAATTCCGTCTCTATTATAATCTTTTAGTAATTTTGTATAGCTTTGTCCGTCAATATTCACGCTAAGATAATAATCTACAGGTTCAATATATAATTTTTCATTTTTTGGAGCATATGGAGTAATTCCATAAATTTTATCAATTTTTAGCCATAATCTATGGTCTTTTTCTGCATAAATTTTTTTGTTTATAATTTTATTGAACATTGCAGAGCTTGGAATTCTTAATCCATCAAAACTATAAAACTCTATCTCAAATTTTTTTGAGCCTATTAGATAATCAATTTCTCCCCATACATATAAATTTCCTGATAGAAGTGTCATATCATTTGTCCCATTAACAGAAAACAAAAAATATGAGTAGTTTTCTGCTTTTGATGATTGCATAAACTTTAATTCAGCACTTAAATCTAAGATATCCCTAATGAGAATAATTTCTCCGCCGATACCAGCTGAAACTATTTCATAACTTGCTCCCAATTCTCCGTATGTTTTTAGTTCAACAAATGGAGTGATTCCAATTTTAGTCTCTGGTGGGCTCAAATTAAGAAGACCATAAGCATCAATCTTTGCTATTCCTTTAAAACCTATTTCTCCTTTTATGTTAATGGGACCAACTGGAAATTCAAACTCTGTATTCCATCCAATATTTCTCTTAAAAAGTTCTTTTTCATAAAACTGATTTAAATTGTATTCTACATTTTTCCATTCTGGAAAAGGTGTTAAAGTTAAATAAGTTACTTTAATTTTGGTTCTATCTATTTTATCAATTTTTAAAATATCTTCAATTTTTTCACCAAAAAGCATTATATTAGCACGGAAAAAAGGATTAATATTTAAATCATTTTGTTGTCCCGAAATATTTAAGAATGAAACAAGTTTCACCCCAAAGTCTTCATTACCAAAGGATTCATCCCATTTCCATTCCCAGTTAAAGGGTACAGAGTCCTTTGGTCTACCAGATAATTCTGATTTACCCTCTGAATAACCCTCACAAGTAACCTGAGAAGGTAAGGGAATTGTAACTTTCTTTAAAAAATCCTTTGATATCATTTCCTTTTGCAGTTTAAAATGTTCTCTTGGATATATATATTTGATTTTTATAGGTTTGTTATCTCTCAGACTGTAACCTAATTTGTTCAGACCCTCTTCTATCTCATTTACTTCCTTCAAAAATTTTTGAAAATCTACTGTTTTAGTTTTTCTTGTAATTAAAGGCTTGTCATTAAACCATATTGTCTTTTCCTTTAAAATAATCACTTCTTTACCATCTTTATCTTTTGTGACAAATCTGGCGAATTCATCAGGCTGAAAACCAATAAATTTTATCGGAGGAAGTTTTTCCATTAAAAATTTTTCTTGAGGTATTCGCAGAACCCTACCCTTTTTTAATATACCTTCAGGAATCTTCGATACTTCAAGGCATTTAGGATGAAAACTCTTTTTGAAATCAGGATGTGGATGACATTCATTCTGTTGTTTATAGTGTTGATTATTGTAGATAGAAAAAGATGCATAAATTGCAGAATCCCTACACTGTAGAGGCTCTTTTGAAACCCATCCCCACACATCAATATATCCTTTTTGTAAATCTTTTTCAGTTACTACAAATCCAATAACTGGAAATCCACTATAATGATAGACAGGAAAAGCTGGGGTTGGTCCGTAATACTCTAAAAGATTAGTCTCATTTTCAGAATATTTGATTCCAATAAGCCTCAAAGACATAGTTTTTGACCATGATTTGACAGCCAAGCCTGATGGTCCTTCAAATGCACAATCATATATTTTTTGGTATTGAATTCCGGGAATTGTTTTTTTCTGTGTAAATCTGATCCTGACTCCAACAGATAATTTTTGTCCCTGATCAGGTTCTTTAGAAAATAAAATATCTTCTATCTCAGCACACCAATATGTTTTTCCTATATCTACCGATTTTATTGTCGGAGGTGTTGTTGTTTTCATCTGGGCATCTAAAAAAGAAGGAAAAACTAAAATAAACATTAGAAATAAATATAAAAATTTTGTTCTCATTGCCTTACTCTCCGTATATATCAATTTTTAAAACATCTTCGACATTAAAAATTTTTCCAATTTTATCAAAATTTTATTGACTTTTCAACAGTAATTTCAATTAGTATGAAAATCCTTAAACTTTAAAATCAAAAATATTTGACTTGATATATAAATTTTTTATATACTTTTTTGGCTGGATTCAAGGGAAGTGAGGTGAGAATCCTCCGCTGCCCCGCAGCCGTGTTGGGAACGAAAGCCCATTAAGCCACTGTCATGGGTAATACCATGATGGGAAGGCGGGCAAGTAGGTGCATTAGCCCTAAGCCGGAAGACCTGTCCAGCTGGAGGCTCTTTGAGCTTCCAATTTCCTCGCGGGAGGGAAGATATGTTTTTATTCGTATTAATTCTCTGTCTTTTCTTTATTTCCAACCAACTTTCAGCTCAGGAGTCACAACTTGAAGAAATCGTTGTAACAGCAACAAGAATTGAAGAACTAAAAAAAGATGTTCCCTATTCTGTTCAGATCATAAAACAAGAGGAAATTAAAACTTCTACTGGAAAGAATGTTGGTGACTTGATAATTGAATCTGCAATCGGACATATAAGTAAGGACCCTGGTCAATTAACCACATTTTATTTAAGAGGTTTTGGTGGAGGATTAGATCCCACTTCTGCAAGAAATCTTATTTTAATCAATGGTTTTAGAACTGCAACAATTAATCTTGCCCAGATTCCTGTTGATGATATTGAAAGAATTGAAATTTTAAAAGGTCCTGCAAGTGTTCTTTATGGATCAAATGCAATGGGAGGAGTGATAAACATAATTACAAAAGAAGCTAAGGAAGAAGGAATTCATGGAAGTTTAGGAGTAGAGGTTGGTTCATGGGAAAGAAGAAAGGCATCTGGAGAGATTCAGCTTAAAAAATCCCAATTTGATGCCTATTTATTCTTAAGTAGGTCTGATGCCTCTGATTACAAAGTAAAAGATTATGGGGTATATAAAAATACAGGATATAATGATGAAACAGTATCTTTTAGACTCGGATATGAATTTATAAAGGACAGTAAAATTTCTTTTGGATTCAAACATTACAGGGGATGGGAAATAGGCTCTCCAGGCTCAATAGTCTCTCCAACGCCAAGAGATTACGTTGACCATAGCTTAGATTCCTTTGATATTATCTATAAAACTCCAACTTTCCAGGCTGGATATTATCTCTCAAAAAGAAAATACGAATCTCATGATAATACTTGGGGAAGTGGTATATATTTATACAAAACAGATTCACAAGGTGTTTCTTTGCAGAAATTCTTTGATTTTGCTGAACATAGAATAATTTTCGGTGGAGAATGGAATGAAGTTAAACTTGAAAACAGAAATGAGAAATCATCACCCTATCAGCCAGATTCAAGATACCAGAGTCTTGGAGCTTTTTCAGAACTTAGACTTTCTTTCGATAAATTATTAATTTTTATTGGAGGTAGATACGATTACTTCGAAAATGAAATTTTTCCAACACCAGGAATGCAAACAATACCAAGAGCTGAAAATCTTGACCATATCACAGTAAGGGGAGGTGTTGTTTATAAGTTTAATGATTCATTGAGCCTTCGTGCAAATGTAGGAACTGGCTTCAGAGCACCAAGTCCAACAGAGTATGCAGGAGAATATATTTTCGAGAAGAGAAGATACATTGGGAATCCTTCATTGAAACCTGAAAAGAGCATAAATTATGAAGGAGGATTCTCTTTTTCAAAATCTGGTTTTAATACGGATTTTACATTTTTTCATTCAATATTTAGGGATAAAATTGTAAGTTATTTGGACACTGCATTGAATGTCAATACATATAAATATTATAAATATAAAAATGAAGAGAAAGCTACAATACAAGGTTGGGAACTTAATGCATCGTACAATTTAAAAGAAGCTTTATCTATTAATTTCTCTCTTGAGCCATTCATCAACATTACCTATCATACAAGATACTCTGACAGTAATGGAAAAACTCTTTTAGCAACCCCAAAATGGCTTGGGTCCTTTGGATTGAAAGCTTTCAGAGAAAAATGGCAGATGAGAATTATTGCAAATTATTACGGAGATGAAAATATTAATTACTATGACCCTATTACATGGAGTTCGAAGATTGTGAAAAAACCTGATTTCACTGTTGTAAATTTTAAAGCCCTTTACAATCCTATAAAATCTTTGGAATTAAGCTTTGCCATTGAAAATCTCTTAAACAGGAAATATGAATTTAATATTGGTTATCCTATGCCTGAAAGAACTTTTGCCTTTGGAATGAAATGGTTGTTTTAAGAGTTTTTCTTATAATTTTAATTTTTTTTTCCAGTGCCTTTGCTGATCCTCAGCGAATAGTTTCTTTAGCGCCTAATGTGACAGAAACTTTGTATTATCTTGAAGCTAATGATAAACTTATTGGTGTTACAAACTATTGTAACTGGCCTGAGGAAGTTAAAAATAAACCTAAAATAGGAGGGATGATAAATCCCTCCTTTGAAAAAATTTTATCTTTAAAACCTGACCTTGTAATAATTTCAAGAGATGGTACCCCAAAAGAAGTTTATAAAAGACTTATAGATTTAGGACTTAATGTTTATGTTTTTGCACCGAAAAATCTAAAAGAACTCCCACAGGAAATAATCAAACTTGGCAATATAATCGGCAGGACAAAAAAAGCTAAAGAGGTTGCTCAGAATTTTCAAAGAGAAATCAATAAAATAAAAAAGGTTTTTCATGGAGAAAAAGCTCTTTTTATTATATGGCATGAACCAATTATAGTTGCGGGAGAGTCATCCCATATTGATGAAATCATGAAAATTTTAGGATTAAATAATATTGCAAAATTTTCTTCGATGAATGTTGAAGAAATAATTAAAAAGAATCCTGAGGTAATATTTTTAGGTACAGGACATGAAGTAACTGTAAAACATTTACTTTTTCAACTTAAAGATACAACTGCTTTAAAAAAGGGAAATATTTTTTATGTTAGTGATAAGGTATATCGTTTAAGTCCTCGAATCATAGAAGGAATAAAGGAAATGGTAGATATAAAAATTAAGAAGTAAGCTTTGCTCCTAATTTTATCATCTTTTCTTTTATTTTAAATATTTTATCCCTTATTGTAGCTGCTTTTTCAAATTCAAGATTTTCTGCTGCATGTCTCATCTCAGATTCAAGTTTTTTAATAGTTTCTTCATTTAGCTCATATTCTTGAACTTCTTCTTCTACAACATCAACAGTAAAGTAATCTCTTTCATAAATTGACGAAAGTATATCTTTAATCTTACTTTTTACTGTTTCAGGGACAATTCCCATTTTTTTGTTGTATTCAAGCTGAATTTTTCTACGTCTTTCAGTCTCTTCAATTGCTTTTTTCATTGACTCTGTAACGGTATCTGCATAAAGAATTACAGTGCCATTTACATTTCTTGATGCTCTTCCTGCTGTCTGTATAAGAGACCTTTCTGAGCGAAGAAATCCTTCTTTGTCTGCATCAAATATTGCAACAAGAGAGACTTCAGGAAGGTCAAGCCCTTCTCTTAAGAGATTTACGCCTATCAAGACATCAAACTTTCCGAGTCTGAGATCTCTTAAAATTTCAATTCTTTCAAGGGTGTCAATATCTGAATGTAAATATTTTGCTTTAATTCCTAAGCTTGTATAATAATCAGTTAAATCCTCTGCCATTTTTTTTGTAAGGGTTGTTACAAGAACTCTTTCTCCCTTTTCAACTCTTTTCTGGATTTCATCAAGAAGGTCTTCAACTTGATTTTTTGCTGGATGCACTTCCATTTTTGGGTCAACAAGACCTGTTGGTCTTATAATTTGCTCAATTATTCTTCCATTTGATTTTTCAATTTCATAATCCCCTGGCGTTGCAGAAACATAAATTACATAATTCATTCTATGTTCAAACTCTTCAAATTTCAATGGTCGGTTATCAAGTGCCGATGGAAGTCTAAATCCATAATCAACAAGAGTTTGTTTTCTTGAACGGTCACCCTCATACATTCCGCCAATCTGAGGCACCGTTACATGACTTTCATCAATAACTGTTAAAAAATCTCCCTTTGATGGTCCTGCATATATGTAATCAATCAAAGTGAATGGAGGCTCACCAGGAAGTCTTCCACTAAGATGTCTTGAGTAGTTTTCTATTCCATGACAGTGTCCAAACTGGCTTAAAAGTTCCATATCAAAACGGGTTCTTTTTTCGATTCGCTCTGCAAATTGATCTTCTCCTCGCTCTTTGAAATATCTTATTCTTTCCTCCAATTCTTCCTCAATTGTTTTTAATGCTTCTATGAGTCTCGGCTCTGGAGTTACCCAATGACTACCTGGTGGAATAAAAATTCTATGAATTCTTCTAATCCTTGTTCCTGAAAGGGGGTCTATTTCATAGATTGCATCAATTTCATTATCAAAAAATTCTACCCTGTATGCTTTATCTAAACAATGGGATGCGTAAATATCCACCACATCTCCACGAACACGAAAGGTTCCTCTTCTGAACTCATCTTCTGCTCTTGTATAAAGAATTTCAACGAGTTTTCTCAGTAAAGCCTCCCTTTCAGTAATCATTCCTTCTTCAAGATTAATATGCATTGCCATGTAGTCATCAGGAGAGCCAATTCCATAGATGCAGGATACAGAGGCTACAACAATAACATCTCTTCTGGTAAGAACACTTAAAGTAGCAGAGTGTCTCATTCTGTCAATGTCATCGTTTATTAAAGCATCCTTTTCAATGTAAGTGTCTGACTCAGGTATATATGCCTCAGGTTGATAATAATCGTAATAGCTTACATAGTATTCAACAGCATTATATGGGAAAAGTTCCTTTAATTCACCGTAAAGTTGTGCTGCAAGGGTTTTATTATGGGCAATAACCAATGTGGGTTTGTTAATTTTTGCAATTACATTTGCAATTGTAAAAGTTTTTCCAGAACCTGTAACACCAAGTAAAACTTGATGCTTGTATCCCCTTCTTATGCCTAAGGCAAGCTCTTTTATTGCCTTTGGCTGGTCTCCCTTTGGTTTAAAGGATGTGGATAATATAAATTTATCCATTAATTATTTTTGAAGAAGTTTTGCAGCTTTCTTGGCAAAGTATGTAAGAATTATGTCTGCTCCTGCTCTTTTTATTGCTGTAAGTATTTCTATCATTACAGCTTCTTCATTAAGCCAGCCAAGCTGGGTTGCTGCCTTTACCATTGAATACTCTCCACTTACATTGTAAGCTGCAACAGGAACATGGAATTTTTGCTTTACATCTGAAATTATATCAAGATAGGCAAGTGCTGGCTTAACCATTACTATATCTGCACCTTCTTCAATATCAAGGGCTACTTCTTTAATAGCTTCTCTTCTATTTGCTGGATCCATCTGATAACTGCGTCTATCACCAAAGGCTGGTGCACTCTGTGCAGCTTCTCTAAAAGGTCCGTAAAAGGCAGAGGCATATTTTACTGCATAGGATAGTATTGCTACATCTGTAAATCCTTCATCATCAAGTACTTTCCGAATCCTTCCAACTCTTCCATCCATCATATCTGAAGGAGCAACAATATCTGCACCTGCACGGGCGTGTGATAGTGCTTCAAGAGCCAACACTTCAAGTGTAGAGTCATTGTCAACTTTACCATTTTTTATAATTCCACAATGTCCGTGCGATGTATATTCGCAAAGGCAAACATCAGTTATAACTATTAAATCTGGTAAAGCATCTTTTATTGCTTTTACTGCTTGCTGAATCACACCTCTTTCATCATAGGCAGAGGTTGCTTTTTCATCTTTATGTTCCGGAATTCCAAAAAGAATAATTGCAGGAATACCAAGGGAGAATACTTCTCGGGCTGTTTTTACTGCTTCATCAACACTTTCCTGAAAACATTCAGGCATTGAGGAAATTGGGTTTTTAATGCCCTTCCCAGAAACAACAAACATTGGATAAATAAAATCCTGAGGAGTGAGAGTTGTCTCTCTCACCATTTTCCTCAGGATATCTGTTTTCCTTAGTCTTCTTGGGCGATGGATTGGAAACATCGCTTATACGCCGCAGCTACCTCCGCTACTTCCGCAACCCGGTCCACAGGAAGGCATTGGACCTTTAAGAATAAATCCTTCCTGTTCTTCATCCTCGTAGTAATCAAGTTCAATTTCACTTAATAGATCAAAGGTCTGTTTATCCATAAAGACCCTTAATCCGTCTTTTTCTACTACTTCATCTCCTTCTTGAGGATTTTCATCAATATCAAGACCAAATGATGGACTACAATATCCTTCTGCTGAGAATATTCTCAAACCCCAACCTTCTTTACCCTCGTTTTTGAGGATCAATTTTGCCTTTTCGGCTGCCTTTGAACTGATACTAAACACATCTACCTCCTAAAAATTTTTTCTAACTTCAGAATAGCAGTTTTTGACTATAATTTGCAAGAAAAAAATTATAAAGTTTAAAATAACATATGAATCCATTAGAAATTAAAAAAATCATCATTTTTAAATCAGATTCAAAACAACAAATTGATGATTTTTTAGCTATTGAGAAAAAAATAAAAATTTTTATCAAT
>NZ_MAVV01000031.1 GCF_001707915.1 Thermodesulfovibrio sp. N1 | reverse complement strand
TCTTTTCTTTTTGACATTTCTGTATTTACAAAATCAAGCATAAAATCCTTCTTTTTCTCATAATCCTCTGCTGATTCATAGGATATTGGTAACTTTTTTTCAGCTTCTTTGATTAGTTCTTCCATTTTGATACCCCGATAGAGATTTATAATAAGTATAACAAATAAATTTTTTAATTTCTATGAAAAAAGTTGCTAATTTAAAGGAAAATATATATAATTTAAAAAATAGCCGTAGGAGGAGAAAAAATGCCTGAAAAATTTCAAAAAACAAAAATTTCCTCTGGTATTAAAGGATTAGATGATATTTTAAATGGTGGCTACTTTGAATATAATTCATATCTTATTGCTGGAGGACCTGGAAGTGGAAAAACTACTATTTGTCTTCATTTTCTTGAAGAAGGAGACAAAAAAGGCGAACCTTGTCTTTTTATAACATTAGGAGAAAAGGAAGAACAAATAAGAAGCAATGCTTCTTTACTTGGATTAAAACTTAAAAATGTAGAGTTTCTTGATTTAAGCCCTTCAGCAGAGTTTTTTACTGAAGTTGAATCCTATGACATATTTTCACCTGCAGAAGTTGAGAGAGAACCAGTTACGAAGGCAATCAAAGACAAAATTGAATCTTTAAAACCTAAAAGAGTTGTTATTGATTCAATGACACAGTTCAGGTATTTATCAACAGACGTATTTCAGTTCAGAAAACAGGTACTTTCTTTTCTTAGATTTCTTAATGAAAGCGGTGTTACAGTGTTATTCACTGCTGAGACAAGTCAAGATGCTCCTGATGATGATTTAAGATTTCTTGCAGATGGAATAATTGATTTATCATATTCTGAAATAGGCAAACAATTAGAAGTCAAAAAATTTAGAGGTTCAGATTATCTTTCAGGAAAACATTATTACGAAATTAGAAATGATTACGGTATGGTAGTTTTCCCAAGAATTCTTCCATTAGAGAAAAAAGTAAATCTTACTTTTGAAAAACTTCCTTCTGGTGTACCAGAGATTGATGAACTTCTTTATGGAGGAATTGAAAGAGGTACAGTTACGATTATTTCAGGTCCCTCTGGTACTGGGAAAACAACCCTTGGAATGCAATTTATAAAGGAAGCTGCTGGAAGGGGTGAAAGAAGTGTTTTATATACCTTTGAAGAATCCATTGAAAAAATTATTGAAAGATCATCTTCAGTTAATATCCCCATAAATCAGATGATTAAAAAGGGAACCCTTGAGATAAAAAAGATTGAACCTCTTATTTTTACACCCTGTTCTTTTGCTAGTATGGTGAAAGATGATGTTGAAAAGAATACAACAAGAATTGTTATGCTTGACTCAACCTCAGGGTATAAACTATCTGTTAGAGGTAGTGAAATTACCACCCATCTTCATGCTCTCTGTAAATACCTTAGCAATAATGGAGTTACGGTTTTCTTGCCTACTGAAACAAAAAATATTACAGGAGATTTTCAGATTGCACAGGAAGATATAAGTTATCTTGCTGACAATGTAATTATTTTAAGATATATTGAGGTTCAGGGAGAACTTAGAAGAGCAATAGGAGTACTTAAGAAAAGACTTGGAGATTTTGAAAAAACACTAAGAGAATTTCAGATAACAAAATACGGCATAAGAGTTGGAGAGCCTCTAAAAAATATGAGAAATATATTATCTGGAAGCCCTGTTTTAGTTAAAGGAAAATAAAATGACAACTATTCTTATATTAAGCAAGTTGAATAAAAACCTTGAATTAGTGGCAGAATTTTTTAAAAAACAGGGATTTGATTCTGTTAGTGCTTCTTCCTATGAGGATTTAGATAGAATTTTGTCGTCACTATCCTTTGATATAGCATTACTTGATATCGGAGGATTTGACAGCAAAATTTGGCATTATTGTGAAAAAATTAATAATTATGGGAAACCCTTTTTTATTATATCTTCTGTAAAAAATCCTAAAATTGACAAGGAAGGTATAAAAAAAGGAGCAAGAGGAGTGCTTGTCAAACCTCTTGTTATGAAAGAACTTAATGAAATCATCAAGGCTTTAGTATAATAAAAAGTTATGGACAGAATATTAATTTTAGTTTCTAATAAAAAAAATTATGCCTTGCTTAAGCAAGAACTTCAAAAAAAATACATTATTGTAAAAAATGAAAGTGATATTCAAACCCTTAATTTTGATTTAATAATTATTGATGGTGTTGAGTTAAAAAAGAGACAAACAGAAATTACAGAATTTAAAAATAAAAACTTTCCTCTTTTTTTGCCTGTTATTTTACTTACAACTAAGGAAGACTTAAGTATTGCAGAAAAATTCCTTTACGAAGTGGTTGATGATTTAATTCGGATTCCAATTGAAAAACTTGAGCTTAGAGTGAGGATGAATATTTTATTGCGAATGCGTTTTTATACTTTGGTGCTTTCTCAGGAAACTGTTATAGACCCGCTTACAGATATTTACAATAAAAAATTTTTCTATGAAATGGCACAGAAAGAATTTGACTACTTTAAAAGATATGGCAGAAAATTTAGCCTTCTTTTCATTGATATAGATGATTTCAAAAAAATAAATGACAGATATGGGCATCTCTCAGGCGATATGGTACTGCAAGAAATTGCCAAAAGACTGCAAAAAGCTGTTAGAAAAAATGATATGGTTTTTAGATTTGGCGGAGAGGAATTTGTTGTATTGCTTCATGGAGCAAATTCTGAAAGAGCAATATCTATAGCAGAAAGAATCAGGCAGGAAGTAGCCAATGAAGAAATTAAAATTTATGAAGACAATAAGATTTCTATAACTATTAGCTGTGGTGTAGCAACAGTTAATGAAAGTATAAAGGATGTTCAGGAATTGGTAGACAGGGCAGACATTGCAATGTACAAAGCCAAACAATCGGGTAAAAACAGAGTTTCTCTATAATTTATCAAGAACTTCTCTTACTTTATTTAACAACTCTAAAACTGTAAAAGGTTTACTTAGAAATATTTTTTTGTTTAGAATTTGTCTTTCAATTTGAGGAATATCAGGATATCCTGAAATAAAAAGAACCTTAATAGATGGATTTAACTCTTTTAATTTTTCATAAAAGGCAACGCCACTCATATTGGGCATAACAATATCTGAAATTAAAAGGTCAAATTTTGTATTTTTCTCTCTTACAAAAGATAAGGCATCCAAAGGATTTGTAAAAGTTGTAACTTTGTATCCTTTCATTTCAAGGGAAGCACAAATGAATTTTTGTACTTCTTCACTGTCTTCTAAGACAAGAACTGTTTCATTTCCACCTAAGGGTTCTGTCTGTTCATTAAATTTTTCTTCTTTAAAAATTTTCTCTGCAAAGGGTAGATATATCTTAAAAGTTGTTCCCCTGCCTACTTCACTATAAACTGATATATGACCATTGCTTTGTTTAATAATTCCGTAAACAGTGGCAAGTCCCAAACCTGTTCCTTTTTCTTTGGTAGTGAAAAATGGTTCAAAGATATGCTCCATCACTTCTTTACTCATTCCTGTGCCTGTGTCTGTAATATTTAAAACCACATAACTACCAGCTGGCAATTGGTAGTATTTTTCTGACAAGTCAATGTTTGCAGTTGATATATATATTTTACCTCCCTGTGGCATTGATTCTCTTGCATTTGTTACAAGATTCATTATTACCTGTGTAATCTGAGTTTTGTCTGCCTTTATACTATGAAGATCTTCTGCAAGAGAGTATATAATTTCAATATCTTCTCCTATTATTTTTTCAATCATCTCTTTGATTTCTATGATTAGATCATTAATATTGAAGACTTCAAGTTTTTGAATGCTTTTTTTAGAAAAAGACATGAGTTGTCCAATAAGTTTTTTTGCATTGTTTCCAGCCTTATATATGTTTTCTGAGTATCTATAAATTTTATTATCTTTATCAACTGTTTTTAGAATCAGATCTGAAAAACCTATTATTGCATTAAGCATATTATTAAAATCATGGGCTATACCACCCACAAGCCTTCCTATTGCTTCAAGCTTTTGTGATTGAATTAATTGAGTGAAAATCTTTTTATATTCGGTAATATCATTGAAAATAGCCACTACAGAGGAAATATCTCCCTTTTCATCTAAAATAGGAACGATGCTGATTGTTATATCAATTTTTTCTCCGTCCTTTCTTATAATTTGGTATTCTTCAAACTTATAAGATTTTTTCTCTTTAAAAACTATTTTTATTGGGCATTCATCATAAGTTATTTCTTTTCCTTCCAAATTATAAATTTTTGAAATAAATTCCTTACAAAATTTTCCTTTGACCTCATCCTTTGATATATTAAATATTTTTGCGTAGGCATCATTTACAAATATTATTTTTTCATCTTTATCAATAAGAACAATTCCTACAGGACTATAGTTTACAATAGTCTCTAATAAATGCCTTTCCCTTTTTGCAAGAGCCTCTAATTCTTTTTTTCTTATGGCATCTTTGATTGCAAAAGGAAGCTTTTTGATATATTTTTTCAGGATATAATCATCGGCACCTTTTTTAAGACAATCAACAGCTACTTCTTCACTTATAGACCCTGTAAATACAATAAAAGGTATATTGGGATAATATTTTTTAAATATTGACAGAACATCTATTGCTGTGAAACCTGGAAGATTGTAATCACAAACAACTATATCAGGAGCAAATTCCATCAGTTTACTTTCTAATTCATAAAGAGTTGAAACATTTTCACTAATAAATTCTATATTCTCCCTTCTTATTACTTCTTCAGCAACTATTACATCTTCGGGAATGTCCTCAACAAATAAAATTTTTATTGGATTTTTTTCTATCATCTGTATATTGTTGGTTTGAATGGAAGATTAATAAAAAATCTGCTACCCTCTCCAATTTTTGATTCAACCCATACTCGTCCATTCATCAGTTCAACGCATTTTTTTACAATACAGAGACCCAAGCCTGAACCCCTATGGTTTTTAACACTATGAAGTCTATAAAACATCTGGAATATATTATCAAGCTCTTTCTCAGGAATTCCTATTCCGTTGTCTTTTACCTCAATTATTATTTCCTTATTCTTTTTTTCAACGGAAATTTTTATTTTTGGTGGTATATCTTTTTTGGAATATAAAATTGCATTTAGAATAAGATTTCTCAGAATAACCTCTATTAAATTCTTATCAGCATAAAATTCAAATTCCTTTTCTAATTCAACAGAGGCATTTTTTTCTTCTATTTCTTGACCTAAGTCTTTTTTAAGCCCTTCAATTATTTTACTTAATTGAATTTTATCTATATTAATACCTGCTTTGCCTATCGTAAGAAAATTATAAAGTGATTCATTAATCTCATGAACTCTTTCAGAAAGTTTAATTATATGTTGACAATAATTCTTACATTTATCTTTAATTGCCTCACTACAGTCACTTTGAATAAATTCTGAAAAATGTTTTATAGCTCTTATGGGAGACTGCAATTCGTGTCCAAGAGCATGGGCAAAGATTTTGATTTCTTCAAGTCTGTTTTTCATTTGAAGTGAATAATATCT
Organism: Thermodesulfovibrio sp. N1; assembly: GCF_001707915.1. Classification (GTDB taxonomy): domain Bacteria; phylum Nitrospirota; class Thermodesulfovibrionia; order Thermodesulfovibrionales; family Thermodesulfovibrionaceae; genus Thermodesulfovibrio. The sequence continues at coordinate 16,351 of NZ_MAVV01000031.1, read as the reverse complement.
TGCCCTTAAAAGAACAGCAATTCTTGCCTGAAGCTCAACCTTAATTATTGGGATAGTAATGACTTCATCAATTACTTTCCATAGGTGCTTTGTGGCAAGTCCTATATCTTTGTTGCTTGTAATCATAAGAAAGGGTAAAAATAATGGTTTTTCCTCATATCTTCTTAATATTATGTCTTTTTGCATTTTTTCTAAATTTATACCATCAATGATTGCCATATCAAAAAATTGTTCAATATCCTTTGAAGAGTTACCAATTAAAATTTCGTAATTACCACTTAGCTCTTCTTTTAAGAGTTTTTCGTTTTCCTTATTGTTGAGCAATAAAAGTATTCTATTCATTTTTTAATTTATTTTTATCATTTTTTAAGATTTTCTTCAACTCTATTGATTTATGACAATAAAGAAAAAATTTTTAAGTTTTTAATTGAATAGAACTCAATAATTCGGAGGAATAGAGATTATGCTGGAGTGCTCTCCCTCTTTTAAAACTTCTATCATTGCAGATAATGATTTAAGGTGAAAGGATTCGAATAATTCCGGATTTTTTAGTTCACCAAAGTTAAAGGCAGACAGAAAAATAAGGGAATTATATATTTTTTTAGATGTTTTAAGAGATAAAGCAGGATTAATAAAAGATTTTTCAAAAAATTTATCGCTTATCCTTTTTACTTTTTTATTTATTGACATTATTTGAAGCCAGTAATAGCGGTCAATCATTCTGTCAGCTTTAAGTTCAAAAATCATATGCTGGAAAGGATTTAATTTTTTTATATCTTTATGAAGGACAGCATCTGCTGCTAAATGAGTCAGAAAACCATAGGCAAAACTTTGTTCTTCAGGTGTTTTTGCTTCATTTATTAAGAAAAATGCCCTATTCCATGAATGGGGATTTTTATCTTCTGGTAAATATTTTTTCCCAAAAACTGTATCTGGAAGAATATTGCCATAAATGAAATAATCTCTATAAGTATTTATTATTGGTAATACAGTTAATGGAATCATATGGGTAACAGAAAAAATCTGCTGGGAAAGGTAAGCATGGGTTAAAGGACCCCAGGCATAGGAAGTATCAGGAGAAAATAGAAAAATAAAGAAAAATAGAAAAGTAATGGGGAACATTAAATTTCCTCTCTATTGTATAGATTCATTGCTTTATCAACTCCTTCGCTTATTATTGTAACAATTGAATCTACCGCCTGTGAAATTTTTTCTTTTATTATAGCTTTTTGTTCTTTTGAAAAGGGACTTAAAACGTAATCTGATACTTCTTGCAAAGGGTCTTTACCAATTCCTATTTTTATTCTGATAAAATTTTTTGTGCCTAAAAAATCAATGATAGACTGAACTCCCTTGTGTCCTCCTGAGGAACCATTTTTTTTATCTTCATTTTCCCAACAGGTAAATCAAGGTCGTCATGGATGACTATTAGAGAATTAGGTAAATTATTTAAAATTTTTTGATTTACTAATTGCTTCACAGCCATTCCACTTAAATTCATATAAGTCAAGGGTTTAACTACTGTAATATCCTGATTTTGTATTTGACCTTTTGCAATACAGTAATGCTCTTTTTTAGTAAAAATTAAATTGTATTTATCTGCAAGTTCATCGATAACCATAAATCCCACATTATGCCTTGTTCTGCAATACTTTTTCCCAGGATTCCCTAATCCCACAATTAATATCATTCAAATTATTACTCTTCTTGCTCTTCTTTTGCCTTTTTACCCTTCTTTATAACTTCTGGTTCAATAGGTTCTTCTACTTTAGGAGTTAATTCAATTTCTTCAGCTTCAACAGTTACTGTGGCAATAACTTCATCAGGATCAGATATTACTTTTATACCTTCCTCAAATTTAATATCGCTTACATGGATTGAGTCTCCAACTTCTAAATCTGAAACATCCACTTCTATGTGTCCAGGTATTTTTTCTGGAATAGCTTCTATTTCTATTTCAGAAATTCCGTGTTGAAGTACTCCTTTGTCTTTTTTAACGCCTATTGGTTCACCTATTAGGACCACAGGTACAGTAACTCTGATTTTTTCAGTAGCACTTACTTCCATAAAATCAACATGTAAAAGTTTTCCTGTTATTGGATCAACTTGATAATCCTGAAGGATTGCTTGTTTTTCTCCTTCTTTAAATTTTAAAGTGACAAATAGTTTTTCCTTTGTAGCAATATTCATGAATGGTAGCATTTCTTTTGCTGCAATCTGTATAGGTGTAGATTCCCCATTTTTATAAATAACACATGGAATAAATCCCTCTCTTCTTAACTGTCTTGCAGCTCCTTTTCCTTTTCTTTCTCTTTTTTCTACTGTTAATATGAACTTCTCCATTTTTTTCTCCTCCTTATACAAATAATGAGCTTATTGATGTTTCTTCATGGATTCTTTTAATTGCCTCACCTAATAGATGGGCAACTGTTAACACCTCAATTTTAGGGCACTTTTCTTTTTTATCTCCAATTGGTATGGTATCAGTAATTATAATTTTTTCCAGTACTGAATTATTTAATCTTTCTATTGCAGGACCAGAAAGCACTCCGTGAGTGGCTGCTGCAAAGACTCTTTTTGCACCTTTTTCTTTAAGAGCTAATGCTGCCTGGGTAATTGTTCCAGCAGTATCAATCATATCATCTATCAATAAGGCATCTTTATCTTTTACATCACCTATTACATGCATAACCTTCGATACATTAGGAGCATCCCTTCTTTTATCAACTATTGCAAGGGGAGCATTTATCTTTTTTGCAAAAAATCTTGCCCGCTCGGTTCCTCCAGCATCGGGAGATACTACGATAATGTTACCGAGGAGTCCGTTCTTTTTTAAATAATCAAGAATTACAGGAATTGCAAGAAGATGATCTACAGGAATATCAAAAAATCCCTGAATTTGTCCTGCATGTAAATCAATTGAAAGAACCCTGTTTGCACCTGCTACTGTAATTAAATTAGCGACAAGTTTTGCAGAAATTGGAACTCTTGGTTGAACTTTTCTGTCCTGTCTTGCATATCCATAGTAGGGAATTACAGCTGTTATTCTTCGTGCCGAAGCTCTTTTAAGAGCATCAATAATTAGAAGTAGTTCCATTAAATTATCATTTACAGGGGTGCATGTTGGCTGAATTACAAAAGCATCAGCCCCTCTTATGTTTTCTTTAATTTGCACCATTATTTCACCATCACTAAAGTTTGTTACAGCTGTCTCAGTAATTGGAATTTTTAAATAATCACTAACTTTTTTAGCCAGTTCAGGATTAGCATTTCCTGTCAATAAAATAATACCATTTGGCATTTCAAACTCCTAAAAATAAAAATAACCCTCCCACTGAGGGTTTATTTTTACTGGGGAGGCAGGATTCGAACCTGCGAATGGCGGATCCAAAATCCGCTGCCTTGCCGCTTGGCGACTCCCCATTATGAAGCCAGAGTTTTTACAACTTTAACCCAATATCCCTTAAAAAACTCTGATGCTTCCAATGCCTTTTTTTCATCTGTAAACAGTCCAAATACTGTAGCACCGCTTCCACTCATTAAACTTACCTTTGCACCAGTTTTAATCAACATTTTTTTTATCATTTCTATTTCAGGATATTGATTAGAAACTACAACCTCTAAATCATTCCAAAGATAAAGATTTTCAATATCTCCTTTTTTAAGGTTTTGATATAATTGCCAAATATTATTATTTATCTTTTCATAATTTTCTGTCAATTGAGTTTTTAAATTTAAAGATTCATATGCCCATTTTGTTGATATACCAAAAGATGGCTTGACTAATAGGAGAGTATATGTTTTGTCAATTTTTAGTGATTTTACTATCTCTCCGCGTCCTTCTATGATGCAAATAGGAAGATTTAAAAAGAAAGGTATATCGCTTCCGATAGATGCTCCGATTTGGATTAGATTTTCTAAAGAAAGTTTTAATTGCCAAAATTCATTTAATGCTTTTAGGGTAGACGCCGCATCTGAACTTCCTCCCCCTAATCCACCACCTATTGGAATCTCCTTTTTTAAAGTCACCCTTATTCCTTTTTTTATTCCAGTAAAATTCTTTAAGGCTACAATAGCCTTATAAACAAGATTATTTTCCATTCTTATGGGCGAGTTTGTTTGAATTTCAATATTGTCAGATTCTTCAAAAGTTAAATAATCATATAAGTCTATTGCTTGAATAAGGGATAATATATCGTGATATCCATCACTTCTTTTTCTTATAACAGATAATGCCCAGTTTATCTTTGCAGGTGCTAAAATAGTAAGCATTAGTTAATTTTTAATATAGGGAGTAATCTCTTTTATTTTCTTTTCTACTCTTTCCTTAAGTCCTTCTTCTTTTTCATGATAAAAGAGAGATTTCTGCCATGCCTCTAAAGCATTTTTATACTGTCCAAGTTCTTTATATACATCCCCAAGATGTTCAAAAATAACAGGATCATCATTAACATATTTTATAGCTTCTATTAGATAATTTAGGGCTTTTTGTTTATCTCCAAGTTTGAAATAAACCCAGCCAAGACTATCAAGATAATAACCATTATTAGGTTTTAAATTAACTGCTTTTTCAATCAATGATAAAGCTTCCTGAAGATTAATCCCTCTGTCGGCATAGCTGTATCCAAGGTAATTAAGGGCTTCTGCATGATCAGATTTGATGGATATAACTTTTTTCATAAATTTCTCTGTTTCAGAAAACTGTCCGAGTTTATCAAAAACAATTCCTGCCCAAAAATTTATATCTAAATTATCAGGAAATTTTTCTAAAGCTTTTTCAGTGTATTTTTTTGCTTTCTGATAATCTTTTAAATCTAATGCTACCTCAATAGCATAAATATATATATCTGGCAAATCATCAGAGAATTGCAGTATTTCATCATATATGTTTAATGCTTCTACAAGTTTTTTCTGTTTTATATAAATCATTGCTAAGTTTAAAAAAGCATTGACCTGTTTTGGGTTAATAGAAATAATTTTTTTTAACAGATTTTCTGCCTCTTGGTATTTTTTGGTGTCAATGTAAATCAGGGATAGATAATACATCAAATTTAAATCATTAGGACGCTTTGAAAGTAAATAAGAAATTTCTTCAGTGGCTTTATCATACTGTTTTGTTTGAAGATAAAGAAGAGCAAGTTGTTCATGAATCTGTTCTGACTCTGATTTTCGTTCTTTTAAATGTTCAAGCTCTTCAATGGCTTCTTTATAAGATTTTTTTGTAAGGTAGAGGTTAATAAGCCTTTCTCTTGCAAAGAGATTCTCTGGATTAAGATTTAATACCTTTTTAAAATAGCTTTCTGCTTCTTTGAGATTCCCTTCCAATTCCGAAATAGCTCCGAGATTAGTGTATGCGGGTTCATAATCTGGATTTATCTGTAATATTTTTTTAAACATCTCCTTGGCTAAATTAAATTCTTTACTTTCGATATAAATCATACCAAGAAAGTGAAGTGCCATTATATTTTCGTTGTCTTCATCTAAAATTTTTCTAAATGTAATAATTGCTTTATCTACCATGCCTAAGGAGAGATAAAGATTCCCAATTTTTGCAAGAATTTCTATTTTATTTGATGATTTCTCAAGAATTTTTTCGTATACTGATATGGCATCATTAATCTGTCTTTCTTTAACATAAATTGAAGCGAGTACTTTTAAGGCTTCCAAATTATCTGGTAAGTCCTTTAAAACGGTTTCAATATATTTTTTTGCTTGTTCTAAATTATTTGTTTTTAAATAGGCATCTGCAAGAATTATTTTTAAAAAATTAGATGTCGGGTCTTCTTTTAATGCTTTTTCATAATAATAAATGGCAGAATTCAAATTGCCGTTTATACTACTATAATATCCCGCTATAAAATTAAAATAAGGATTTTCCTCTATTGCAAAGGTCAAAGATGGTATAAATAAAAATGGTATAAATAAAAAAAGAAAAAATACAATACAATTTCTTAACATGAATTATTATGACATACTGGTTGTAGATTTAACAAGGAAAGGAGCGTAATTGAAAAGAGAGGGAGGATTACCCCCTCTCTTTAAGGGCTAACAAGAACTCTTGCATTTGCATGTAGGCATTGCCTTACCAGAGACCTTTCTAATCATAATACCCCTCCCCTTCATAGGGATTTAAACCTCTTCATGAGGTTTTTTTAGAGCTTCATGCTCTAATTTGATTATATCAATTTTTTGTAAAAATTATTCAAAATAAATTATCATTAATCCATGAAGGCAAAATTAAAAAAAATTTTCCAGTGCCAAAGTTGTGGATATATTTCACCTAAATGGATTGGTCGCTGTCCAGACTGTGGTGCATGGAATAGCTTTACTGAGGAGATAATTGAGGATAAAAAGAGTGAAATCAAAACTTTAGCCGAGTCAATTAATCCTATCCCAATAAATTTAGTTGAACTTACAACTTCTCCAAGACTGCTGACAGGAATTAACGAATTTGACAGAGTCCTTGGTGGAGGCATTGTAAAAGGTTCACTTATCTTGATTGGAGGAGACCCTGGTATTGGAAAATCAACAATTTTACTACAAGCCTCTAATAATCTTGCGAAACAGTTCGGCAATGTCCTTTATGTTTCTGGAGAAGAATCTCTCACTCAAATAAAATTAAGAGCAGAAAGACTTGGAATAAACTCAGACAGAATTTTACTTCTAAGTGAAACACTTGTTGAAAAAATTATTGATTGTGCTAAGGAGGAAAAGCCAGCTGTGTTAATTATTGACTCAATTCAGACTGTCTATACAGAAGAATCTCTTTCAGCGCCTGGCTCTGTTAGTCAGATCAGAGAGTCTGCAGCAAAGTTTATGAGTTTTGCAAAAAGTACTGGTGTTCCTGTCTTTTTAATTGGTCATGTCACAAAAGAAGGAGCAATAGCAGGTCCCCGAGTGCTTGAACATCTGGTGGATACGGTTCTTTATTTTGAAGGTGATCGAGGTTATGCTTATAGAATCCTTAGAAGTGTAAAAAACAGATTTGGTCCAACCAATGAAATAGGAGTATTTGAGATGACCTCAGAGGGTCTTATAGAGGTTGAAAACCCTTCTTTAATTTTTCTTTCTGAACATGAATCATCAAGTGGTTCGGCAATAACAGCAACAATTGAAGGAACAAGAGCAATTTTAACAGAAATACAAGCACTTGTTGCACCTTCAAATTTTGGTATACCAAGAAGAAACTTTATCGGAGTTGATTATCAAAGAGTTAATCTGCTTGTTGCTGTTCTTGAAAAGCGTGGAAGGGTAAACCTTGCAGGTGCTGATATTTTTGTGAATGTAGTGGGAGGACTGAAAATAACCGAACCTTCATCTGATTTAGCAATAATCTCATCGATAGTTTCATCTTTTAGAGATATTCCCCTTCCTGAAGGAACTGTTATCTTTGGTGAAGTTGGATTAAGCGGAGAGGTACGCGCAATATCTCAAACTGAGTTAAGATTAAAGGAAGCATCCCGAATAGGCATGAAAAGTGCAATTATTCCTAAAAGCAATTTTGAAAGGCTTAAAGAAAATTATGGATTAAGCATAAAGGGAGTAAGGTCAATAAATGAACTTCTTGAAAGTATTATTAGTTAGTCTAATTATAATTACAATTTCAGGCTGTGCTGAAAAGAAACCTCAGGTATTAAAGGAGTTTTATGCAGAGAATATTCAAGAGTTTATAAGGAAGATGCAAAACTATCAGAGCCTCGAAAGTTCATTAACTATTGATTACGAAAGCAAGGGAAGTCTTCTCAGTGGAGATGCTGCCCTTAAAATCTATAAAAATGAAACCCTTCTTCGTGTTTATTATATGGGCTTTCCTGTCGGCGAGGTATATGAAAAGGAAGGTGAATTTTCATCGAACTTGCCTATGGAAAAAGACAAAATAATACAAATCTTAACAGGTATAAAAAGGGGTTTTATGTGGTGGAATGGCGATTTTGAAGTAATTGAAAATGAAAAAAACTTTATTTTAAGAGAAAGAGAAAGTGATAGAGAAATTGTCTTAACAAAAAATGGGTTTATGCCTGTAAGTCAGACTTTTACCTTTGAGAATCAGAAAATTTTTATTGTCTATGAAGATTTTAAAGAGTTTCAAACCCATGATAACACTACTTTAATAATGCCTTCGCAAATTATAGTTTATTACAAAAACAAAAATTTAAAAATCAGAATAGAAAAGTTAAAACTAATAAATGGGTAAAAAATTAGGACAACATTTTTTAAGAAATAAAGAGATTCTTCAAAGAATTGTAAATTCTGCAGAAATTGGTCCCCAAGATAAGGTAGTTGAGATTGGTGCAGGAATGGGAGATTTAACGGAGCTATTAATTAAAACTACAAAAGAAGTAATTGCCATAGAGCTTGATCCTTTTCTTTTTAAAATTTTAGAGGAGAGATTTGTCCAGAGAGAAAATTTGAAATTAGTTAATCAGGATGCCCTTAAATTTCCCTTTGAAGAAATTGGAACATTTAAGGTGGTGGCAAACATTCCTTATTATATAACGAAACCAATAATTTTTAGACTAATCGAAGCAAGAAATCTTATTTCAATGACTTTGACAATACAAAAAGAAGTGGCACAGAGACTTGTTGCAAAACCTGGCTCAAAGGCATATTCTGCTCTTAGCATTATTGCCCAATATTATACAATTCCTGAAATAAAATTTTATATCCCTCCAAAATTTTTTAGTCCTCCTCCTAAAGTTGAGTCAGCAGTAATAAAAATGGATAGAAGAAATGCTCCTCTGGTAGAATTAGAAGATGAAAGGCTTTTTTTTAAAATTGTTAAAGCATCCTTTGGTCAGCGCAGAAAAATGATATCTAATTCCTTAAAATCGATTATTAATCAACCAAAGGAATTTTTATTAAAAATCGGCATAGACCCGATGAAAAGAGCAGAAGAATTCAAAATTGAAGATTTTGCATACATAACCAACGAACTCTGCAAATTTTGCAAATAACAATGCAATTTTTTCAAAATCAGAGCCTTCCTTTATTAGTCTTTTAATCCTCAACATAATAAAAATAAAGCATTTTTAGTTTTGGCATGATAATTGATATATATAAATATCAAATGGAAAGAAAACAAAAAGGAGGTGAGAGAAAATGAAAAAGACATTTATTATTACCATTGCGGCTCTGTTTGTTTTAGGAATAATTGGTGGTGCAGCTTACGCATGGAGAGGTGGAGGCCCCGGATACGGAGGCTATGCATGTCCCTATTACAGTAGCACAGTAGACCCTCAAAAAGCACAGAAGTTTTACACTGATACTTTACCGTTAAGACAAAAACAACTTCAGCTTAGAGCAGAACTTGCACAGCTTTATGGACAACCAAATCCAGACTGGAATGCTATAACAAAGAAACATCAGGAAATGGTTCAGCTAAGAACGGAAATACAGAAGAAAGCTCAGGAATATGGACTACCCTATGGTCGTGGAATGATGATGCAAAAGTATCACAGAGGATGGTAAAATTGATTAAATTAATGTAACCTTTTGCTTTGCAAAAGAGTTAACAAAAAGGAGGTTTGAACCATGAAGAAGTTACTGAGTATAATTGCGGTGGCATTAGTAATTGCAGTATTTGCAGGTGTATCTTTTGCACAGAAAGGAATGGGGCCCCAATATCCAATGGGAGTTGATCCAGCTAAAGCACAGCAGTACTGTAAAGAAGTTCAACCTCTCTATCAAAAAGATTTACAGTTAAGAGGTGAACTTCTAACATTATGGGCACAGCCAAATCCTGACTGGAATGCTATAAAACAAAAAGAACAGGAAAGAGCATCTCTGAGAGTTGATATGCACAAAAAGGCATATGAAATGGGACTTCCCTATACTAAAGGAAGAGGTTTACAAATTAGAAGAATCTGCGGATGGTAAAAATTAAGGGGGCAGTAGCCCCCTTTTTAAGGATTAACGAAATGAAATGGAGTATATTGATAATGATTTTTTTAATAACCATAGGTGCAGTTGCATCTGCCCAAGAATGGCATGAATCCTATGACCCGAATACGGAAATTTCTATAAAGGGAAAAATTGTTGAAGTTATCGAAAAAGGAAAAGGCCCTGTGGTTATTGGAATTATGAAGAATGAAAAAATTTATAATGTTATTACAGCACCAGGATGGTATATCATACAGGAAAGAATAGATTTTAAGCTCGGAGATGAAGTGGTTGTTCATGGCTCAAAGTTTTTTTCAAAAAAAGGTGAACTTTTTATTATCGCAAGATCAATTCATAACATACAAAATGGAAAGATATATCAACTAAGAGAAGACCATAATATGATGCCAAAATGGCGCGGTAAAGGAAAGCATTTTAGATATTGAGCTGTTCCTTTTTAATAGGACCGAATACAGTAAGATTAAAGTTATCCTTTTTTAAATAATTTGCTACTTTTCTGATATCTTCAAAATTAATTTTCTTAATCTGGGATATTTGCTCTTTTACTTTATAAACGCCACCCAAGTATATTTCATTATATGCAAGAGTTTGCATTACAGAAGATGGAGATTCGGAGGAATATATAATTTGTGATATTATCTGTGTCTTTGCTCTTGCTATTTCTTCTTCTTTTAGACTCCCTGGAAGCTTTTTTAATATATCCATTATAATTTTTATGACTTTGTTTATTTTCTTATACTCACTTGCTGTGTATATTCCAAATACACCGGTATCAGAATAAAAGGAAACAAAGGAATAAATGTTGTAAGCCAGTCCTCTTTTTTCTCTAATCTCTTGAAAAAGTCTGGAACTTACACTTCCTCCAACAATACAATTTAGCAATGTAAGAGGTAGTCTATCTTCATGTCTAAAAGGAACAGTTTCGAATCCTAAACAAAGATGAACTTCGTGAAGATCTTTTTCATAAACTTTGATGCCTGGTGAAAACTTTGCAGGATTATTAAGAAAAACAGGTTTTGAGCTTCTTTTTTTTATATTTTTTTCAAGAAAATTCGTTAGTTCCTTTTCATCAAAATTTCCTGCACAGCATATTAGACTATTTTCTATACCATAATAATTTTTAAAACAATTAATTATATCTTCTCTTGTAATATTAGTTACAGTATTCTCTTTTCCTAAAATAGGAAGCCCAAGACTATTTTGAAAGGCATTTTCCATAAAAATATCATGAGCAAATTCTTCAGGAGTGTCATTAACCATTCTGATTTCGTCGAGAATAATTGAACGTTCTTTTTCTATCTCTTGTTCAGGGAAAAGAGGGTTCGAATATAAATCACAAAGTAAATCTAAGTATCTTGATATTTGCTTTTTTAATCCCTTTACATATATAGATGTAAATTCTCTTGTTGTAAAGGCGTTTATATCTCCCCCTAAGGAATCTATCTCAAGAGATATTGTTTTAGCATCTCTTCTTTTTGTCCCCTGAAAAAATAAGTGTTCAATAAAGTGGGATAAACCATTTTTTTCTGCAGGGTCATGTCGAGAACCATGTTTGATCCAAATTCCTAAGACAAAAGACTGGAAATTGTCCATTTTTTGTAGTATTACAGGAATTCCAGAAGAAAGATAGATTTTTTTGGGCATTGACTATTTTATATAATTTTTTCCTTCAATCTCTTTAATAGCTTCTTTTCTGCTTAAACGAGGTCTACCAAGTTCGTCAATTTCAAGGACTTTAACAGGGACTTGTTCGCCGATTTTCAAAACATCGGATACTTTTTGAATTCTTTTGTCTGCTATCTGAGAAATATGAAGAAGTCCTTCTACTCCTGGAAAAATTTCAACAAAAGCACCAAAATCAACAATTTTCGTTACTTTTCCCATATAAATTTTTCCAACTTCTGCTTCTTGCGTAATTCCCTTAATTATCTCAATTGCTCTTTTTGCAGAAGCTTCGTTGGTAGATGCTATTTTTACAATACCTTCTTTGTCTTGAATATCTATTTTAACTCCTGTTTCTTCTATGATTCCTTTGATAACCTTGCCTCCAACACCAATAATGTCCCTTATTTTTTCAGGTTTTACTGATAATTTATAAATTCTTGGCGCAAAAGGTGAAAGCTCTTTTCTTGGTTCAGATATTGTCTCAAGCATCTTTTCAAGAATTTTTAGCCTTGCTAACCTTGCCTGCTCAAGAGCGAGCTGAAATAAATCATTACTAATTCCTGATATTTTTACATCCATTTGAAAGGCTGTTATACCCTTTGAAGTACCAGCAACTTTAAAATCCATATCGCCATAATGGTCTTCCATACCAAGAATATCAGTAAGAATCACAGTTTTGTCTTTTTCTTGAATTAATCCCATGGCAACTCCTGCAACAGGTGACTTTATCGGGACTCCTGCATCCATTAGAGATAAAGTAGCCCCACAAACTGTAGCCATTGATGATGAACCATTTGACTCAAGTATGTCTGATACAACTCTTATTGTATAGGGGAATTCTTCCTTAGATGGAATAACATAGTTTAAAGCTCTTTCAGCCAAATAGCCATGTCCTATTTCTCTTCTGCCAGGACCCCTAAGGGGTTTAACCTCACCAACACTGAAGGGTAAAAAATTATAATGGAGCATGAAAGTTTTAAAGGCTTCTCCTTCAAGAGAATCTATCTTTTGTTCATCTTCTGATGTGCCAAGCGTTGTTGCAACAAGTGCCTGAGTTTCACCTCTGGTAAAAACAGCTGAACCATGCACTCTTGGAAGTATACCAACTTTACAATAAATTTCTCTTATATCTTCGGGTTTCCTTCCATCTACTCTTAATCCTTTTTCAATGATATTTCTACGAATGGTATTTTTCAGAATTTCATCAAAATATTTTATTATTTCTGAAGTTAAATCTTTTGTTGGGTCTCCAGTTATTTCTTTTCTTATTTCTTCTTTGTTGATAGTTAAAATTGCCTCATTTAACAGTTCATCAAGAGCCCTTTGACGTTCCTTTTTACCCTTTACAAATAAGGCTGATTCTAATCTGTCTGCTACAATCTTTAATATTAAGTCTTTTAATTGGTTATTATCTTCAATTGAAGTTAAAACTCTTTTTTGCTTCCCTGCAATATGCTTTAGTTCTAATTGAAGTTTAACTATTTTTTTGATGTATTCATGGGCAAACTTAAGAGCTTCTGTGAGGGTTTCTTCAGATATTTCATTCCCTCCGCCTTCAACCATTGTTACAGCTTTTTCTGTTCCTGCTACAACAAAGTTAAGATCGCTTTTTTCAACTTCTTCATTATCAGGATTTAATACAAAATTTCCATCAATTCTTCCAACTCTAACTGCACCAACAGGTCCTTCAAAGGGAATATCAGAAATAGTTAAAGCAGCAGATACTCCTATGATGCTTAAAATATCTGCAATATTTTCATCCCCATAAGAAAGCACAGAAGCTATTGCTTGAGTTTCATAGTTAAAACCTTTAGGGAAAAGAGGTCTTATTGGTCGGTCAATTAGACGGGAAACAAGAACTTCTCTATCTGTTGGTTTTCCCTCTCTCTTAAAGAAGCCCCCAGGAATTTTACCTGCCGAATAAGCTTTTTCCTGATAGTCTACAGTTAACGGAACAAAATCTAAATTTTCCTTTGGATTTTTTTCTGAAACTATTGTACATAAAACATAAGTATCACCATATTTTACTAATACTGAACCATCTGATTGTCTTGCTATGAATCCTGTTTCTAATATAAGATTTTTTCCCTTTAATTCAATTTCTACTTCCACATCCTACCTCTTATAGTTTATTTTCTGAGATTAAGTCTTTCCAGAATTTTGTTATATCTGTCTTTGTCCATTTTCTTTAAATAGTTTAAAAGCTTTCTTCTTTGAGCAACTAACTTTAATAAACCCCTTCTTGAATGATGGTCTTTCTTATGGACTTTGAAATGTTCGGTTAAATAGGAAATTCTCTCTGTAATAAGAGCAATTTGAACTTCTGGAGAACCTGTATCGGTAGGATGTGTTTTAAAGCTTTCAATTATTTCTCTTTTTCTTTCAGTAGAAATCCCCATTTTTTTCACCACCTTTCTTAAGATAAGATTAACTTTAAAAGTTAACATAAATTTAAGAATTTAGTAAAGTTTTACCCAATTTTTGTGATTATTCGCTTACTCTATAAGGTCTTTTTTACCTCTTTTGCTTTTTCAATATATTAATTTTACACATAAAAATTTTTACACTACCCTGTAAACAATACTTGACATTAATTAACCGTAGTGTGTTATTATAAAAATGTCTGGTGGCTATACCGGAGGGGAAACACCCGTTCCCATTCCGAACACGGAAGTTAAGCCCTCCAGGGCCGATGATACTATGACCGCAAGGTCATGGGAAAGTAGGTCGCTGCCAGGCATTTTTTTATAAATAAATTCAGTTTATTCTTAATTCCCGAAAAATAATCCTAACTTTTTAATCGTTTAGCTTCTTCAACTATTTTATTCATCATCATTTTAAAAATTAATTTGTGGAAGGGAAGAAGGCAATACCAGTAAATCCTTCCAAAAAGCCCTTTTGGATAAAAGTAAGCAGTTTGAGTAAAAAGTTCACCATCAATTGAAAATTCAAGCCATGCTTTGCCTGGGAGCTTCATTTGGGCTTCAAGGAGAAGTATTTTTCCCTCTTTAATATCTATTACTTTCCAAAAGTCTATAACATCGCCCACTCTTATTTCTTTTGTCTGTCTTCTACCTCTGTTTTTACCGTAGCCACCTAAGATTTTGTCAATAAGTCCTCTTATCCCCCATAAAAAATTCAGTGCATACCATCCTTTTTGTCCTCCAAGATTTTTATATACATCAAATATTTTTGAAGCATAGGAACTATCAATCTCTTTGATGTAAATGTCTCGGAAAATAGCTTTTGAAATATCGGGGACTTTAGGTACATCACATACTAATCCTTTTGAACTATCACACCATCTGCTTAATACTTGATTTTTTTCAATTTCTTCCAAAGCTTTTTTGATAGCCTCTTTAAAGGGTGTTATTTTTATTTGAGGAAAATATTTTTCAGCATTATCATTCATTTTTACTGTTTTTGTCTTTAATCCTAAAACTAATTCTCTTGCCAATTCGTAATTCACAGGTGTAAAAAGAATAAGCCAATATGAAGAAAGTCTTGGTGAAAGAACAGGTACTCCAATGATAATTCTCTTTAATCCCATAACTTGAGCAGTTTGAATTAACATTTCTTTAAAGGTCATCGGAGACATTCCTATGTCTATCATTGAATGTATTGGCATTTCATACATGATTGCGTCTTTAAGATATTCAATTACATCATCTATATAGATCGGGGATGTTTCAGTATTAACCCATTTAGGAGTTATCATTATAGGAATTTTTTCTACAAGATTTCTTATTATTTCAAAGCTTGCAGAACCGGAACCAATAATAACGCCAGCTCTAAACCAAGCAACACTTACATTTTCGGGCTTTTCACTTAGAATTTTACCCGTAAGAAATCTACTTTTTAAATGTGTGCTTGCATCCTTGAATTCACCTAATCCACCTAGGTAGATTATTTGTTTAACTTTATTTCTTTCACAGCAGACTCTAAAATTTTCAGCACTTTGCTTCTCCTTCTCAAGATAATTTTCATCTTTTCCCATCATATGAATTAAATATACAGCAACATCGACATCTTTAAGAGCTTCCTGTAAGACCGAAATATTAAAGGTATCACCTTCATAAACTTGGCATCTTTCTAAGATATGATTCTCAAGTTTATTTTTATTGCGAACTAATAGCTTGATATTTACATTTTCATTTATAAGACTATAAAGTAGTCTTCTTCCTACAAAACCTGTTGCTCCTGTAAGTAAAACAGTTTTCATTTAATTGTTTTGATTAATGTTTGTGTCCTTTTTCAGAGTGTCCACCGGCAATAATATAAATTACTTCTGAATCTGATATATTTTCGAAAAGACAGCTTTCTTCTTCTACAATATGAAAGGCATCTCCTTCAGATAGAATTCCATTGAATTCTCCTGTAACCTTGACGGTCCCTTTTAAAATTAAAACTATCTCTTCATGACCTTTGCCTGGTTTTATAAGTCTATTTTTTTCTTTATGTCCTAATATTCCGTAAATCATGTAACAGGCATGGGAACCAGTTAGTTCAGAACCAATTATAAATTCATCAGATTTTAATTCTTCAATAGATTTTTTTACATTAAGAAATTTCATCAATTAAATTTTAAACTTTCTGTGTAATAAAATCAATCAGTGGATTTTGCAATTTTATGTAAGAATTATATCGAGAATTTGGACAAAACTAAACATCTATTTCTGTTAATCTGAGCATGAAAAATTTATTTATCAAGGACTTCTCTTATTTTATTTGATAAAAGTTCAATTTTTCTTACATTTTCGTCATCATCTATAACAAGAACTGTTTT
>NZ_MAVV01000030.1 GCF_001707915.1 Thermodesulfovibrio sp. N1 | reverse complement strand
TTTATATTTCCCCTTACAACAACCAAGAATACAAGCGCTACGAATGCCCAAACTGCGACCTTCACTGGTGGGAGCCTTTAAAGGTAATCCCAGAGTTTTACGAAAGCGAAGTGTTTGAGGATTACACTGCCTTTCACGAAGTTGCAGGGGTAAGACTTGGCGACAACCACAAAGCCTTTTTTAAATACTTTCCAAAGGAAGTAAAAGGAAGGCTTTTGGATGTGGGCTGTGGGGATGGAAGATTTATAAGGCACGCCAAAGAGCATGGCTTTGAAGTTTGGGGCTTAGACTTTGACAGGAAATCAGTGGAAAATGTAAAGAGGAGTTTAGGCATAGACACAGTTTTTGCCATGAGCCTTGAAGAGTTTTACGATTATGCCAAAAAGAACGATCTAAAGTTTGACGTGATAACCTTTTTTGAGGTGCTTGAGCATCAGGACAAGCCAAGAGAGTTTTTACAGATGGTTCGAGATCTACTAAAAGACGGTGGCTACATCGCTGGAAGCGTACCGAATAGGGAGAGTATGTTTTTGTTTGAGATTACTCAAAAGGGTTGTTGGATAGACTGGCCACCTCACCATTTCTTACGTTTTTCCGAATCTTCTCTTGAGAAGGCTTTAACTCTTTGCGGTTTCAGGTATGTAGAAGTTTATAGGTTAGATTTTCCTTTTAAAGAGCTTCTTCCCTATCTTGAAAAGAAGATCTTTGGCAACATAGATGGCATAAAAAGAAAACTTAAAGCCAAAGTCCTTGGCAATGAAAGAAAAGCTTTAGCTTATGCGGTTGAGGACCTTTCTTCTGCGGGAGCCAACAAAGGGGTTGCCCTCTTTCTTCTTATACTAAAGTACCTACGAAACCTTCTACTTTTACCCTTTGCTTTGATGTATGTAGGAAAACGGAAAGGAAATAGTTTATATATGTATTTTCAAGCAAAGTTAAAGTAAAGGGAAACAGAGTTATATAATGACGATAATAGGCTAATATGCAACATGAAAGGAATATTATTAGCTGGTGGTTCTGGGACAAGACTTTATCCGATAACATTAGCTGTCAACAAACATTTACTTCCCATTTACAACAAACTCATGATTTATTATTCGTTATCATTACTGATGCTTGCGGGTATAAAAGACATAGCATTAGTAGTAAATCCCCACGAAAAGGAGATGTTTAAGCATCTATTTAAAAGTGCTGATGCTCTCAAATTAAAACTAAACTATGTTGAACAAGATAAGCCCCTTGGACTATCTCATGCTATAATGAAGGCTTGTGAATTCCCTGAGTTTAAGGATAGTCCTTTAATGGTGGTACTGGGAGATAACATACTGTATGGCCACACTCTGCCAGTTACATTAGAGAAAGCAAAGAAGCATTTGATGGAAAGAGGTGGAGCCTATGTTTTTGCTTATCACGTACCAGATCCCCAAAGATTCGGTATAGTAGAATTCGACCAAGAGGGTAGAGTTCTGAGTATAGAGGAAAAACCACAGAATCCAAAATCTAGCTATGCTGTAATTGGTGTGTATATGTTTGATTCTACTGTTTCGGAAAAGGTAAAGAAAGTTCAACCTTCTCATCGGGGAGAATATGAAATTACTTCTCTTCTCGAGGAATATCTAAAAGAAGGAACTTTAAAAGTGTCTCTTTTAGGAAGGGGATTTGCATGGTTTGATGCTGGAACTCACGATAGTCTACTTGAAGCAAGCGAGTTTGTAGCAACCATTGAGAAAAAAACTGGTCTTATGATAGCATGTATTGAAGAGATTGCCTACATAAATGGCTGGATTGATATTGATACCCTCCTTAAAATAGCTAAATCATTAAGTAAAACTGGCTACGGCAAGTATTTAAAGAGGTTAGCAGAGGAGTAGTTATGCCCTTTGACTTTTTGAAACTTGAAATTCCTGATGTTTTATTAATTAAGCCAAAGGTTTTTGAAGATGAAAGAGGATTTTTTTTGGAAATTTATAAAGCTTCTGAATTTGCAAAAGCTGGGTTAGATCTCCCTTTTTATCAAGTTAATCACTCTAAGTCCAAAAAAGGGGTTCTTAGAGGTCTTCATTTTCAACTTGAACCAAAAGCTCAAGGGAAGCTTATATGGTGTATAAAAGGCAGAATATGGGATGTTGCCGTAGATTTAAGGAAAGGCTCACCTTGGTTTGGCAAATGGGTTGCTGTAGAACTATCAGAAAAAAATAAACACCTGCTATGGATTCCGCCAGGTTTTGCTCATGGTTTTGTTGCTCTTGAGGATTGTGAGATAATATACTTCACTACCAACGAATATACGCCTGAGTTAGATAAAGGGATAATTTGGAATGATCCAACTCTAAATATTTTTTGGCCTGTAAAGGAACCGCTTCTTTCTCACAAAGATTCTACTTTACCGAGATTAGAAGATGCTGAGATGAATTTTTACTATAGGGGTGGAAAATGAAGTTGCTTGTCACAGGAGGAGCAGGTTTTATTGGAAGTGAATTTGTTAGGCAGGCAGTGAAAAAAGGGTATGATGTCGCAGTAGTAGATATTCTTACTTATGCAGGCGACTTGGAAAGATTAAGAGAAGTGATAGATAAAATAACTTTCTATAAAGTAGATATTAGAAATTATTCCGAACTTCAACAAGTGTTTGAGCGGGAAAAGCCCGAATGTGTGATCCATTTTGCAGCTGAAAGCCATGTAGATAGGAGCCTTCTTCAACCAAAAGCTTTTATTCAGACAAACATTGAAGGTACATTAAATTTGCTTGAGTTATCTAAAAACTTTAAGATAAAAAGATTTATTAATATATCAACTGATGAGGTCTATGGAGAACTCGGAGATATTGGAAGATTTACAGAGGAATCACCGCTTAATCCGAATTCTCCTTACTCAGTGAGTAAGGCTGCACAAGATATGCTTGGCAGAGCTTATTTTAGAAGTTATGGATTACCTGTTATCACAGTTCGACCATCTAATAACTATGGACCTTGGCAGTATCCAGAAAAATTAATTCCTTTAGTAATAGCCAAGGCTTTGAAAAATGAGCCCATACCTATATATGGCACTGGAGAAAACGTAAGAGAATGGTTGTACGTATCTGATTGCGCAGAAGCAATTTTAGTTATTTTAGAAACAGGTCAGGCAGGTGAAGTTTATAATATCTCAAGTGAAATCGAAAAAAGAAATATAGAAGTGGTAAAAGCTATACTTAAGCTTCTTGGAAAGCCTGAAAGTTTAATTGAGTTCGTAGTAGATAGGCCAGGCCATGATTATAGGTATGCCTTGGATTCAAGCAAGATAAAAAGAGCTCTTGGTTGGAGTACAAAAGTTGATTTTGAAACAGGACTCTCCCTTACAGTGGAATGGTATTTAAATCACGTGGATTGGCTTGAAAAGAAGGTCGAAGAACTTAGAGATTTTTGGCTAAAAGTTTATAAAAAATGAAGTTGATAATTACTGGAGCACAAGGCCAGCTTGGGAGAGAATTTATCGCTAATCTTCAAGAGAAAGGTTTTGATTTTATTGCTTTTTCTAAGAAAGAGCTTGATGTTTCTAATTTTGTAATGGTTTATCAAACAATTAAGGCAGTAAAACCAGATGTAATTATAAATTGTTCAGCCTACAATCATGTGGATTTAGCGGAGAAGGAGAGATATCTTGCTCATAAAGTTAATTCTATTGGAGTCTACAATTTAACCATTGTTGCATCCGAAGTTAAAGCAAAACTCATACATTATTCTACAGATTATGTTTTTGACGGAACGAAACAGGGATTTTATACAGAAGAAGATGACCCTAATCCCTTAAATGAGTATGCAAAAAGTAAACTCTACGGTGAAACCCTTTTACAAGATTTCTTGGACAATTATCTAATTTTTCGTACAAGTTGGGTTTATGGCGCAGGGACGCAAAATTTTCTTTATAAATTAGAACAATGGGCAAAAGATCATGAAATCATAAAAATAGTGGTGGACGAATTTTCAGTTCCAACCTCTACAAGAACGATTGTAGAAGTTACTCTCAAAGCTTTAGATATGGGATTAAATGGTCTTTATCATCTAACTAATTCTGGTTTTGCCTCCCGTTATGAATGGGCAAAAGAGTATTTCACTTTAAAGGGTATAAAAAAACTTATCTACCCTGCACTTCAAGCCGATTTTAACCTTCCCGCTAAAAGACCTAAATGGTCTGTTATGAGCAATGAAAAATTGAGCAAAATCTTAGGAACTGATATCCCAGATTGGAAGGGAGAATTAAAGGAGTTTTGTAAGAATTCTTATTAGTAAATAAAATTTAAGAGGGTTTTAAAATGGGTATATCTGTATTGATTAATACTTTTAATGAAGAAAAAAACATAAGAAATTGTCTTGAAACTGTAAAATGGGCAGATGAAATAATTGTTGTAGATATGTATAGCGAAGATAAGACAGTGGAAATAGTTAGAAACTAAACCGATAAGGTCTTCTTTTTTGAAAGAATGGGTTACGTTGAGCCAGCCAGACAATTTGCTTTAGAAAAAGCAAGTAATGAATGGATATTAGTAGTAGATGCAGACGAACTTGTTCCATTCAAATTAAAAAATAATATAGTAGAAATAGCTGAACAGGATATGGCAGATGTTGTGTATATTCCTCGTAATAACTATTTTTTTGGGAAATTACTAAGAGGTACAGGATGGGGACCTCTACAAGACGTTCAACCAAGATTTTTTAAAAAATCTTTTATGTCTTTTTCTCCAGCGATACATAGTATTTTCCAAATTAAGGATGGTGCGAGAATTTATTATATTAAAGATCCTGAAGCAGGATTTATTCACTTTAGTTATATAGATGTAGATCATTTTTTGGATAAACTTAATAGGTATACAACTATAGAAGCAAAAAATATGTATAAAGGCGTGAAAGAACCATTGACGTTAAAAAAACTATTAATTAAAATTTTTAAAACATTAATCGGTAGATTTATAGCGAGGAAAGGTTACAAAGATAGCATTTATGGTTTTTCACTAACGATTCTTATGTTAGCCTATCATACAAGTGCTTATTTAAAATATAAAATAATGGAAAAATTTGAGACAGATAATCCAAGAGATAAAATCTTATTGGAATATAAAAGAATAGCAGAAAAAATTATTGAGGAATATAAATGATCTACCCTAAAGTATATGTAGTAATACTTAATTATAATAGTTGGAAAGACACAATTGAATGTTTAGAAAGTGTCTTAAGAAGTGACTATCAAAACTATCAAGTCGTAGTTGTAGATAACAATTCCACAAACAATTCCATAGAATACCTTAAAGCATGGGCTGAAGGAAAGCTTGATGTTTGGGTTAATCCCGCAATTACACTTAGAGGTTTAACTTTTCCACCACTTCCAAAACCTATTCCATATGTTTTTTACTTTAAAGAAGAAGCTGAAAAAGGAGGGAACCTTGAATTAGAGAATAGACTTGTGAACTCTATACCACCAGAGATAACTTCTAAGTACCCTATAGTGTTTATACAAAGTAGACACAACTTAGGATTTGCTGGAGGAAATAATATAGCAATAAAGTATGTATTGTCCAAAGGTGATTTTGATAGTATTATACTTTTAAACAATGACACAGTAGTAAGAAAAAATTCCATATCAGAACTAATGAACATAAAGAAAAAATATGGAGATAAAGCTATATATAGTGGAAGGATTTTTTACTACCATGACCCACAGAAAATTTGGTACGATGGAGGTCATTTTAACGAATGGATTGGTAGAACTAAACATTTAAACATGGGTAAATATTTGCATGAAATAAAAAATGAACCCAAAGTAGAGGAAGTAATTTTTATAACCTTTTGCTTTGTTCTAATTCCAAAATTCATACTTCAAAAAGTTGGTTTGCTTGATGAATCTTATTTTATGTATGTGGAAGATTTAGACTATTCATATAGAGTTTGGAAATCTGGATATAAATTGTATCACGTAAAATCATCTGAAATTTGGCATAAAGTTGGAGCAAGCTCTGGAGAAGAAGAGATAAGTGAATTTTCAGCATACTGGATGATGAGAAATAGGGTGAAGTTTATAATATCGAAATTAGCTTTGTCAAAGAAATTAATAAGTCTATTACTACTAACTGCATCTAGACCTATTAAATTTGTTCAATATTACATTCGCGGTAATAAGTTTATAATAAGTGCTCAAATTAAGGGTTTTATAGATGGAATTGGAAAAAATTAAATAACGAGTTGCACAAGTTAAAAGAAAAATAGGAAAATATAAAGAATAAAATCTAAAATGTACATACAAAAAATAAAATCATTAGAAAGAAAACTACTCAAAACAATTAAAGAAAACGATGATTTAATCTCTAAACACTCAGAAATATTATTTAGACTCACAGTCGTTGAATTTGCCCTTAAAAACTCTGTAAGACTTGCAGTAGAAGTTTACAAAGTCTCTAAATCTAACATCTACAGATAGATTAAAAAATACAAACAATCTAACAAAGATATACTATCTCTAAAAAATAACTACAAACCAAAAAAAGAACTAAACTACCAAAACTATCTAAAATCACAAATAAACATACCAAAAATATCAGCTTCTACAATTGGAAAGATAATAAAGATGCTAAAAGAAGAAAATAGACTACAAAACGATTATTCAAAACCAAAGATAACTATAAATGGAAGAACAGGCAACTTAATAGATAGGAAAAAGAAAATAAACAAGAAAAAGAGATTTAAAGATAAAAAATCTCTTAAACCCCCTTTTGGGGTTACAGGAGAGTAACAGCTTGGTTAAGGCACAGGGAAGGATTTTTAATAAATCACAAGACTGTAAGGAAAATCATGAAGGAAAATGAATTACTAGCAACACAAACAGTACATAAGGCAAAAAGAAAAGTTAGCCAGAGAAAACCGAAAGCTGTTAGACCGAAACAGATCTGGGGAATAGATATGACGAAATTTATCATACTCTCAATTGGTTGGGTATATCTTGTAGTAGTGCTTGACTGGTATACGAAGAAAATAGTAGGCTGGAATTTATCTTTAAGGAGCAGGAGTTTGGAGTGGCGTGAAGCTATGGATTTAGCCATCCAGAGAGAGTTTCCAGAGGGAGTAAGGGGTAATGAATTAAAACTTGTGAGTGACAATGGCAGTCAGCCAACTTCAACATCCTTCATGAGGGATATGTCATTGTTTGGAATTGAACAGATATTTACCTCTTATGATAATCCCAAAGGCAATGCAGATACAGAAAGGGTAATGCGGACAATCAAAGAGGAACTGATATGGCTCAATGAGTTTGGAAGCATTGAAGAAGCCAGAGGAAAGTATAAGGAATTGGATAATAAATGATTACAACAGGTTTTATGTTCACAGTAGTTTGGGATATTTATCTCCTGAAGAATTTGAGTTAAAATACTACATTGAAAGGGAAAGAAATATTGCATAGACCTCTACAAATTGAAACACTAAAAAGTGTCCACAAAATTGGGGTGCAGTACAGTAAATTATATATTGAGTTGAAATTATGGAAGAAAAATTATTATATCTAATTTCATGGATAATTTTATTTTGTTCTATTTTAATAATATTTATAAAATATGGTATTAAGGAAAATTTGTTTTCCCCTCTAAATATATTTGTTTTTTTTCAAATACTTCCTTTAATTTTCCACATTCTACCTCTCTTTTCCAAAGAATTGTATATTTCATTTCAAGCAAGCTATTTAGCAGGATATTTAGATTATTTCGATTTCTACTATCATCAAAGTTTGAATTTTATAGGATATGCTTTTTTTAATATTATGCTATTTATTTTTTTGGTGTTTTTTAAATATTCTAACTTGAAATTTAGTAATAATTACTTTTTTAGACTGAACAAGCTTGAAATTCTTTCGCTTTGTATTTTTCTTACACTTTATTTACTTTTTATTTTAAAAGATTTTGACATTTCCGAATTTAATAAAAATGTTTTACAACTAAGATATAACTTGGAGCATGGGTATGTTGTTTTATTAAAAAAATTTGCAGATATCTTTCTTGTATCTTTTTTAGTATATTTGTTTTCCTTTAAAGGAAAACGAAATATTTTTTTTAACATTTATATTTATTTATATTCTGGTGGTTTGGATTTTGTATGGGATAATGACAGGTACAAGAGGATTTTTAATTTCCTCTATATTTTTTATATTATTTATTAAATATAATTTCTTAACTGCAGGCCACCTTATAAGAAGATTTTCCAAAGGATATATACGTGAATATGTATTAGTGGGAGTAATAATACTTATTATTTTCACCTTCTACTATTATTATAGTGTAATAATCAGAAGTTATCAGGGACATTTTTTATCTGTTTTATCTCAACGTTTTGATTATATTGCTGGAAGCTGTATTACTATAGCAAAATTAGGCCCGAGCATCCATTTAGAATATATAATTTTTCCATTAATTTCTTACATACCTAGGGATTTATTCCCAAGTAAGCCATACTCAGTTACTGCTACTATAACATATGAAATTTTTGGATTTGATGAATCATGGTCTGTTGCGTTTGGGGTTGTTGGTGAGAGTCTGTATGTTCTACCTGTTATATGGTTAATGATCACAGCATTAATTGCTTCTTTGTCATTATTATGGTATAAAAGAGTGATAAAAAATGGAATAAGAAATATTTATGTTTTGGCACTTATTCTAGTATTACATTTTTATCCTTCTAGTATAGTAACTGGAGGTGTCTTGAATCCCTATACAGGTGATATTATATATATTGGAATTTTATTAAGCATTCTAAGTTATATCAAAGAGAGGTGATTAAAATGAAGATTCTTTTTATTTTATCTCAAACACCATATCCCTGGTGGTTTTACGGGAGAACTAGTTATTATTTTACACTCATTTCACTTCGCAAGTACGCTGATGTTCATGTGTCTTTCCCTACATTAAGTATAAGTAAAGAAGATTTAGAGCACTTGAATGAAATAGGATTAAATGTATACCCCTATATATTAGATACAAGAGATAAGTACCATAAAATTCTTTTAAACTTTTTTGAAGCAGAACCTTTTAAAATCAGAAAATATTGGGACATAAGGTATAAAGATTTTATTGTTGAACTAACCAAGAAATTAAGTCCAGATATTATACAGATACATACTCCGCATATGGCACCATACGGAATCGAGCTTAAAAAAAACTTTCCAAATATACCAATAATAATAAGAATTCATGACATCGTTTCAGAACAGATTAAAACTTATTTTCAAGTTAATAATAATCCAATAGCAAGAATCATTGCCAGTTGGCAACTCAAAAAAACTGAAAGTTTTGAAGTCAAGGTTTGGAGTTTTTTTGAGAAGACGATTTTCTTTACAAAAACGGATATGAAAAAAGCCATATCAATATCTTTGAATTATGGTATTAGTCCAGAAAATAGATTCATGTGTATAATGGATGGAGTTGACATTAAAGAAAATTTATATCTTAAATCTGTGGATAAAGAAAATTCTATTAGTCTGGCTGCGAGTGGTCAGATTCAAAATGTTTTATCTTTAAGACGGTTTTTAGATGAAGTTTGGTTCAAGATATATAAAAATACCAGTTTTGTTTTAAATATTTATGGTAAGGTTTGTCAATTTTTTAAAAGAGATGAAAAAATTTTAAATGAGAAAAAGGTATATTTAAAAGGTTTTATTGAGGACAGAAGCAAGTTAGACTTTGAGCTAGCTAAAAGCAAAATTTTCTTATCCTATACAGTAGTTGGAAGTGGATACAGGACCAAAATATTTGATGCTGGCGCAATAGGTATGCCAGTTATATGTAATTCTTTTGACTTCGAACCCCTTTCGGAATATCTGCAACCAGGGAAACACATTTTAGTAGCAGATAGTAAGGAAGATTTTTTAAAGATTTTAAGGGATATTGAAGAAGGATTTATCTCATTAGAAGAAATTTCTAAAAACTTTCATTTAAAGTTAAAAGAACAATTCAGTTGGCAAGTAACTGCTGAACAGTTTATAAATCTATATAATCAATTAAAATAGGAAATTATGCACATGAAAGTATTACACCTTGGTAAATTTTGTCCATCAAAAGAGGGGGGCATAGAAATTTTTTCATTCGATTTGCTTGAAGCCCTAAACTCTAAAGGAATTAAAGCTGACCTGATTTGTTTTTATAATTACACAGGAGAATCATCTTATAACGGATTTAAATTTATTCCCTGTAAGACTAACCTTATACTAAATTCTGCTCCATTATCTTATGATTATGTAAAAAAATTTAAACAATTAGCAAAAAATTACGATATAATTCATGTTCATGCTCCTAATCCATTGGCAGAAATTTTATCTTTGACTACCGATATTAAAACAATCATACACTGGCACTCAGACATTGTTAAACAGAAAATACTCTATCAATTTTATAGACCAATACAAAGAAAAGTGTTAGAAAGAGCAACGAAAATTATAGCTACATCGTCACAATATTTAGAAACATCTAAACAACTAAAAGATTTTAAAAATAAAACTACTGTAATTCCATTGGGTTTAAATTTTAAAAGACTTGAAATTAATCCAGATAATACAGCTGAATTTAGAAGATTAAATTTAGAAATTAACAATAAAAAGATAGTGCTCTCAATAGGAAGGCTTGTTGAATACAAAGGCTTTGAACATTTGATAGAAGCATCAAGGTTCTTAAAGGATGATGTTTTAGTTTTAATAGTAGGGGGTGGTCCTTTATTTAATGATTTAAAAGAGAAGATAAGTAAATTAGGTTTGAACCACAAAGTTAAATTGCTTGGTAGAGTTGATGATGTATCTATTTTTTTAAAAAACTGTGATTTATTCTGTTTGCCATCGATAAGTAGAAACGAGGCTTTTGGTCTTGTTTTAGTTGAGGCATTGTACTTTGGAAAACCTTTGGTTACAACAAATGTATTTGGTTCTGGAATGAGCTATGTTAATAGACATAATGAAACAGGTTTGGTTGTTCCTCCAAGTGACCCTAAATCCTTAGCAGAAGCAATAAACAAAATTCTTTCAGACAAAGGGCTGTATAGTAGATTTCAAAAAAACGCATTAGAGAGATTAAAGGAATTTGATATAAATGCAATTACAGATAGAATGATTGAAATTTACAAAGAGCTATTAAAATGTTAATACGTTCTGTTAAAGTTTATTAAAAATGAGATATAAAATTACAGGAGGTAAAGATGAAAGCAATAATTCTTGCTGGAGGAAGCGGTACAAGATTATTCACATTGTCAAGAAAAAACCTACCAAAACAATTTCTCAAAATAGCAGATGAAAAGTCTCTCTTTCAAAAAACTTTAGAAAGGTTAACAAAGATAGTAAACAGCCTTAGAGATATAGTAGTTGTATCTAACAAAGACTATATTTTTCCCATAAAAAAACCAATTGAAAGAAATAAATATATCAGAGAAAGATGTAAACATTATAAATAAGCCTGTTGGATAAAACACTGCACCAGCAATAGCTTTGGCAGTTAAATACCTAACTGATACCCAAAACACACCCACAAACGAAACAATTTTCGTAACACCATCTGACTATATAATAGAACCGTCAGATGAGTTTGTACAATACATAAAAAAATCAGCAACCTTGGCTAATAAAGGATACATAGTAACCTTTGGAATAAAACCCACAAAACCAGAAACAAGATATGGTTACGTTGAAGCAGGAGAACCTCTTGACATAGGAAACAAAGTTATAAAATTCTATGAAAAACCGAGGCTTCTCTTTAAAATTGTCTAAATCATTATAAAACAACCTCATTAATTTTTTCTATTTCAAGTTTCAATATAAAGCTCTGCTTTAATTCATATGAGGCTCCTGCTAATTTGCTGTTTGGTTTTTCCATCCATTCATCATGCAAATTTGATAGCTGAATAAAAAGATTCCTCTCTAACATATTAATTGTATGTCTTTACAAATTCTACCAAATCATTGAAATAATTTAATCCTTCATCATAACTTTCTATCTCTAGAATATTAAGCTTGAGATTACCAAAGCTGAGTGCGAGATTTCTTCTGTAAAATCCATTACAACTTGAAGAAGTTGTTTCAATATAAAACTGTATTTCTTTAAGAATAAAGTAGTTTAGGAGTTTTTGGATCAGATAAGTTAAAGAGAAGAAATTGAATTAAAATATCACATTGAAAGAAAAAAAATGTTTCATAGACCTTTACAAATTAAAACCCTAAAAAGTGTCCACAAAAATGGGGTGCAGTACATTTTATAATCTGTGATGATGGTATAATAAGAGAGAAAAGGTAGTACAAGATAAGAGGAGGTATTTTAAAATGTCTACTCGAAAAGAGATAATTTTTATCTTGGAAGAGGATATCGAAGGCGGATATACTGCCCATGCTCTTGAGTTTCCTATATTCACTCAAGGTGAGACATTGGAAGAGGTAAAAAGAAATATCAAAGATGCCCTGAGATGTCACTTTGATGAAGAAGATGATATTCCAAAGGTAATAAGGCTGCATATGGTAAAAGAGGAAGTTTTCAGCTATGCCTAAAATACCGAGAGACATCTCAGGAAGGGAACTGGCTAATCTTCTAAAAAATTTTGGATATGAGATAACACGAAAGACAGGAAGTCATATACGGCTTACAAGCTTCATTAAAAATGAACCTCATCACATCACTATTCCAGATCATACACCTATCACATCACTATTCCAGATCATACACCTTTAAAGATAGGAACATTGAGCCAGATTTTAAAAGATATTGCGAATTATTTAAAAATAAACAAAGATGATCTTGTAAAGAAACTTTTTGAGAAGTTATGGTTTTGTAATTACCGCTTATTTTTTAGATAAGGAATCTAAAGGAGAAATAATGAGGTAGTCATGCGCTTTGCAATTCTCTCACGAGAGGCAGATAGTGAGGAAATCTAAAATAGATCAAACAACCATAGATGAAATTGTAAGGCGGATAGTCAACACGGCAATGCCTAATAAGATTATCCTTTTTGGTTCCTATATTTATGGGTTGTCAAGATGAAAGCGATATCAAAAAAAGGGTAAAAAATGGTCATTTAGATTTGACTAACCTTTCTAAAATCCCCACAGGTAATGCCATGAAAATCGGCGTTCTAAACCTGATTATCCTAAAATAAATCCATGTGTAAAAAATTGCGAAGAGGGCGCTGAATATCATCAAAAGGTAAGTATTATCCCAGAAAAGTACTGCAGGAATTGTGCAAAGAATTTGCATAAACCATAAATATGGTGAAGTAAGAGAGTTAAGTAAAAAAGCAGGAAGTTTATTAACAAGATGCGATTTTATCAATCTTCTATAAATTAGTGTATGAAAATGAATCGAATCTGGCTCAAAAGGAGAGTATGACTTTAAAAATTTTCTCCTTGCAATTGAAAATAAAGTCTCATAAATAGGATAGATTAAAAGAAGAAAGGGAAACCATGCAGAAACTTGTTGATTTCTTTCAACAAGCAGAACTCCTGTAAGACCTGCAAGAAAGCCTAAAAGATATGCTCCACCATCTCCAAGAAAAATATATCCAAATGGAAAATTCCAGAAGAAAAAACCAATCAAGGCTCCAACTATTGTGAGACTTGTATAAAGCAAGAAATAATCTCCCACCAAGTAGGAAACATAAGAGTATGCTAAGAAAACCATGATAGAGACACCACAAGCAAGCCCATTAAATCCATCTATAATGTTTAATGCATTTGAAACTCCTGCCAAAGCAAAAGATGTAAAGATAATGGAAAACAATAAAAAATTAGAAAGTATCCAGTCAAAACCCGGTATGTCAACTCTATTAAGATGGGTATCTAAAAGAAAGTAAGCAAGAAGTCCAGAAACTATCCCTCCAATAAGTCTTTGCTTTGGTCCTACTTTTTTAGTTAAATCCTCTAAAAATCCTCCCACAAAAACAGGTAAAGTGGATAGGATAAAGCAAAAGTGTAAAGAAGTAAAATCTTTTTTACCAATAAAGAAAGCTCCAGAAGTAGCAAATAGAGATAAAATTATGGATAATCCTCCAATTCTTATCGCATTCCATTGATGGAATTTTTGAACTCCTTCGTTGCAGTCAAGACAAGCCTCGTTAGCATTTTTGATAAGAAAATAACAAGCCAAAAAAGCCATTAAAAAAGCCACCAAAAGATAAAGCATAAAAAAGTATATTAAAAGGGTAATGAAAAATTCAAATAATTTGCTTTAATTTGCTGATAAAAAATTCTGATTTTGTCATTCCTGATTATTTGGTCATTCTGAGGGAGCGTAAGCGACCGAAGAATCCTCTCCTTTTTCCCCATATCCAACGAATAATGAGAGATTCCTCGGAGTATTGAACTCCTCGGAATGACAAATTCCTTCGGCTTTGCCTCAGGGTGACAAGAGGAGGGAAAAAAGGAATGAGACCCTTCGTCCCTCAGGGCGACAAAAAGAGGTATTATTGTGAGCATATTTCCCTGTCATTCTGAGCCGAAGGCGAAGAATCCCCTCCTTTTCCCATAATCGGGCTGAATTCCTCCTGCTTCGCCTCAGAACAACGTCTCTGGACATCGAGCTCCTCGGAATAACATATAAGCGAAAATTCAATTTTTTCTATCTGAAAATTCAGGATTTATTGCTTTTTCAGCATTTTTGATAGTAAAATTTTAAAATTCAATCTAAAAAATGAGGTTTTATTATGAAAACAGTCATTTTAGCAGGAGGCTCTGGAACAAGGCTTTATCCTACAACACAGGTTGTAAATAAGCATCTTCTTCCAATTTACAATAAACCAATGATTTATTATCCCTTAAGTCTTGTTATGCTCGCAGGAATAAGGGATATTGTTATGGTTGTAAATCCTGAAGATTTAGATAGTTTTAAAAAGCTTCTTCAGGATGGCTCTCACTTAGGAATTTCAATAAGCTATGTTATACAAAATAAACCAAAGGGCCTTGCACATGGGCTTATGGTGACAGAATCAGTTGTTCAGGAAGACAGTGTATGTTTAGTTCTTGGGGATAATTTATTTTTTGGACATGGACTTCCAGAGATTCTTAAAGAAGTCAAAAAAGATGTTGAAAAAAACAAAGGAGCATACATATTTGGATACTGTGTCCCAGACCCTCAAAGATTTGGTATAGCAGAGTTTGATTCACAGGGAAATGTAATCTCTATTAAGGAAAAACCAAAGAATCCAAAAAGTAATTATGCTGTTGTTGGGCTTTATTTTTATGATAAAACGGTATTTGAAAAGACAAAGAAAATTAAACCATCTCACAGAGGTGAATATGAAATAACCTCTGTAAATGAAGAGTATTTAAAAGAAGGCAATCTCAGAATAAAACTTCTTGGAAGAGGTTTTGCATGGTTTGATACAGGAACTCATGACAGTTTTCTTGAGGCTGGTGAGTTTGTTGCAACAATAGAGAAGAAAACAGGGCTTATGATAGGATGTATTGAGGAGATAGCTTACAGAAATGGCTGGATTGACAGAGAAGTCCTTTTAAGGCTTGCAAAACCATTAAGTAAAACTGATTATGGCAGGTATCTGATAAAATTAGCTGATGAGTAATTAATTCCATGACCTTTGAATTTATAAAGCTTGATATTCCAGATGTAATTCTTATAGAACCTAAGATTTTTCAGGATGAACGAGGATTTTTTATGGAGACTTATAAGGCATCATATTTTATAGAAGCTGGAATAAACTATACTTTTGTGCAGGATAATCACTCAAAATCTAAAAAAGGAGTTCTACGAGGACTACACTACCAACTAAATCCAAAGGCACAGGGAAAGCTTGTAAGATGTATAAAAGGCAAAATTTGGGATGTTGCAGTGGACATAAGAAAAGGTTCTCCTTGGTATGGTAAATGGGTAGGAGTGGAGCTGAGTGAGGAGAATAAATACATGCTCTGGATTCCACCGGGGTTTGCTCACGGATTTGTTGCATTAGAGGATTCTGAAATAATCTATAAATGCACAGAAGAATATGACCCTGCCCTTGATCGAGGAATAATTTGGAATGACCCTGAAGTTAATATTACCTGGACTGCTGTAGCCCCTATTTTATCTCCGAAGGATTCGAAACTTCCAATGTTAAAGGATGCTGAAATAAATTTTTATTACAAGAGTTAAAAATGATTGTCACCCATTACATTAAGGCTTTGTCATCTTTTCTTGTCACCCTGAGGCAAAGCCGAAGGGTCTCTTCTTTTTAATAGGATGAGATTCTTCGGTCGCTTACGCTCCCTCAGAATGACAACATTCGGAAGGGATTCTTCACCTTTGGCTCAGAATGACCCTCAAATTGTCACTCTTAGGCAAAGCCGAATTTTATTTTACATTTTGTTATAATTCAAATTTATTGTATGATGTGGTAATGCAGACCTTTTACCTTGACGGATTATTAAAAAGCTTGATAAGATAAGGCTAAGAAAATAATGAAAACTTATTTTTACATAAAGTTAACGAATAAATTGTCAGAGCTTATTGAGAAGATAAAGGTTTTATACAAAGAAAATCTCATAGCAATTGTGCTTTTTGGCTCAGCAGCCCGAGGAGATTTTTCTCAATCCTCTGATATTGATTTACTCTTAATTTTAAAAGACTCAATTGAAAGTAAAAGACAGAGAATTTTAGATTTCTATGAAAAAGTTGGGTATGAGTTTGAAAATCACTTTCTTTCACCTATAATTTTAACGCAAAAAGAATTAAGCGAATATTTTCCTTTTTGCGTTGGAATTTTAAAAGACCATAAAGTCCTTTATGATGATGAAAACATAGTAGGAGAACTAATTAAAATGATTGATAAAAAAAAACAAAACAAAGAAATTATTGAAAAAGAATTTAAAGGTATGACTTACTGGATAATAAAATGAATAAAAATAGACTTGTGAAAGACTATATTTTTAGAGCTGAAAAGAGAATCAAAATGCTTGAATTTTTGAAAAATGAAGAAGCTTATGCAGATGTAGTAAGAGAATCTCAAGAAGTTGTAGAGCTTTTGTTAAAAGGTTTAATGATTGCTTTCGGGCTTGATGTTCCAAAAGTTCATGATGTAACAAAGTATATTGAACAAAATATAGAAATTTTTCCAGAAATAGTAAAAGGGAATATAGAAAAATTAAAAACTATTTCAAAAACTCTAAGAAAAGAAAGAGAACTCTCTTTTTATGGACTGATAGATTGGATTCCTTCAGAAGAGTACACTCTTGAAGATGCTGATAAGGCAATCAATTGGGCAAAAGAAGTATTTCATATTGTTACAAATGCTTTAGACTTTTAAAATATATTTATCCTGAGTTTATCAACTTAGGGTCAAATTTTGGCAAATTGCACTTGTAAACCCTTGATTTTACTTGATTCAGTTTTTTATTTTTAATTTTTGTTGTATAACTTTTTTGATTTTTCTTTAATTTTATATTGACTTTTATCCATATCATTCTGTATAATTATTCCATGTTCCTAAAAATTGTACGTTCAGCTCAAAACATTGATTATGTTTATGTTGTAGAAGGATACAGAGATAGTTCTGGAAGAATCAAACACAAGTATCTATTCAGTCTTGGAAGACTTGAAGATTTCCTTAATACCGAGTCATTTAAAAAACTTGCAAAAAGAGCTTTAAGTGAAAGCGTAGAGAAACAGTTTGACCTTACAAAAATATCAGAAGGAAGAGTACTAAATTATGGACATTGTCTAATAAAGAAGCTTTGGGATAAATTTCAGTTTGATGAGTTTTTCAGCAGAGTATCAAAGAAGAAACAATTTAATCTATCTCAAGCAGTACTTTATATGACAGCAAGGCATATGATTTCATCAGACAGCAAACTTGGGATGTATGAAAGCAGGAAGGATTTTTTAGGGTTTGAAAGTATAGGGATAAATCATCTATACAGGGCATTAGATGTACTGGCAGAAAGCAAAGAAGAATTAGAGGAGTATCTATTCAGGAAAAGATACAACCTTTTTAACAATCAAGTAGATGTAGTATTCTATGATGTAACTACCATTTATTTGACATCTTCGGGCTTAAGCCCTCGAGACAATGCTTCGCATTGTGAAAGCCAGAATGAAGATATACTGAGGAAGTATGGATTTAGCAAAGATGGCAAAATGCGAAGCATTTTCCTGAGGCGAAGCCGAAAGTCTCAAATTGGCAGTGTTCAGATAGTGCTTGGGTTACTTATAGACAGTGAGGGATTTCCCATTGGCTATGAGATATTTCCGGGGAACACCTTTGATGGAAAGACATTGCTACCCTTTTTAGAGAGACTCAAGAAGAGATTTTCCCTAAAAAGGATAATCATAGTAGCAGACAAAGGGATAAACAGTAAAATAAACCTGCTTAAACTTAAAGAACAAGGTTTTGGCTATATAGTAGCAGTAAGACTTAAAAGTGCAGATTTCCAATTACATAAAGAAGTATTTAATCCTGAAGGATATGTAGAAATCAAGACAGAGGAAGGGATATTCAAATACAAACAGATTAAGTACAGCTTTAAAGTAAGAGATTTGGAAGGAAAAATAAAAGAAATAACAGATACGTTAATAATAAGTTATTCAGACAAAAGGGCAGAAAAAGACAGAGCAGAAAGGGAGATATTGATAAACAAAGCAATAAAGCTACTTGAGAGTCCCTCAATAATAGAAGGATTAAACAAAAGGGGAGGGAAAAAATACATAAAGACAGAAGGACAAAACAGATACATTCTTGATGAATCTTTAATAAAAAGGGATATGGAATTTGATGGATACTATGCAGTGCAGAGTTCTGAAAACCTTAGTCCAGAACAAATCCTTTCAGCCTATCACAGTTTATGGAAGATAGAGGAAT
Organism: Thermodesulfovibrio sp. N1; assembly: GCF_001707915.1. Taxonomy (GTDB): domain Bacteria; phylum Nitrospirota; class Thermodesulfovibrionia; order Thermodesulfovibrionales; family Thermodesulfovibrionaceae; genus Thermodesulfovibrio. The sequence goes on along the minus strand of NZ_MAVV01000030.1, from coordinate 4,081 downwards.
CCTTCAGAATAATGAAGCACACCATAGAGGTAAGACCTGTATATCACTGGACAGAAAAAAGAATAAAGGGGCATCTGGTAGTATGTTTTCTTTCCTTTTTATTTATGAGGATGTTAGAGTCAGCATTAAACAAAGATGTATCAACAGAAAGAATAAAGGAAGCATTACAAAGTGTTACACTTACAGAGTTTAGCATAGATGGGAAAGAATACTATTTAAAAAACAGGATGGATAAAGTAGCAAAAGCTTTATTTAAAGCATTGAAAGTATCTGAACCAGCCCATTTAACAGTCAAAGAAGAATTCGGAATCTAAAAGATAAAGAAAATCAAAGGGTTACCCTTTGTGTTGTACAAAAATTTACATTTTCAAAAAATAAAATTCAATATTTTCAATAACTTACAAAATTAAATTGATAAACTCAGGAAAAGCAATCACAGGTGGAACAGATGCTTTAGGTGAGGTAACAATAATCCTTGAAGAGGCAGGGCATACTGTTCGTGGACACGGTTCTGACACAGACATAATAGTAGCCTCTGCCAAGGCATACATAAATGCATTGAATAAGTTAGCTTTAAAAAATTTAAAGGGCTAATTTTTTAAATAATTTTTTACACCATTCTCTATCTTCAAAGAAGAGGATATTTCTGTTTGCATACTCTTCTTGATAGATGATTTTATCTCGAGAAGTTCCTTTTACTAAGTCTTCATATTTTGTCTGGGAGATAATAAGTGCATTTAAGGATATGTCTTGATCAAGCTTCCTTCCTATTTCTTCTATACCTTCATTGATGAATTTAACTTTCTCATCCTCAAGCCCCTTTGTATGGTGAAGTCCTTTTGGGTCAATGAATACCATCCATGTTTTGTTATCTCCTTTAATCCACATTATAAAATCTGGATAAAAGCCTGCCCAGTCAAGTTGAAAACCAAATCCAGACCTTGCTTCATTTCGTAAAAGAACAATATCATATCCTTTTAAAATTTGAGGATTATTTTTTAAATACTCTTTTAATCCTTTCACAAACTTTTCTTCGCTTTCAACAAGACCTGGAGGTGAAATTTTATCAATTTTTTCATTTTTCAAAAGAATCGGTATATAAATAGAATTGTCAATGATGACCCTTCGCAAGATTTTCTCTTCTTCCTTGATTAATTCATCAAGTTTTTTAGAGAGTTCCCTTATCTTATCAATCAAGTTTCTCTTATTTTTATCAATATAAACAGTGTAATATTCAATCTTATCAGAGACAAAAAGAGAAAGTTGTTTTCCAGCTTCTACATACTTTATATTGTCTGTTTCAAACTTACCTTTGTGTTTTTTATAGAATTTGTCAATATATCCTTTAAGTAGCAAAATTGTTATTTCTTCAATTTTTTCTAAATCCATATTACTTTTTACTCTTAAAGACTCAACAAGAGCCTTTACTTTACACTGTGCTAAAACTTCCTTTAAGATTTCAACATTAAAAAATAAATTCCAATACCCTCTCAAGAGTTTAAATTCAAGCATTTCATTTAATATTCTTTGCCAGTTAAGCAATTCTATATCAACAATCTCGTATATAGTTTTTTCTTCTATCTCAGTTATTCCTTGAATTTCTTCTATTTTTCTTTCCTCTTTCTCACTCTCTCCTAAATATCCAGAGATCCTCGGTGTAAGATCTAGTATGAAATTGATCGTGTTATCAAGCCTTAACATAACAATTTCTGTTTCTTCAAATTTTTTAGACTCATCTTTTTTCAAGTAAGGTAAACTCTGCCATCTCTCTTTTTGCATAACTTTTACAGGTATTTTTATCTCTTCAAACTCAACCTCTTCCTTTGCTATTGCAGAAAGAAACTTGTTTAAATAATCTGCTTTTATTCCGTAGATATTTAAGATTTCAAGTGGTTTAATCTCTTTATTATCAGACCTTTTAAGGGACATATCTTTTCCCTTTAATCTTACACCTCTTCCAAAAAGCTGAATAATCTGAGGTCCCTGTCCTGTTCCAATGTTCAAAAGTCCCATAGAAGATACTCTCCATGTATCCCAACCTTCTATGAATTTTTTTGAACCTATAAGGATATTTATGTTGGAATTTTCTTTTTTTATATCCTCAAAAAGGGATGAGGAAATAACATCTTGTTTGACCTCAATACCTTTTTGTGTAAGTAATTTTTTGAACTCTGAGAAATTGCCGATGTTTATAACTCCGAAATACGGATTTTCACCAACCTTTAAACCAAATTCACCCTCGGCGTTTTTTATCTCGTATACTTCTAAAGAGCCTCTACCATTGAAAATATCTTTGTAGAAAGCATCTAAATCAATTCCTTGCCTAAGTGTGTTAAACTTGTTACTGAACAAGTCATTGCCTTTACTATCCTTAAAATTGCCAGCAAGTATGCCATTAATTTTCTCATTCAGCCAATTCGCATTAAGAGCCCTATTAACAAAATCAACTATCTGTAAAACATCTGATTCTTCTTGTTTTCCTGTGACGGTTGTTCCCACGAATATCCAGAGTGGTTTTTCTATGTTGTATTGCTTAGCAAGAGAAGCTTTTTCTTTATATAAAAGCATCTGCTGGTAGAAATCAAGAAGGTTGGCAATAAACATTGTTTCTTGAAAAACCCCATCTGAAATATTTGATTCCTTTACATTTAAAACCCAGAAATCTTTGCCGTAGCCATCAAGGTAAAAATATTTATATGAGTAATCAAATAGAATTGCTTTAGAGTATTCTTTCAGGATATCTTCATTTTGTTTACTTAAAATCTGACCAAAAGTGGCACTATATTCAAAGACAAAACCTTTTTCTGCAAGTTTATCTCTTAATTTTGCCCATTTTTGCTCTTCGGATTTTTTACCTTTATGTCCTTCATCTACAAAAACAAGATTTTTTCCTTCAAAAGTATCAACTGGAAGAGTAACCCCTCCACCTTTCTTCTCCTCTACAAACTTTGTCATTTCAATGACAAGAACTTCTCTTTCGTTTTTTAACCCACCATTTAAGCTTCCAGAATAAATTCTTGCTGGTATTCCACTTTTTTGCAATTCTTCAAAATGCTGTTTTGAAAGCCCTTCGTTTGGAGTGATAAAGAGGATGTTGTCGGGCTCAAAAAGTTTGTATTTGAAGAATTGATAATAATTTATATGAGCAATAAGTGTTTTCCCTGAACCTGTTGCCATCCAGAAAGCAATTTTTTTAAGGTCATCTTCTGTAAACCCACCTATTAACTCTTTTACTTCTTCATCTTCATAACTTTTTAAAAACTCGTTAAGTTCATATAAAAATTCCAGTTTTCTATTTTTGAGATTATCAAGGAAGACTTCAGCAAAAAGCACAGCAAGATACTGAAAGTATTTTAAAGATACAGGTTCGCGCTTGTAATTTATTTTCCTCAAATAGGATTGGATGTTTGAGTCATAATTAAGAAGGGTATCTTTGGATATTTGAATATTCTTGAGGGATGAACGCAAAACATTTACAAAATGAGTTATTCCATCGCTGTCAGTCCCTGAAGGAGCATCTTTTAACTTCTCCTGTAGGTCCTTGAAATCATTTACTCCAAAAAGAGCAAGCAAGTATTTATTAAGAATAAGGTATTTTTCTATGCTCATTTTTCTTTCTCGAGGTCTTCAAACACTCTCCTTATTTTTTCTTTTAATTCAGGAAGTTTTGATTTTATCGTTTCCCAGACAATATCATATTTTATACCAAAGTAGAAATGGATAAGTTTATCTCTAAAGCCCACCATTGTTTTCCATGGTATGTCAGGATATTTTTTTCTTATCATCTGCGGAATATGTCAAGTAGCTTCTCCAATTACTTCAAATTTTCTGATAACTGCGCTCGAAACAAGATCATTATCTTTAAACTGCTCAAAATTCATATCTTGAACAAACCTTTCAATTGCCTCAATTGCTTCCAGTATATCTTTCAGATAAAGTTTTATGTCTCTACCAGTCATAGATAAACTGCCTCTTTTAAAATCCTATCTCTGATTTCTTCTCTTATTGCGTCATAAGGGACTACATCAACTTTTTTGATGCCAAGTTTTTCTTCGAGAAAAAGAGCAAGACCAACAAGGTC
>NZ_MAVV01000029.1 GCF_001707915.1 Thermodesulfovibrio sp. N1 | reverse complement strand
TTATAAAAATGTTTGATAAAATGTCTTTAAGGTGGAAACTGGTAATACTGTTGCTATTCCTTAATTTTGCATTAATGTCAACACTTTACATATTCTATACTCAGACAGAAAAAAGACTCTTAAAGGAAATTGAAAACAAACGGCAGACCTTACAAAAGCTATTCAGGTAGGAGTTGAAGAAGTTACCCGAGGAGGTTCAAATAAACTAACAGAATACATTAATAAACTTAGCACTAAAGGTATAAAAGAAGTCTCGATCATCAGTAATCAACAGGAAATTATTGCAAGTACTAACCCTCAATATATTGGTAAACCTATAACACATCGAAAGAAGGAATTAATTATTAAAGCAGAACTTGGTGAACCAGTTTTTGAAGAGGAAAATGTCTATAACGTCATAGTTCCTGTAATTGCTGGCAATGTTCAATATGGTTATATTCATTTAAGAATAAATAAAGATGACTTTTCTCAAATTTTAAGAGATACTACATTAAAAAGAATAATAACAACCTTAATAATATTTTCAATAGGAATAATAATAACCTATTTTATTTCGACAAGATATACAAAACCTATTGATAATTTAACTGAAGCAGCACAAAGAGTAGCAAAGGGAGATTTTACCTATCGGTTAGAAATAAACAGAAAAGACGAAATTGGAAGAATTGCCGAAAGTTTTAACTTCATGATTCAGAAACTTGAAGAAAATCAAATATTACAAAAAAGACTAAGAGAAGCTGAACATCTTGCTGCTATAGGACAACTCAGCAGAACGATTGCCCATGAAGTAAGAAATCCTTTAAATTTTATTAATTTAAGCATTGACCATCTTATAGAAAAGTTAAAAAAAGAAAATGAAAATTCAAATAATTATATTAAACTTCTTGAAAACATGAAACAGGAAATATACAGAGTTAACAATCTAATTACAGAGTATCTTGAATATACAAAACCTCTCAAATTAAATAAAAAACCAGTAAATATTCTGGAAATTATTGAAGAGGTAGTCTATCTTATTGAAGCTACCGCTGAAAAAGAAGGTATCACTATCTATAAAGATTATAAAATTGATTTTATGCTTGATATTGATATAGACTTAATGAAAAGCTGTCTTTTAAATATTATAAAAAATTCTATATATGCAATGAAGGATAAAGAAGTCAAAAATCTTTTTATTAAAACAGAGCTTATAGAAGACGAAATTTTAATAAAAATAACAGATACGGGTTCTGGTGTTGCAGAAGAACTCATAGAAAAAATATTTGAACCCTTTTTCTCTACTAAAAAAGGTGGGTTGGGATTGGGACTGCCTTTAGCTAAAAAAGTTATAGAAGAACATGGTGGAAGAATAGAATTTTCAAGTAAATTAGGACAGGGAAGCGAAGTAAATATATATCTACCAATATAAAAATATGACAACAATTTTAATTATAGATGACGAACCTTTACAAAGAGATATTCTTACAACAATTCTATCAGAAGAAGATTATTTAGTATATTCAGCTTTAAACTTAGAAGAAGCTGAAAAAATAATTAACGAGTTTCATCCTGAGATTATTCTTACTGATCTAAAATTAGGCATGCAAAATGGAATGGATATTTTAAATAACCTTCCGCAAGAACCTTTCTCTCCATTAGTTATTGTTATTACAGCCTTCGGGACAATCTCATCTGCGGTAGAAGCTATAAAAAAAGGAGCCTTTGATTACCTGACCAAACCAATTGATAGAGAAATTCTTTTGTTAACAGTAAAAAAAGCAGAAGAAAGAATTAATCTTATGAAAGAAAATTTAAGGCTCAAAAAAGAATTATATGAAAAATTTAAAATAGAAGGAATCATAGGGAAATCAAAAAAGATGCTTCAAGTTCTTGATATTGTCAAAAAGGTTACTCCAACAAATGCCACAGTACTCATTTATGGAGAAAGTGGAACAGGAAAAGAGCTTATTGCAAGGGCAATTCATTATAACTCTCCAAGAAAAGATAAACCTTTTATTGCAATTAACTGTGCAGCAATACCAGAAACCTTAATTGAAAGCGAACTTTTTGGTTATGAACCAGGCGCATTTACAGGTGCAAATACAAGAAAAATAGGAATAATTGAATCAGCAGATAAGGGCACTCTTTTCCTCGACGAAATTGCTGAACTTCCTCCTTTAACACAATCTAAACTTTTGAGAGTTCTTCAGGAAAAAGAAGTTAGAAGAATTGGAGGAAAAGATGCCATAAAGGTTGACTTAAGAATCATTGCAGCAACAAACAAAAATCTATCTAAAGAAGTAGAACAAAACAGATTCAGAGAAGATTTGTATTATAGACTAAAGGTTATAACAGTTGAAATACCTCCTTTAAGAGAAAGAAAAGATGATATTCCCGAACTTGTAAACTTTTTTATAGAAAAATACTCAAAAGAATTTGGTAAAAGAGTTAATGGTATAGAGGAAAAGGCGCTTCAAGCTTTAATTAATTATCCCTGGCCAGGCAATATAAGACAGTTAGAGACGGTAATTGAAAGAGCAATAATAATTTGTGAAAAAGACAAAATTACATTGAGTGATATTCAAGACGAGTTAAAAATCTCTATACCTAAAAATATTTTGGATATAGAAATACCAGATGAAGGAATAAATTATGAAGAACTTGAAAAGGAAATACTTAAAAAAGCATTAATTAAATCCAATTATATTATTGCAAAAGCTGCAAGATTACTCGGAATGAGTTATAAAACATTCTGGTATAGGCTTGAAAAATTCGGTTTATCAGAAAATTTTCCCAAAAGGGAAAATTTTCCTAAATGAGGAAGTTTTTTATCAAAAACAATTAGAATTTTAGCTTTTTATATTCTGGCATTTATATTGCAACAATCAAATTTATTAGTCAAAATCGAAATCCCTTTTAAAAAAACAGAAAAGAAAGGAGGTGACAAAAGAGGATGAAGAAAATTTTAGCATTAGTAATGGTATTGGTATTCGCACTCACAGTAACAGTAGCATTTGCTCAACAGCCTGCTGCAAAACCAGCTGAACCTGCAAAGAAGGCTGAACCTGCAAAACCAGCTGAGCCTGCAAAGAAAGATGAAAAAGCAGATAAGAAAGAGAAAGTACAGCAGATTACTGGTGAAGTTACAGCTATTGACACAGTTGGTAAAACAATTACAGTAAAAAGCAAAAAGAAGGAACTCACAGTAGCAGTAACAGATGAGCAGATTAAAGATGTAAAGGCTGGTGACAAGGTTGTAGTAAAATATACTGAAAAAGACGGCAAGGCTACAGCAAAGAGCGTAAAGAAGGTAGCAGCCAAAGCTGAGAAAAAAGGTGAAGTAAAGAAAGAAGAAAAGAAAGCTGAGCCTGCAGCAAAACCAGCTGAAAAGAAACAGTAAGCTTTTTCAGTACAAAGGTGGAGGACATACCTCCACCTTTTTTATACTTCGATCCCTCTTTTTCTTAATTCTTCTAATTTCTTTTCCCTGCAGTTTTTGCATCTGAATTCTGGCTCAGGGTCATGAAGTTTGTCATAATTTTTTGTTTTCACTACTCTGTAACCCTCACATATTACTCCACAGTCAGCACATCTTACATTTTCTTTAATTTGCCATAGAGGGAAAAAGGCAGGAATTTTAAAGTGAGATTTAAAAATTGCCTTGTCCACAAACCAGAAAACATTAGCAAGTAAAAACTGATTGAGCAAAAAGGCAGGAATTGTATGAATCCTAAAATAATCACTTAAAACAAACTGCAAAAGTGCCCCTGCAATTCCTGAAAGAACTATCCAGCGACCAAATACATAAACAAACCATGTTTTCATTTTAAAACCTCCGCTAATTTCATTCTTTTTGGGCTTCTTTATATACTTTTTTTGAAAATTCCTCAAAAAGCCTTGTGCATTTTTTGAGTTTATCTATTGCTTCTTTTTTCAGAGGAGCATTTACAAAATCTCTTTTTTCCACTTTTTTAAACCATGTTTTAAGTTTTTCGAGTTCTTCTTCATTTTCCTCAACTTCTGCAAATATAAAGTTTTGTCTTTCAATTTCAAAGGATATTTCTTTAAAGAAGTCTTCACATTTCTCAATTATTTCTGTATATTCTTTGTTTCTTGCCTCTATAAAAGCATTTAAAATTTTTTCTTCCACTTCTTTATTCAAAACCTTTCCTTCTACTAAAAGAGCCTGTCCTCCGTAGTTTTCTATTACTTTCTTGAGATTTTGAATTTTATCGGAAATATCTTTTGAATAAGGTAGAATCCATACTGTTTGATAGTTAATAGCGCCAAGTTTTCTAAGTTCCCTCCATATAAAAACCCTTCCCCTTGAAGGATTTGAAGGAACTGTATAGGATACAAAAATCCACTTCATTTAATTTTTAGTGTAACATTTTTCTTACCTTTATAAGAAAGGGTATGGAGGAGAGCTGAAGAAGTACTGAAAAAACTATTAGTGTAGAGATTGAAAAATCATATAATAAACCTAAAGCAGTGCTACCCAAAAACCAAAAAAATCCGTAACCTGTATTAAATAAACCATATCCTACACCTCTTTTATCCTTAGGAACTAACAAGGCAACTGCTGCTCTCATTACAGACTCTTGAGCACCCATTCCTATCCCCCATAAAATCATTCCAAGGACTGCTTCATAAAATCCTCCAAGAAAACATAAAGGAGCAAAGCCTGCTGATACAATTACTGAAAAAATAAGAATTGCAAGCCCCTTTTTATCAAATAAATAGCCAAATAAAAGAGCAGCCAAAGCATCAACTCCCATTGCTATAGCATAAAAAACAGGTATCCACTGTTCAGAAACAGTTGCCACTTTTTTAAAATGATAAGCAATTAAAGGAAAATCCGCATATCCTGCTCCATTTAATGCAACTGCTACGAGATAAATCCAGTAGACCTTACTTAATCCTTTTGTTTCTATTTGAACAGTACTAATTTCCAAATCCTTAGGTGAAGGATACAAAAATCTTGCAAAAATTAAAATTGAAAAGGCAAGAACTGCCGGAATAAGTAAAATTCCGAAGGCTTCCCTGTAACCACCATGAAAATAAAAAACTCCAGCTATGATTAATGGCCCAAGCATTGCTCCAATCTGATCCATTGCCTCATGAAGACCAAAACCCCAGCCTCGACCAATCTCTACTGTTGCATGGCTAAGCATAGCATCCCTTGAAGGATTTCTTACTGCTTTACCAATTCTTTCAGCCATAATTAACACAGCTGCTATTTGCCACTGACCAACCAATGCCAGTGCTGGCACACTCAAAAGATTAATCAAATAGCCAACTATAGTTATGCTCCAGTATTTACCTGTTTTGTCAGCAATCCAGCCTGAGACAATCCTTAGGGCATACCCTAAAAACTCTCCCAATCCTGAGATAAATCCTACAAGTGTTCCAGTAGCGCCAAGTGCTAAAAGAAATGGTCCTGTAATACTTCTTGCAGCCTCATAGGTCATATCTGCAAAAAGACTTACAAAACCTAACAGAACAATAAATAAAGTAGCCTGTTTCATTTCTCTCCTTATTTAGCTCCTAAAAGCCATGAAAAAACTTTATATAAAATAAATGCTGTAGATGCAGATACAACAAGAGACACCAACCAGTTTATAACAATCTCCTTTATAACTTTAACTTGAATATATTTAACTCCCCTTGCAAGTCCTGCACCACCAATTGCTCCAACTATTGCCTGATTCATAGAAGTGGGGTATCCTAAGAGAGCTGCTACATATGCTGTTGTAGCCTGCCCTAATTGAGCTCCGATTGCGCTGTTTATTTCAAGTTGAACAATATGAAGCCCTACTTTCTCTAAAAGAGGTCTTCCCCATGTTAAAGCACCAATACCAACAACAACTCCTCCTATAAATCCTGCAAACAATAAAGATTTGACTGTGCCACTTCCATACAGAACACTAACAGCCAACCCGCTGTTGTTTGCTCCCAGAGTAAAAGAGGCATAACAGCATGCAAGAATTAAAACATATTTTTTGAATGTCTCTGCTGTTTTTGCTCTTATAGTGCCTACAGTTTTAGTAAAGATAAAACCCAGAATACATCCAACTAAAGGAGTTCCAACCCATGTAATCGCAAGAGGTAACATTGTATGTTCCCATGCAATTGGTGCACCTGTAGCAAGTCCGACACCGACTATTGAAAAACAGGCTAATTGAGCTGTTGATATAGGAAGCTTGAGCCAAGTGTTTACAGCAGTAACTAAAGCTGCATTAAGCATCATTATCATTGCTCTGAATGGTGTAAGATAATCAATAGGTATAATACCAGCACCAACAGTTTTAATTACTTCATGGCTTTGCAGTGTAGCACCCAGCAATGCAGATATTGCCATCAACAAAGTTGCCTTCTTAATATCTAATATTTTAGCACCATAAGCTGTTCCCATCACTGCACCAGTATAATGAGAACCAATAGTCCATCCAAAAAACAATCCTGCCATAATCATCCCTACAACATAAAAAGTTTCCATATTTTTACCTCCAAAAATTTAATGTAACTATTGTTACATAATTTTTAAAAAATGTCAAGAAAAATTTAGTATCAATTGTTACAACTTAATATCAAAATCTAAATTATAATAAAAAAGGAAATATCCTTTTTTAAAAATTTCTACTATGGTATAATTCTATACAATAACTCTCTCAAAAACAATAAAACCCTTTTACTTAAAATTGCCGATAAAAAAACACTGATTTTGTCATTCCGAAGGAGCGTAAGCGACTGAGGAATCTCCTCCTTTTTCACCAGATAGATTCTTTAATGAGAGATTCCTCGGGGTATTGAACCCCTCGGAATGACTGCATAAATATTATATTGCTTTTATCTCTATCGGCAATTTCAGGTTTTATCTTAATTATTACGAACAAAAGTTTATTTTTGAAGTTATAGAAAAAATAAAAAAATTTTTCCCTGAAGTAAAAAAATTATTCTCTATGGTTCTAAGGCAAGAGGAGATTTCCTCGAGGATTCAGATATTGACCCTTTATTTGTAACCGAAAGATTCATTGAAGCTCTTATCAGTTTCTACCACAGATGAATTTAAAATTACAGGATAAAATATAGATTCAGATACTTTCTTTTTAATAAAATTAGTAATTATGGAATACACGATTGATTCGATAGGAAGTATAAAGATATGCCAACCTAAGGAAGGTTATCGTTTTAGTGTTGATGCTTTAATTCTGGCAAATTTTGTCAATCTTAAAAGATTAACAAAGGCTGTTGACATAGGAGCAGGAACAGGAATTATTGGGATTATTCTGGCTAAAAAATATATAGAAAGTAAAATTGTTATGATTGAAATTCAACCTGAGATTGCTGAATTAGCGAAAAAAAGTATTAAATTAAATAATCTTGATAATCGAATAGAGATTATCTGTATGGATGCCAAAAATTTCAGTGCAAGTGGTTTTGATCTTGTTGTATCTAATCCTCCTTTTAGAAGTCCTGGAACAGGTAAAATGAGTCCAAAAGAAGAAAAAGCTCTTGCCCGTCATGAATTAAGTCTTTCAATAAAAGATATTGCAAAGATTAGTCAAAACTTACTTAAACATAGAGGAAGACTTTGTTTAATTCACCTTCCTGAAAGATTAATTGAAATAGTAAGAATAATGAGTAAACACAATCTTGAAATAAAAAGGGTTCGCTTTATTCATTCGAAAATAAATACAGAAGCAAAAATGGTTCTTATTGAGGCAGTTAAAGGAGGTAGGGTATCTTTAAAAGTTGACCCTCCACTTTTTATTTATAATGAAGATGGAAGTTATACTGATGAGATGAAAAAAATATACGAAATTTGAGTTTTTAAGTTTTAAATCTATGTCAATAAAATAGAATTTCTTCTATGAATCTCTCTCAATACTTCCTCTGCCAATATTTCATAATCAACAGCACCACGACTGTAGGGTGAATAAAATTTAACAGGGGTATGATTTTCAAAGGCTTCTACCAATTTAATATCTGTTCTTATCCCTGAGAAAACTTTATTTCTTCCGAATTGATTAGAAACATTTTCAGTAACTTTTCTGTGCTGTTGAATTCTTTGATTTATCATTACAGGGACTAATCCAAGCAGTTTTAATGAAGGGTTTTCTGTGGTTGCAATTTTAAAAAAAATTCTTGCAAGACTTCTTATTCCTTCGGTGGATAAAAAATGAGGTAAAAAGGGAACTAATACATAATCAGATGCAACAAGGGCATTAAGGAGAAGACTGTCAAGGGAAGGAGGTGTATCAATCAGAATAAAATCAAATTCCTCAATTATGCCAGCACTTTTTAATCCCTCTTTTAATAGTTTGTTATTTGAAACTCTTCCGTGTTCAAACAAAGGATTAGCTGGCATTATAAAGAGATTTTCCCATTTAGTTTGAAAAAGTGCTTTTGAAAGTATAAATTCAGGCTCTAAAAATAAAGAATGAACTTTTTGAGAATTTTTGTTTGGTGAAAAACCAAGCCCCAATGTAGCATGAGCCTGAGTATCCATGTCTATAACAAGAGTTCTTTTGCCTCTTATTGCAAACTCTGCAGATAAATTAACAGTGGTTGTACTCTTTCCTGTTCCACCTTTTCTATTTGTTATTGAAATAACTGTTGCCATGATTTTTAAAACAATTCAATTTTCGGTGCTTTTTCTCTTTCCTTTAAAACATTATTTACAATTTTTGCATGAATTTCCCTCTGGGATTGCATAACATATCTTTGATAAAAGCTATCTAAAAGTTTTTGTATTTCTATTGGTTTTTCTTCTAAATCAGGCGATGCTAACCATTTAAGTAAGGCTGTATTGTATTCGGAAAGTTCCTTTAAATCTTCTATTACTCTTTCAAGTTTCTGCCTTACAACATCCTGAAACTGGATTTTGCCGAGCAAATCTGTTACAGTGTTAAATACAACTTCATTCTGCTCATGAATTTTATGAATTATATCAAATATCATATTACCAACAGAACTAAAAGATGACTCCATTGCTTTTACTGTGTTTTCTGCATTTTCTAATTGTTTTAATTGTTCACTTTTTGATATTTCATTTTTTAAATTTTCAAATTCTTTATTCATTCTTTCTGAAAGTTTTTTAATCTGGCTTATAATTTGTTTGGAAGTGTTCTCTGTTTTCATTGAAAGTTTTCTTATTTCATCAGCTACAACTGCAAATCCTCTTCCCTTTTCACCAGCTCTTGCTGCCTCTATTGCTGCATTCAGGGCTAAAAGATTTGTTTGTTCAGCAATATCTTTTATACTATCCATAAGTGGAGTTAAATTATTTACTTCATTAACCAATGAACTCACACGATTCAAATTATCCTGTAAATTTCTTTGGTGTGATTCAATAAGGGATTCTAAAATTTTTATCATCTCTTTATTATGTTTCATCTGGTCTTCAATAACTGAAAGAAGATTTTGCCCAGAAGAGACAGAGCTTTCAATGAGTTCAGTTTGTTTTTTGGTGTTTTCATATAAATATTCAAGTCCTTTTATTAATTCCAAACTGTTTTCTTCAGTAATTTTTATCGTTGATGAAAGATGCTCTGAAAAAAGTTTAAATATATCATTTAACTTTAGCATCTGTTCATCTGAAAATTCATGCTCTGTAATCTTTTTTTCCAAGATTCCATATTCTTTTTCAATTGATTTATAAAGCTTTTTAATAGGACCTACTATCTTTACTGTAAGATAGCCACAAAGAAATAAACATAAAAGTATCAGGATAAAAAAAGTAATGAATATTTTCCATCTTATATCAAAAAAAGGAAAATATTCATATACTATGCTACCTAAAAAGCTAACAAGAATAGCAAAGGGAAGAGTAAAAATAAGATATTTTTTAATGACTTCTCTCATTTTTCTCTTACCTCCCAATAAAGGATACAATTTTATAACCCCCCCCCCCCCCCCGATAAGGAGGACCATCAATAAAAGAGTTTTCATTTTAAGCTCCCGGTAGCACTTTTTTTATTACATTTATTAAATCTCCACCTGAAACAGGTTTTACAAGCCATCCAGTAGCACCCAATTTTTTAGCTTCCTCTCTTTTTTTCTGCTCACTTTCTGTTGTAAGAATTAAAATAGGAACAAATCTCAAGATAGGTCTTACATTTTTTATAAACTCCAATCCGTCCATTACTGGCATATTGATATCTGTAATTATAAGATTTGGTTTCAGTCCTGATTTTATTTTATCTAATGCTGACTGACCATTTGAGGCACTTTCAACTGTGAATCCCTGCATTTCAAGGGCTGCTTTAAGGCTCATTATCATAGTTGCTGAATCATCAACTATTAGAATCGTTTTGCTCATTTATCTCCCTCCTCTTTTTTTTAATATAATGAGACCCTTCACTTCGTTCAGGGTGACAAATAAATGACATTTTAAGCTCCCTTTTCTATAAATCTGAATTCCTTCTCTATCATTTTTTACTCCCTCCTTCTATCATTATTACTCATTTTCTGTCATTCTGACTCTTCTTTTTGTCATTCTGAGCGACAGCGAAGAATCCCCTTCTTCTTTCAGAGAGATTCTGCGGGCATCACATAATTTTTTGCTATTGTCTGGTAGTCAGCCAATATTTTAAATCCTCCTTTTCGGGATGTGCTATTATTTCAGGTTTAAATACAAACAAAAGCTGAAGACAGGCAGTGTGAATGTGGCAGAGTTCTGTTAGATCTACCTTAGGTTTTTTTCTTTCAAGAAACCAATTAAATAAAGCATCTGCATCTTCAATACTTACTAAATCAATAAGTTTTGCCGTGTTATTTTTAAATTCTACTGGCATTTATTAACTCCTTTGGATTTATTATTAATAAAACTGAACCATCTCCCATTATTGCAGTGCCTGCAAAAACTTTCATATTAGCAAGAAATCCTGTAAAGGGTTTAAGAATTATATCTGCTGTTTCATGAAATTTATCTACTACTACTCCTGTTAATTCTCCTTTTACTGAAAGCACAAGCAGAGCATATTTTCCTTCTTCATTTATGACATGAGGCTTGTTTATCTCAAGTAAATCATTTAAATAAAAAATTGGCACAATTTTGTTTCTTAAGACAGTAGTCATCTTGCCCTTCACCCTTTTAATTTTTTGTTTTGAAATTCTAACAGTTTCAACAACTGATTCCATTGGAACACCATATTTTTCTTTTGCAGATTCAATTATCATTACATGTGACACAGCCATTGAAAGAGGTAAAGAAAGAGTGATAGTTGTCCTTTTATTTATGACTGATTGAACTCTGACAGAGCCTCCAAATTTTTCAACTGCTGTTCTTACAACATCCATACCAACTCCTCTCCCTGAAAGGTCTGTAGCGGACTCTGCAGTTGAAAAACCGGGCAGAAAGATTAGATTTATTGCTTCGTTTTCTTTCATTTTTTCAAACTGTTCTTCAGTTATTAATCCTTTCTGGTAGGCTTTAAGTTTAATCTTTTCAGCATCTATTCCTTTCCCGTCATCAATTACCTCTATTAATACATGGTCTGCCTCATGCTTTGCTTTTAAAATAATTGTTCCAGTTTCAGGTTTTCCTTTAGAGATTCTTTCTTCTGGTGTTTCAATTCCATGGTCAAGGCTGTTTCTGATTATATGAATAAGAGGGTCTGAAAGAGATTCAATTACATTTTTGTCTGCTTCTGTTTCTTCTCCTTCAATTACAAGTTTTACCTTTTTATTAAGTTTTTTTGACAAATCTCTTACAAGTCTTGGAAATCTTTGAAATACTGTAGAAACAGGAACCATCCTGATTTGCATTATTGCATCCTGCATTTCCTCTGAAATACGATTTAAAACACTGTATTGGGCTTTTATCTCCTTTGAAAGTTCTGATATGCCATAAAAATTATCTGCTTTTTGAGCAAGATAGGGAAGGCTATTTTTAGCAACAACAAATTCACCAATTAGATTCATGAGTCTGTCAATTTTTGTTTCATCTACTTTTAGAACCTTGCTGATAGTGTGTGATAAAGAGACTTCTTTTTCTTGTGATTCAGTAGATGTAAAAGTGATTTCAGGAGAGACTGTTTCATCTACTTTTTCCGATGGTAAAGAAAAACCAAATTTTGTTTCTATCCATTTTTTTAATAGTTTGAAATCCTTTGGAGAAGTTTTTTGGGATAATTCTTGAAATTCATTTAGAATTTCAGTTTTCTTTAAAGACATCAATCCATTTTCAATGCTTGAGATAATGGATTGCAAAATATTTGTTTTTATTATATTGTTTTCTATGGTTTTAAGTTTTTCAAGGACAATTTTTTGGCTATTAAGAATTTTCAAAAATTCTTCAGGGAATTCAGGCTTTTCTTCTTTTTTTTGGGGTAGTGTGGGTTCTTTCTCAAGACCAAATTTAGGAGGAGTCATTGTTTCAAGACTTTGCAAAAGAGCTTCTATAATGTTTTTTGTCTTCGGTAAATAATCAATTAAAAGCTCTATCCATCTTAACACAGAAGTAAAATATAGCTCAGAAGAAGACAGCTCAATAAGACTTTTTACAGCATTTTTAAAAGTTTGTACATTGTTTTCCTCTAAGTATTTTATTGCATCTGAGACAAAATCTTCATAAACAGGTCCACCATTTTTTTCGCCTTCAGGAATTATTAAGTCAGTAGGTTCAACATCAAAGAATTTAACTTGGTCAAGAACATATTTAAAATGTTCAGAAAGTTCTTCTTTGTTTGCAGAGGATAAAAGCTCAAAATTAGTTATGCATTGATAAATATCCATTAATGAAGGGTCAGGAATCTCTTCTCTTAAGTAAGACCTTACCCATATAAGTTCTGGAGTATTTCTTACAAGGTAAAGAGGGTCTTCACCTTTGTAAAAACATTCAGCCTCTGGTCCATACTGAATCAAAATAATTTTTTTACCCTTTAAAGCCTCTTTTACTGCTTTTATGCGGAATTCTTCAGGTATAACTGAAAAATCAAAAATTTTTTCTGCTATTTCTTCTTTTTTCTCAGGTTTTTCTTCAATTTTCTGCTCTCTTTTTTCAGGAGATTTTAGAAATTTCTCTTTTATCTCTTTAGCTTTTTTTTCGGCTAATTGAATTGAATTGTGAGAAATTGAACCAGAATCCTTTATCTCATCAATGATTATTGAAACTATATCCATTGCCTCAAGCAAAAGGTCTGCTATATCAGAACTGTAAGGAATTGTGCCTTCCCTTACAAGATTCATTAAATCTTCTGAAGCATGTAAGAGCTTTGTCATAGAAGGAAAATCAAAGAGTCCTGAGTTACCCTTTAGAGTATGAACAAGACGAAAAAGTTCATTTAAAAGGTTTTTGTCTTCACCATTTTCTTCAAGGACAATTAAAATTTCGCCAATTCTCTGTAGATAATCTCTGCTTTCAATAATAAACTGTTCAATTAAAGGGTTACTCATAAGACACTCCTGTTAAAAGTTTACAGTACTTTGAAAATTCTTCTGGTTTAACAGGTTTAACAATATAAAAATTAGCTCCTTCCTCAAAGGCTTTATCCATATCTTTTTCTTCAGCCTCTGTAGTTACCATAATAACGGGTGATTGCCGAATGTTTTCTGTTTCCCTCAATTTTTTGACAAAGGAATAACCATCAAGTTTTGGCATGTTTATATCAACTATGTAAAGGTCATAATCATTTATTAATGCTTTCTCAAAGGCTTCTAAACCATTTACAGCTTCTTCAACTTCAAAGCCTGCGTTTTCAATGATTTTTTTGTGATACATTCTTACTGTTGCTGCATCATCTACCACTAAAATTTTCTTCATTTGCCCTCCTCCAGAGGTTTCTGATAGACAATAGCTTCAGGAAATTTTCTTATTTTGAAGATAGGTGATATTCTGCTCATTGATTCTGAATGCCCAAGACAGATAAACCCGCCAGGATTCATTGTATCAAAGAGATTTTCAACAGCTATTTTTCTTGATAAGTCATCAAAATATATGAGAAGATTCCTACAAAATACAATATCAAATCCTCTGTATCTTTTTGTTTCTTTGGTATCTACAATATTTACCCTTGTGAATTCTACTGAATTACGGAGATCTTCGCAAATCTGATAATATCCATTCCCAAGATATTTAAGATATTTTTGAATGATTGCCCTTGGAAGATTTTGAACTGAACGTTCAGAGTAAATACCTTTTTGGGCATTATCAAGAGCATTTGTATCTATATCTGAAGATATAATTTCTATATCCCATTTATCAATTTCTTTCCAGTATTCAAGAAGGTATATTGCAATTGAATAGGGCTCTTCTCCTGTTGAACTCGGAATTGACCATATTCTAATTATATCTCCTCTTCTTTTTCTTAATACTATTTCAGTAAGCATTCTGTTAATCATACATTGAAATTGATATTCCTCTCTGAAAAAGTAGGTTTCATTTATTGTTAAAACATTTATTAAATTCTGTAATTCCCTTCCTGTTGATTCAAATCTCAAAAAGATAAAATAATTTTTAAAGCTATTGTGTCCTGTTGCTTTTATTCTTTCTATAAGTCTTCTATCAACAAAATATCTTTTGCTTTGCTCAAACATGATACCTGTTTTTCTATAAAAGTATTCTCTGAATTTATCAAAATCATCATCTGTTATTTTTATGTCAGGTTCATTTTTTTAATGTACACCTATTGTTCACCAACCCTCCTTAAAGCTATATCAGAAACAAATTGAATATAGGGTTCATTTTTAAATCTTTCTTTTACTTTTTTTATTGCTGGTAAAGCTTCTTCTGTTCCTACTTCTGCAAGTAAGTCAAGAGCAGTAGAACAAACATTTATATTTTCATCTTTTTCGATAACATCAATAAGCCATTTAATTACTTTTGGATGCCTTAAACTTTCAAGAATATTTATGGTGAAGATTCTTATGTCGGACTCTTTATCTTGAAGTAATTTTTCAATATAGGGAGCAACCTGCTCAGGTATCTGTTTTAAAGCTTCAATTGCTGAGTTTCTTAAATGAGCATCATCGCTTTTTAAGTAATTAATCAGTCCTGAAATTGCTATTTCATCTCCAATTGCCAGTAGAGAACTTATTATAATTTCACGAACAGCGATATCTTTTTCTTTCTTAAGTTGTTCTATTAAATAACCTGATGCTTCTTTATACTCTGCAAGGTCTCTTGCTGCCCATCTTCTTTCTGTTGGGTTCTGGTTTGAGAGTTGTGTTATTAAACCATCAAAATCTCTTTGAATTTTTCGTCTTTCTTCTTTTATTTCAACTACTTTTTCTTCTTTCTTTTTTATTGGCATCTTTCACCTCATACATTATTTTTTGCCCATTTAATTAATTGTTTTGCTATTTTTTCTGCAGGCAAAACAACTGTTGCACCACCTCTTTCAATTAATTCTCTTGGCATTCCAAAAACTACAGCTGAATCCTCTGATTCAGCAATTGTTTTTCCACCTCTTTTTTTAATCTCAGTGAAAGCATCTGCTCCATCATGACCCATACCTGTAAGCATGACAGCTATAATTTTTTGGGGGTCACAACTCTCCAGTGCTGAACGACCAAGAATTTCTACAGAAGGATGCCAAAGAAATGATGGATTTTCAGGTTTGGAATGAACAATTAGTTTCTGAGCTCTTCTTGTTAATACTACATCAGTACCACCTTTTCCAATGTATATTGTTCCTGTTTCAACTGGCATAGGATGGTCAACTTCAACAACATTGAGTTCACAAATAGAGTTTAATCTTTCAGCAAAGGATTTTGTAAATGTAGGAGGCATATGCTGAGCTACTATTACAGGCATTGGAAAATCAGAAGGTAATTCAGGAAGAATTTCTTCAAGAGTTCTTGGTCCACCAGTTGAAACACCAATTAATACAAGCCGTTCATCTTTAGTAGAAATTTCTTTGGGAGGAGCAGGTCTTAGAATTTTTTCCCTCTCCTCCCTGATTTTTCTTACAAGTGCTTTTGCTTTTAATTTAGCTTTGGTAGCAGACCTTACCTTTGAAATAATTTCATCCCTTATTTCATCAATGTTTAAGGAAATTGTCCCACCAGGTTTTGTAACATAATCAACAGCGCCGAGATTTAAAGCCTCAAAAGTAGCAATCGCTCCTTTCTCAGTTAAAGAAGAAACCATCACTACTGGCACAGGTCTTTGGTTCATAATATGAGCTAAAGCTGTAATACCATCCATCTCAGGCATGTTAATGTCAAGTGTAATAACATCAGGCTGAAAACTGAGATTTTTCTCTATTGCCTCTTTGCCATTTCTTGCAGTTTCAATTACGAAATCTCCTTCTTTCTCAAAAATTTCCCTCAGAAGTTTTCTCATCAATGCAGAGTCATCAACGATGAGAATTTTTGTCATTCTTCAGTCTCCGATTTTTCTAATTCTTTTAATTCTTCTTTGTTAAGTAATTCCTTTGGTTCAATGATTTGTATTATTCTTCCCTGTTTTTCAAGATTAGCAACCCTTGTGAATATTTTAGCCTGTTCAGCAGAAAGTTCAGGTGATTTCTGAATAACAGATTTTGGAATTTTAAGAACCTCATTGACAGAATCAACAATAAATCCAACAGAGACATTATCAATAACAAAAACCATTATTCGCTGGTGCTCATCCATTTGTTTTTTTCCTATGTCAAATCTCTTACGAAGGTCAATAACAGGAAGAACATTCCCTCTTAAGTTTATCACTCCTTCTACAAAATCAGGAGTCTTAGGAACATGGGTTAATCCTTCAGGGATTCTTACTATTTCTTGAACACTTTCTATTGGAACTGCATATTCCTGCTCATCAAGTTTGAAAACTACAAATTGTTCCTCATCTTCCAGAATTTCTTCATTTTCTTTTTTTTCTTCTACGCCTTTTTCTGTTTCCAAAGAATTTAACGCCTCCTTTATATCTTTATGTTTAAAAAGGTTTGAAACTGATATTATAGAGACAAGCCTTTTGCCTTCATTTAACCGACAAATCTCTGCAATCTCAAAATCTTTCTCATCTTTTAAAATTATTGATGGCACAGGTTCAATAATAGATTCTGATACTCTAAGAACTTCTTTAACACTGTCAACAACTATTCCAACAGAAAGATTTCCCATTGAAAGAACTACAATTCTGTTCTGTTCAGTTAGTTGTTCTTCTGGAAAACCAAATAGTCTTCTCAGACTTGCAAGAGGTAGAATTTTGTCTCTCAAATTCATTATTCCTATTATTGATTGTTCTGAGTTCGGCACCTTTGTAATATGCTCAGGAATCTGAACTATTTCCTGAATATTTTCTATTAGTATTGCATATTCCTCATCAGAAACAGTAAAACTTACAAGTTGTCTTTCATCGGTGAGTATTTCTTCCTCTGTAGATTGTTCTTTAGAAGTAATTTCATATTCCTTTGATGAACCTTGAAGAATCTCAGAAAACTCCTTCTCAATTACCTTTTCAATGTCAAGTATCATCACCATCTTGAATTTAGCAATGTCTTTTATGACTCCTTTAAGAAAGTCGGATTTCACAATGCTTTTTATTTCTGAAGAAGTCTCTATTTTTGTTTCATCAACATCTATTACACTGGATACATTATCTACTAAAAAACCGAGTGTCTGACCTAAATCAATAACAATGACTCTACTTGATTCATCAATTGTCTTTTCTTCTAATCCAAAAACTTTTCTTAAATTGATAATAGGTAAAACCTTTCCCCTTAAATTGGCAAGTCCCATAAGTGATGGAGGTGATTTGGGAACTTTGACTATTTCAGGAACACGGATAATTTCCTGAACAGGTGCCATATTTATTGCAAATATTTCTCTATCAATTAAAAATGTAACAAATTCATTAGCCACAACTTCCGTCTCTACCATTTTAACCTCCCTCTGTTATGCAACTGACTGAAGTTCATCTGCAAGAGAGGCTATTTCTTCAATGGCAGCTGCAAGTTCTTCTGCCCCCTGAGCTTGTTGTTTTGCTGCTGAAGCAGCCTCCTCAGTTGCTTTTTCTGCTTCCTGAGCAGCAGATGCTATCTGTTCTACAGCTTTCTTCACCTGTCCGATAGCAACAACTATCTCTTCTGAACTACTTAGAATTTCCTCTGAACCTGCTTTGACTTCCTGCATATCTTTTTCTATTGTATTTAATCCCTCTGTAGCAATTTTTGCCTTTTCCGTTTCTTCTACTGCTGACTTCATTATCTCTTCTATATCACGCATTACAATATTTACTTGATCCTGAATTGCTTTTACCATATCCTTTATTTTTTCTGCATTTACTGCTGAATCATGGGCAAGATTTCTTATATCTGAAGCAACAACTGCAAATCCTTTACCAAATTCTCCAGCACGAGCTGCCTCTATGGCACCACTTACTGCAAGCATGTTTGTCTGAACAGAAACCATTGTTATGGCATCAACTATCTTGTCTATTTTTCTTGAAAGGATTTCAAGTTCTTTTATCCTTTGAAGATTAAGTTTTGCCTCTTCAGCAGACTGAATAATCCCCTTTACCATTTCATTAACAGCAATTTTATTATCACCAAGAAGTTTCTGAATTGCTATAATTTTTTCAAGAGAACCTTTTGCACGATTCTGGGCAATTTCAAGCCCTTTTTCAATCTGGCTCACTGCTGCACTTAATTCCTCTGATGCACTTGCCTGATTCTGTGCTCCTTTTCTGACCTGTTCAAGTGCTGCTGAAATCTGAGCAGCAGAGCGGTTTATCTCTTGAAGAGCACTTGAAAGTTCTTCAGCAGTTGATGCAACTTCTTCTGCACTCTTTGCAACATCTGTTGAGCTTTTTAAATCTTCAGCTAACTCTGAAAGATTCTGAGCAGACTGTTCTGCCTCCTGAAGTGCCTGAGCCTGTTCAGCCACAGTTTTTGATACTTCTTCTGCAGCAGCTGATTGTTCCTCTGCAGCAGCTGCGATATCCTCTGCTCCTTTTAAAGCCTGCTGTGTTGCAACATCAGACTGATGAGCACCTGTTGCTATTTCTTGAGCTCCTTTTACTATTTCAACCATGTCTGTTCTGATTTGTTCAAGTTGAGAAGAAACTATTTTACCTTTTTCTGCTTCCTCTTTAACTTTATTTGCAGAAGAATTGATACCATCTGCTATATTTTTTACATCTTGTTGAATTTGCCCTACTAATTCTTGAATCTGTTTTGCACTTTTTTCAGAGGTTTCAGCAAGGGTTCTTACTTCATCAGCTACCACAGCAAAGCCTTTACCATGTTTGCCTGCTCTTGCTGCCTCTATTGCCGCATTTAAAGCAAGTAAATTTGTCTGGTCTGCTATTTTTGCTACAGTTTTTACTATTTCTCCTATGTTTGCAGACTGTTGTTCAAGTTCTGCAACTTTTTTTACTGATTCAATCTGTCTTTCAGAAGCTAAAACAACATTTTTAACAAGAGCATCAATATCACTGTTTACCCTTGCAATAAGTGCCTGAGCATTTTCAACTTTTGCCTGAGAAATCTCTGAATTTTTCATCTGTTTTGTAATAGTTCCTGCAACCTGTTTAAAAGCAGAAAGACACTCCTGAGATGCACCTGATGCCTGTTCAGCACCTGCAGCAATCTGCTGTGCGGAGCTTTTAAGTTCTTCAACTGCTGAAGAGGCTTCTGCAATACCTGATGCAAGTTGACTTGTTGCAGCTGCTATCCTTTCTGCTATCTGTTGTTGTTTTGCAAGAGTTCTTGCTCTCTTTCTTTGTGCTTCGGCATCTCTTGATGAAGTTGTAAAGGTTTTAGTTGTCTCTGTTTTTGATGATACTTTCTTAACCAATGCCATTTTTTTACCTCCTCTTTTTATTTTAAGACTATGCTAAAAAAGGATATAAAATCCTTTCTGGGTGAGACAGAATTTCCGTAAAACTGCGATCTTTTCGTTATAAAATATTGATTTATAAGGTTTTTTTCGGGGGGGGGTAGAATGTAATATTCTTCTGAATAGCCTAAAAATAATTGCTACCATAATAGGTCTATTCAATTGTAACATACAAAAAAATACCATAAAGTTTCAAAAATTTCAAGATATTTTCAGTCTATGATTTAAATCATAAATCTCTGATATAGCAACATATTAAAATTAAATTAAAGATAATTTAATAGGAGGTCATAAAATGGTTAAAAGAAAAATAGTTCATATTGATGAGGAAAAATGTGATGGTTGCGGTCTTTGTGTAAATGCCTGTGCTGAAGGTGCAATTAAAATATTGAATGGTAAAGCAGTTTTAATTGATGAAATTTATTGTGATGGACTTGGTGCTTGCCTTGGAAGTTGTCCTAAAGGTGCAATCACCATAGTAGAAAAGGAAGCAAAGCCTTTTAGTGAGGAGGCAGTGCACAAAAAAATGAATTTGATTACAAAAAAAGAAACACCAACATGTGAGTGTTTAACATTAGAAGGATTTCACAAACTCAGTAACTGGCCTATTCAGTTAAAGTTAGTTCCTGTAAATGCGCCATTTTTAAAAGATGCTGATTTGTTAATTGCTGCAGATTGTACAGCTTTTTCCTTTAAAAAATTCCATGAAGAAATTTTAAAGGATAGAAAACTTATAATAGCCTGTCCAAAACTTGATGATTCGAGATTTTATCTGGATAAATTAACAGAGATATTCAGAAACAATAATGTTAAATCAGTGGTGATTCTAAGAATGACTGTCCCCTGTTGTGGAGGCTTAACATGGCTTGTTAATGAATCTATAAAAAGGTCAGGTAAAAACATAGAAGCTGAGGAGAAAGTTATTGGAATCGAAGGAACAGTGAAATAAATTATTGACTTTATTTATCGTTTTGTAGTTTAATATTCTTCATGATTCCGAAAACAGAAAAGATATGGATGGATGGTAAATTTGTAGATTGGGATGATGCAAAGGTACATGTTCTTACCCATTCCCTTCATTACGGATTGGCAATTTTTGAAGGAATAAGGTGTTACAATACAGAAAAAGGTCCAGCAGTCTTTAGATTAAAAGATCATGTGGAAAGACTATTTAAATCTGCTCATATATTTACATTAAAAATACCTTTTACAGAAGAAGAAATTTTTGAAGCCATAAAAGAAACAATTAGAATAAATAAAATTGATTCTTGCTACATAAGACCAATTGTTTTTGTAGGTTATGGAAACATGGGGGTTTATCCTAAAAATAATCCTATTCAAGTGGTAATTGCTGTGTGGCGCTGGGGTGCCTATCTTGGAGAAGAAGGACTTCAGAAGGGAATAAGAGTCAAAATATCTTCTTTTATTAGAAATCATGTAAATTCAAACATGTCAAGGGGAAAAGTGGCTGGATACTATGTTAACAGCCAACTTGCTAAAATTGAGGCAATTTCATGTGGATTTGATGAAGCTGTTTTACTTGATACAGAAGGATATGTTTCTGAAGGAAGCGGTGAAAATATCTTTTTAGTTCGTAAAGGTATCTTGAAAACCACACCACTTACTTCTATTCTTGAGGGAATAACAAGGGATTCAGTCATTACAATTGCAAAAGACTTAGGAATTGAAGTAAAAGAAGAAAGATTTACTCGTGACGAACTTTATATTTCCGATGAAGCTTTCTTCACAGGAACAGCAGCAGAAATAACGCCTATCAGAGAGATTGATGGAAGAACAATTGGTTTGGGAAGTCGTGGTCCAATAACAGAAAAGATACAAAATTTATTTTTTGATATAGTTAAAGGTAAAGTTCCAAAGTATCAACACTGGCTTGATTTTGTCTAATTTATTTTAAATTCATTTTCTTTGCTGCTTCATCAATTTCATCGTCTTTTAAATTTTTGTGAAGCTTTGCTTTATTTCCATTTCTTAGGATTTCGATTAATTCTTGTTTTGTCTTAATGGCTTTTTCATGGAATACTTTATCAAGAGACTTTTCATCTTTATGGCATTTGTCACATTTCAGAGCAAAGGCATCTGTTGATAAAAAAGATAAAATCAAAAATAGGGCTACAATAATAGGCATTTTATTCTCCTTTTTTCAATTCTTGTAAAATAAGCTCATTTACTAATTTTGGATTAGCTTTACCTTTAGTTAATTTCATCACCTGTCCAACAAAAAATCCGATTAGTTTTTCCTCGCCTGCTTTAAATCTTTCAACTTCCTTAGGATTTTTTATAATTACTTCTTTAATTGCATCAACTATAATAGAACTATCAGAAATTTGTGTAAGTCCCTTTTCCTTAACAATCTTTTCTGCTGATTTTCCAGTTTTATACATTTCCTCAAAGACATCTTTAGCAGTGTTTCTGTTTATTGTCCCTTTTTCAATAAGTGTTAAAAGTTCAACAAGTTCTTGAGGAGTTAATCTACATTCTGTAATATCCTTACCATCTTCATTTAACAGTCTTAAAAGTTCTACCATAATCCAGTTCGATACTTCTTTTGGTTTTCCACCTAAGGTTACTGCTTTTTCAAACCATTCAGCAAGAGCTTTCTCTTCTGTAAGAATTTGAGAGTCATATTCAGGTAATCCGTACTCTTTTATAAATCTTTCAAATTTTTGATCTGGAAGTTCAGGCATTGTTTTTTTAATTTCTTCAATCCATTCCTCTGAAACAATTACTGGTACAAGGTCAGGCTCAGGAAAATATCTATAATCATGGGCTTCTTCTTTTGAACGCATTGACTGAGTAGTACCTGTCTGAGAATCCCAAAGTCTTGTCTCCTGTATTATTTTTTCTCCTGCTTGGAGAAGTTTTATCTGTCTTTTAATTTCATATTCGAGGGCTTTTTCAACAAACCTGAAGGAGTTAATATTTTTAATCTCTGTTTTAACCCCGAATTCAGTAGAACCAACAGGTCTTACAGAAACATTAGCATCGCAGCGAAGAGAACCCTGTTCAAGATTTCCATCACAGACTCCAAGATATCTAAGTATAGTTCTTAATTTTTTCATATATAGGGCAGCTTCTTTAGGTGATCTTATGTCAGGTT
The DNA here is from genome assembly GCF_001707915.1 of Thermodesulfovibrio sp. N1. Taxonomy (GTDB): domain Bacteria; phylum Nitrospirota; class Thermodesulfovibrionia; order Thermodesulfovibrionales; family Thermodesulfovibrionaceae; genus Thermodesulfovibrio. The sequence continues at coordinate 161 of NZ_MAVV01000029.1, read as the reverse complement.
CTGATACAATTTCCATTAAGGGTACACCAGTTCTGTTAAAATCAACAAAGCTGTATCCTGAAGGATCATGAATATTTTTACCTGCGTCTTCTTCAAGATGAATTCTCTTTATTCGAATTTTTATTTTTTCTCCGTTAACTATTATCTCAAGATAACCATCC
>NZ_MAVV01000028.1 GCF_001707915.1 Thermodesulfovibrio sp. N1 | reverse complement strand
ATGAGAGACATTATACTGCTTCAGTGTACTGATTGTAAATCTAAGAATTATTCTACAACAAAAAATAAGAAGACTACACCAGATAAATTACAGTTAAGAAAATATTGTAAATTTTGTAAAAAGCATACTGTACATAAAGAAACAAAAGCTTAATAGGCCAGTAGCTCTAACGGCTAGAGCACCGGACTCCAAATCCGGGGGATGGGGGTTCGAATCCCTCCTGGCCTGTTTTGTATATTTTTTGAGGTGAAAAATGATAGGGAAAATTAAAAATTTTTTCCAAGAGGTAAAAATAGAAGCAAAAAAGGTTAATTATCCCAAAAAGGATGAAATAGTAGCTTCTACATGGGTTGTTATTGTAACAGTTATTATAATTTCCTTTTTTCTTGGATTAATAGATTTTGTATTATCAAGATTTATAAGCATGTTTATTGGGTGATGGAATGGCAAAACAGTGGTATGTAATTCATACAATGTCAGGATTTGAAGAAAAGGTTAAATCATCTATTCAAGAGAGAGCAAAAACAAAAGGATTGGAAGATAAAATTTCAAGAATACTTATTCCTACGGAAAAAATTATTGAGGTAAAAGGAAAAAAAAGAAAGAATCAGAAAAGAAGTTTTATCCTGGTTATATTTTAGTAGAAATGGAGCTTAATGAAGATACATGGCATCTTGTTCGAACTACTCAAAGAGTAACAGGATTTATAGGAGGCAAGAAGCCTGCACCTATTCCTGAAGAAGAAGTAGAGATGATTTTGCAACAATTAGAAAAAGGCAAGGCACACAGATAAAAGCTCATTTTGAAAAAGGAGAAACAGTTAGAATTATTGACGGTCCATTTACAAACTTTACGGGCTTTATAGATGAAGTTGACTCTGAACATGAAAGGATAAAAGTGATGGTAAGTATATTTGGTAGACAAACACCTGTAGAACTCTCTTTTTCACAGGTTGAAAAGGTTTAAAGGAGGAATAAATTTATGGCAAAAAAGGAAGTAACAGCACAGGTAAAACTTGTCATTCCTGCAGGTAAAGCAAACCCTGCACCACCTGTTGGACCAGCACTCGGTCCCCACGGTATTAATATTATGGAATTTTGTAAACAGTTTAATGCACAAACGCAAAACATGGGTGATACTCTCATTCCTGTTGTATTGACTATCTACAAAGATAGGACTTTTACTTTTATACTAAAAACACCTCCTACAAGTGAACTTATTAAAAAGGCTGCTGGAATTATAAAGGGTTCTGGCGCAACAGGTAAGGAAAAGGTAGGTTCTTTAACAATGAAACAGGTTGAAGAGATTGCAAAAACAAAATTACCAGATTTAAATACAAAATCCTTAGAATCAGCAATGAAAATGGTAATTGGTACAGCAAAAAGTATGGGTGTTGAGATAAGGGGGTAAAAACAGATGGGAAAGAAATTGGAAGCAGTTAAAGAAAAACTTGATTTACAAAAAGAATATACATTAGAAGAAGCAATTAATATTTTAAAGGAAAACAGTTTTACAAAATTTAATGAAACAGTTGAGATGGCAATAAACTTAGGAATTGATCCGAGAAAATCAGATCAGGTTGTAAGAAATAGTGTAGTTTTACCTCATGGAACAGGTAAGGAAGTAAGAGTTTTGGTTTTTGCTAAGGGTGAAAAAGAAAAAGAAGCAAGAGAAGCAGGTGCTGATTATATTGGAGCAGAAGATTTAATAGAGAAAATTCAAAAGGGTTGGCTTGAATTTGATAGAACTATTGCAACTCCTGATATGATGGGACAAGTTGGTAAGCTTGGAAAAATTTTGGGTCCAAGGGGTTTAATGCCAAATCCTAAACTTGGTACAGTTACCTTTGATATTGCCAAAGCAGTTAAAGAAGCAAAGGCAGGAAAAATTGAATACAGAAATGATAAAGGCGGTGTTGTTCATGTCCCAATTGGTAAGCTTTCCTTTGAAACTGAAAAACTTGTTGAAAATGCAATTGCTGTTTTGAAATCAATTGTTAAAGCTAAACCACCAACATCAAAGGGTAAATATATTAAGAAAGTTGCTTTATCTTCAACTATGGGACCGGGCTTGAAGATAGACATATCTAAATTGAAACTTTAAAACAGGCTTTGCCTGTTAATAATAATCTGAGACAGCAGGTGCCATAGGGGCTTAATGGGGAAGCCGCCTGCCGAGATTGGGAGATAAGATGATTTATATTCCTTCAAATGCACTGCTGTCCAAGAAAGGAGGTATAATCTGAGTACCACAAAAGAAACAAAGAAAAAAAGAGTTGAAGAACTTGTTGCAAGGCTATCAAAATCCAAATCATTTATTTTGACTGATTTTCAAGGACTTTCTGTTGCTGAAATATCTGAGTTAAGACATTTAATGAAAGAAAGTGGAGCAGAGTACAAGGTATGTAAGAACACTCTTTTCAGGATAGCCTTGGGAGATGCCCCCTTTAAAGAAAATTTAAAAGACTCTTTAAAGGGATGTACAGGAGTTGTTTTTGGATATGATGATCCTGTTGTTGCTGTCAAAAAAACAATTGAATATTCTGAAAAGAATGAGAAATTTAAATTAAAACATGGTGTAGTTGAGGGCAAAGTATATTCTCCTGAAGAACTTAAAGAAATTTCAAAGTTACCTTCAAAATCTGTACTGCTTGGTATGCTTGCTGGTGGTATTATATCACCACTTAACAAGATGGCATCTGCACTTCAGGCAGTTAATTTGAAATTACTTTACGCATTAGAAGCATTAAAAAATAAAAAAGCACAATAAAGGGAGGAAGGAATAATGGCAATTACAAAAGAAGAGGTTTTTCAATTTTTTGATAATCTTACCATTTTAGAGTTAAGCCAGTTTATTAAAGAATTCGAAGAAAGATATGGCGTAACAGCTGCAGCACCTGTTGCAGTCGCAGCAGTAGCGGGTGCACCAGCAGCGGCTCAAGCAGCACCAGCAGTTGAAGAAAAAACAAGTTTTGATGTAATTTTAAAGGCAGCTGGAGACAAGAAAATTCAGGTAATCAAGGTTGTAAGAGAACTTACAGGATTAGGACTTAAGGAAGCTAAAGATTTAGTTGATGGTGCTCCGAAACCAGTAAAAACAGGTGTATCTAAAGAGGAAGCTGAAACAATCAAGTCAAAACTTGAAGCAGAAGGTGCAACTGTAGAAATACAGTAAAAAATTTAAAAAGAAGGAGAACCATGATAAAGCCTTTAAGAGAGAGAATAAACTTTGGAAAGGTACCTCCCCTTGTGGAGGTACCTTATCTTCTTGAATTTCAAAGAAAATCTTTTGAAAATTTTCTTCAAAAGGATGTTCATCCCGATGACAGAATAGAAATGGGACTTCAATCTGCTTTACAAAGTGTTTTTCCAATTAGTGATTATAATGGAACTACTACAATTGAATTTTTATCTTATACAGTAGGAGAACCTAAGCTTACTCCTCATGAATGTATGGTTAAGGGACTTACTTATTCAGTTCCAATAAAAATGAAAGTAAGGTTGAATATATGGGACAAAGATGAAGAGGGTAATAAGTTTCTCAAGGAATCAAGAGAACAGGAAGTATTTCTTGGCGATCTCCCGATGATGACAGAGACAGGTAGCTTTATCATAAATGGTGTAGAAAGAGTTGTTGTAAGCCAATTACATCGTTCTCCTGGTGTTTATTTTGCTCCTGATAAGAGTAAAAGCAGGATAAGCGGAAGATTTTTATACACAGCAAGAGTTATACCTGTTAGAGGGTCTTGGCTTGATTTTGAATTTGACTCTAAGGACCTTCTCTATGTTCGAATTGATAAAAGAAAAAAATTACCAGCCACAATTGTTTTAAAGGCTCTGGGGTATACAAATGAAGATTTACTTAAAACATTTTATCCAATAGAAGAAATAAGAATTAAAGATGAAAACACATACACAAGAGTAGTAAGCGACATTCTTGCAGGAATAAGAACAAAGACTGATATATATAGCCCTGATGGTAAAGACCTTCTTGTTAAAGAGGGTAGTAAAATTACAAAATATGCTCTTAAGAAAATGAAAGAAATGGGAATAACTGAGATTCCTATTTCAAAAAGTGAAATAATCGGACGAATAACTCTTTCAGATATAGTTGATCCAGAAACAGGTGAAGTTATCATAGACAGCAATAAAGAGATTACAGAGGAGGCTTTCTATAGAATATTAGCAGCTAAAATAGAAAAACTTCATCTACTTTTCATTGACAATGTTAACTATCTCCCTTCACTTAGAGAAACCCTTCTTACAGATAAAGTAGAAAATAAGTCCCATGCATTAAGAGAAATTTATAAAAAATTAAGACCCGGTGAGCCAGCAACAGAAGAAGCTGCTGAGGAGCTTTTCTACGGATTATTTTTTGATCCTAAAAGATATGATTTATCAGTAGTGGGAAGATTGAAGCTAAATCAAAAATTGGGATTAGATATTCCTCTTGATGTGAGAGTTCTTACTGATAGAGATATCATAGAAATAGTAAAATACTTACTTAATCTTAGAACAGGTAAAGGTGAAATTGATGATATAGACCATCTTGGTAATAGGAGAGTAAGAGGTGTTGGTGAGTTACTTGAAAATCAATTCAGAATTGGATTGGTTAGAATGGAGAGGGCTATAAGAGAAAAAATGACAATTACTGAAATAGAAAATGCTATGCCCCACGACCTTATAAATACAAAACCTGTTATGGCAGCTGTAAAGGAGTTTTTTAGCTCAAGCCAGTTGAGTCAGTTTATGGATCAGACTAATCCATTGAGTGAGATTACCCATAAAAGAAGATTAAGCGCCCTTGGTCCTGGAGGATTAACTCGTGAAAGAGCTGGTTTTGAAGTAAGAGATGTTCATCCAACCCATTATGGAAGAATTTGTCCTATTGAAACTCCAGAAGGTCCGAACATTGGACTTATAACATCATTGGCAACCTATGCAAGAATAAATGATTATGGTTTCATAGAATCACCTTATAGAAAAGTTGTTGATGGTAAAGTAACCAATGAAGTTCATTATTTAAGTGCCCTTGAAAGCGAAAATTATGTTATTGCAGAAGCTACAACGCCTGTGGATTCAGAGGGAAATATAATTGGTGAGTCTGTTTCTGCACGGGTAAAGGGAGACTTTAAAATGGTTTCTCCCCAGGAAGTTCAGTACATGGATGTATCACCAAAACAGATTGTCAGTGTATCAGCTTCTCTAATCCCATTTCTTGAAAATGATGATGCTAACAGAGCCTTGATGGGTTCTAACATGCAGAGACAGGCTGTTCCTCTAATACAGACAGAGGCTCCAATAGTAGGTACTGGTATGGAATTATATGCAGCAAGAGATTCTGGCTGGCTTGTCGTTGCAAAAAGAGCTGGAATTGTTGAAAGTGTTGATGCCACAAGAATTGTAGTTAGAGTCACAGAAGAAGGTGGTGGTGTTGACATTTATAAATTAATCAAATACCACAAATCTAATCAAGGAACATGCATGACTCAAAAACCTATTGTAAAAGTTGGACAGTTTGTTGAAAGAGGCACTATTTTAGCTGATGGGCCTTCTATGGATAAAGGAGAGCTTGCTTTAGGAAGAAATGTCCTTGTTGCTTTTATGCCATGGGGTGGTTATAACTTTGAAGATGCTATTCTTATCAGTGAGAGATTAGTAAAAGAAGATGTTTATACTTCTATTCATATAGATGAATTTGAAGTTGAATGCAGAGACACAAAGCTTGGACCTGAGGAGATAACAAGAGAAATTCCAAATGTAAATGAAGAGCTTCTTAAAAATCTTGATGAAGATGGAATTATAAGAATTGGAGCTAAAGTAAAGGCAGGAGATATTCTTGTAGGTAAAGTTACTCCAAAGGGAGAAAGGGTTCTCACTCCAGAGGAAAAATTACTTTATGCAATTTTTGGAGAAAAAGCTGAAGATGTTAAAGAAAGCTGTCTTTATGTGCCCCCTGGAATTGAAGGTGTTGTTATAGATGTAAAAATTTTAACAAGAAAAGGAAAGGAAAAAAGTAGAAGAGCAAAGGCAATTGAAGAAGAAGAAATTAAAGCCATAGAGAGAGATAGAGATGATGAAATAAGAATACTTAAGGAGACCAAAGCAAGCAGAATAAGAAAAATTCTCAAAGATAAAGTTGTCTTAGAAGATGTAAAAAATCCTAAGGATGGAAAAGTTTTATGTAAAAAGGGAGAGAAAATTTCAGATAAAGTTGCCAATCTACTTGATGTAAACCAATTAATGAAAATAAAAGTTGAAGACCCTGATGTAAAGGCGGAGATAAACAGAGTTAACAGAGAAGTTGAGCAAAATATTAAGCAGATTCATGCTAAATATAGTGAAAAAATTGAAAGAATTCGTAAGGGAGATGAGCTTCCACCAGGAGTTAATCAGCTTGTAAAGGTTTATATTGCAATGAAGAGAAAAATCCAGGTAGGCGATAAAATGGCAGGAAGACATGGAAACAAAGGTGTAGTCTCTATGATACTACCAGAAGAGGATATGCCCTATCTTGAAGATGGTACACCTGTTGACATAGTACTTAACCCATTAGGTGTTCCTTCAAGAATGAATGTAGGACAGATTTTGGAAACTCATCTTGGTTTAGCTGCTAAAGCCTTAGGTTTCTATGTAGCAAGCCCTGTTTTCGAGGGAGTGAAAGAAAATGAAATAAAACAACTTCTTCAGAAAGCTAATTTGCCTACTACAGGACAGGTAACATTATATGATGGAAGAACAGGGGAGCCCTTTGAAAGACCTGTTACAGTAGGTTATATGTATATGCTTAAGCTTCATCATCTTGTTGCCGATAAAATTCATGCTCGTTCTATAGGTCCTTACTCCTTAGTTACTCAACAGCCCCTTGGTGGTAAAGCCCAATTTGGAGGTCAGAGACTTGGAGAAATGGAAGTTTGGGCATTGGAAGCCTATGGAGCTGCTTATACATTGCAAGAATTTCTAACTGTAAAGAGTGATGATATAACGGGTAGAACAAGAATGTACGAAGCAATAGTAAAGGGACATCCTGTTTTAGAACCAGGAGTTCCAGAATCATTTAATGTATTGATAAAAGAACTCCAGAGTCTCTGCCTTGATGTAGAGCTTCTGGAGAAAAAGAAAAAATTGGGGGGATAAACCTTGACAGAGGATATTTATTCACTTTTTCAAAAACCAAGAAATCAGAGAGATTTTGATGCTATAAGAATAAAACTTGCTTCACCTGAAAAAATACGCGAGTGGTCCTATGGAGAGGTTAAAAAACCTGAAACTATAAATTATAGGACCTTTAAACCCGAACCAGATGGTCTTTTCTGCGCAAGAATTTTTGGTCCTATTAAAGATTGGGAATGCCTTTGTGGAAAGTACAAAAGAATGAAGCACAAGGGAGTTATATGTGATAAATGCGGTGTTGAGGTTATTCAGTCAAAGGTAAGAAGAGAAAGAATGGGACATATTGAGCTTGCTGCTCCAGTAGCTCACATTTGGTTTGTAAGAGGTGTCCCGAGCAAGATGGGATTGTTACTTGATCTTTCAGTAAGACAGCTTGAAAAGGTTATATACTATGAGGACTATATTGTTATTGACCCTGGAGATACTCCATTAAAGGAAAAGGATATTTTAACTGAAGAGGAGTACAAGAAAAAGGTTGCAGAGTACGGACCCAGGTTCAAGGTTGGAATGGGTGCTGAAGCAATAAGAGAGTTATTAAAGAAGATCGACTTAGATAAACTCGCTTTGGAATTAAAAGAAAAAATTGAAACAGCCACATCAAATGGAATAAAAAGAAAACTCACAAAGAGATTGAAAGTTGTTGAGGCTTTTAAGAAATCAGGAAATCGTCCTGAATGGATGATACTTGATATTATTCCTGTTATACCACCAGAGTTAAGGCCCCTTGTTCCTCTTGATGGTGGCAGATTTGCTTCATCAGATCTGAATGATCTTTACAGAAGAGTTATCAACAGAAATAACAGATTAAAAAGATTAATGGAATTAAAAGCACCGAGTGTAATTATCAGAAATGAAAAGAGAATGCTTCAGGAAGCTGTTGATACCCTTTTTGACAACACAAAGCGTTCAAAGGCCTTAAAAGCAGGAAGTCGAAGACCTCTTAAATCTCTCAGTGACATGATTAAGGGTAAACAAGGAAGATTCAGACAGAACCTTCTTGGTAAAAGAGTTGACTATTCAGGTAGATCTGTTATAGTTGTCGGACCAGAATTGAATATGAATCAATGCGGATTACCAAAAATGATGGCTTTGGAGTTATTCAAACCATTTGTGTTTAATAAGCTTGAAGAAAAGGGATATGCTACAACAATTAGACAGGCAAAAAGACTTGTTGAACAGGAAAAGGCAGAAGTATGGGATGCTTTGGAAGAAGTAATTCAAGAACATCCTGTACTTTTAAACAGAGCTCCAACACTTCACAGACTTGGTATTCAAGCCTTTGATCCTGTTTTAGTTGAAGGTAAGGCTATAAAACTGCATCCTCTTGTATGTACTGCCTTTAATGCTGACTTTGATGGTGACCAGATGGCTGTTCATGTTCCTCTTTCCTATGAATCCCAGATAGAAGCAAGAATACTTATGATGTCAGTTGGGAATTTACTTTCTCCAGCCAATGGAAAACCAATAGTTGTTCCAACACAGGATATGGTTTTGGGTATATATTACCTGACTAAGAAAAAAAGTAATGCAAAGGGTGCGGGTAAAATTTTTGCTGATTCTGATGAGGTTATTCTTGCCTATCAGAGTGGAATAGTTGAAAAGCATGCACCTATTAAGGTCAAATTAAATGGAAAATTAGTTGAAACAACTGTTGGAAGAATAATTTTCAGTGAAATTGTTCCAAAAGGTATTCCCTTTGAGATGATAAATAAGGAGTTTACTAAAAAAGAACTTGGTAAATTAATAGAGTATATTCATACAAAATATGGTAAAAGAGAGACAGTTTTATTTTTGAACAAAATAGAAAAATTAGGGTTTGAGACTGCTACACTTTCTGGTATATCTATCTGCATTGATGATATGCATATATCTTCAAAAAAGGCTGAATTAATAAAGGAAGCAGAAGCACAGGTTATGGAAGTACAGAGACAGTATGCAGAGGGTTTGATTACACAAGGTGAAAGATATAATAAAGTTATAGATATTTGGGCTAATGTAACAGAATTAGTTGCCGATGAAATGATGAAAGAACTTGGTGCTGAGGAAGGTAAAGAGTTTACTCCAGAAGAACTCGCTGAAAGACGTTCTTTTAATAGTATATTTATGATGGCTGATTCAGGTGCCCGAGGTAGTATTGCTCAGATAAGACAGCTCGCTGGAATGAGAGGATTAATGGCAAAACCTTCTGGTGAGATTATTGAGACTCCAATTACAGCAAACTTTAGAGAGGGACTAACACCTTTGCAATACTTTATCTCAACACATGGAGCAAGAAAAGGGCTTGCTGACACTGCATTAAAGACTGCTAATGCCGGATATCTTACAAGAAGACTCGTTGATGTTGCTCAGGATATAATTCTTACAGAGATTGACTGTGGAACTAAAGATGGAATATATATTACTGCTTTGATAGAAGGTGGAGAGATAGTAATGCCTCTTGAGGATAGAATTTACGGAAGAACTATTGCTGACGACATTAAAGATCCTTTAACAGGTGAAATTATAGTTAAAAGAAACACTTTGATAGATCAATCTTTGGCTAAAAAGATAGTTGATGCAGGTATAGACAGAGTAAAAATCCGTTCTGTTCTTACATGTAAGTCTAAATATGGAGTTTGTTCTAAGTGTTACGGAATGGACCTTGCAAGAGGAGAGCCTGTTGAAATAGGGGAGGCGATAGGAGTAATTGCAGCACAATCAATCGGTGAACCAGGTACTCAGCTTACAATGAGAACCTTTCACATAGGTGGTGCAGCTACAAAAATAGTTGAGCAGGCTGTTTTGGAAGCAAAAGGTTCAGGTACAATTAAATTTAACAATTTACACTACGTTGAAAGAAAGGATGGCTCCTTAATTGTTCTTAACCGTAATGCACTGATAATAATTGTTGACGCAGCTGGAAGAGAAAGAGAGAAGTATAATCTTGTCTATGGTGCAAAAATTCTTGTTAAAGAAGGTGATCAGGTTGAAGCCGGTCAAAGATTAGCAGAATGGGATGCCTATACTACTCCCATCATTACTGAAATTGGTGGTAAAGTTGCACTCGGAGATCTTGTAGAGGGAGTCACTTTTAAAGAAGAGACAGACCCTACAACAGGTCTTTCCCATAAAATTATAATTGATTATCCAGCTACATACAGGCCAAGAGTAACAATAAAAGATTCAGAAGGAAAAACTGCAAAACTACCTTCTGGTTCACCAGCAAGATATTTACTTCCTGCTGGAGCTATTTTAGTAGTAGATAAGGGTGATAAAGTTGAACCAGGTGATATACTTGCAAAAATTCCAAGAGAGACAATAAAAACAAAGGATATTACAGGAGGTCTTCCAAGGGTTGCAGAACTTTTTGAGGCAAGAAGACCAAAGGAATCAGCTATTGTCAGTGAAATTGATGGAATAATAGAATTAAAAGGTGTGCAGAAAGGTTCAAGAGTTATAGTTGTTAGAGGAGTAGATGAAACCCGAGAATATATTATTCCAAAGGGTAAACATGTTATTGTTCATGACGGAGACTGGGTTAAAGCAGGAGAACCATTAATTGATGGTTCTATTAATCCTCATAGTATTTTAGATATTTTAGGACCCACTGAACTTCAGAGATATTTGGTAGATGAAATTCAAAAGGTTTATAGACTGCAGGGTGTTTCTATTCATGACAAACATATAGAAGTTATAGTTAGACAGATGATGAAAAAGGTTAGAATTGAAGACCCTGGAGATACATCTTTTCTTATAGGAGACGAAGTTGAAAGAAGCCTATTCATTGAAGAAAATGAAAGGGTTGTCTCACAGGGAGGCAAACCTGCTCAGGGTAAACCGTTATTATTAGGTATTACAAAGGCTGCGCTATCAACAGAATCATGGGTATCAGCAGCTTCTTTCCAGGAGACTACCAGAGTTTTAACTGATGCAGCCATAGAGGGTAAAATAGATGATTTAAGAGGACTAAAAGAGAATGTTATAATGGGAAGAATTATCCCTGCAGGAACAGGCTCTCCTCTTTATAAGGATACTCTGATTAAAGGAGAATTCTATAAAATGCAGATAGAACATCCTGTAGAAGAAATAACAGATTGATTTGCTTTCAGGAAAAGAAAATAAAGATAAGTCTATTCCTAAATTTGCTGTAGATGTAATGCTGGGAAGCCTGAGCCGATGGCTCAGGCTTTTTGGTTTTGATACTTTTTACAAAAATAATTTAACTGATAAAGAACTCATTAAGATCTCTCTTCAGGATGAAAGAATATTGTTAACTAAAGACAATGCACTGGCAAAATCAAAAATTCTTAAAAATGTTCTTTTGATTAGTTCCGAAGAATTAGAACTTCAGCTTAAAGAAGTTTTGACATATTTGAGGAAAAATAAAATTGAGATATTGAGTCTTCCTCCAAGATGTCCTGTATGTAATGGAGAGATGAGGACAGTAGAGAGGGAGGAGGTAATTACAGAAGTACCTGATTATATTTCAATGACTATGAACCAATTTTTAAAATGTAAAGCCTGTGGAAAAATTTACTGGCATGGAAGTCATAAAGAAAAAATTGAATATCTAAAAAACAAGATATTGAAAGATTTAGAAATTAAGGATTCCTTATAAATTCTCCGCTTTTTCCTCCAGATTTATAGAGAAGTTTTATTCCTTCTATAATCATTTCTTTATCTACTGCTTTGCACATATCATATATAGTGAGTGCTGTAACTGCTGTTGCAGTCAATGCCTCCATTTCAACGCCTGTTTGGGCTGAAGTCTTTACCTTTGAAATTATTTTAACCTTTGAGTTCTCTATATCAGGTTCAATTTCAATTTCCACCGAAGTTATCGGCAAAGGATGGCAAAGTGGAATCAGATGGGGGGTCATTTTAGCAGCCATTATTCCCGATAAACGGGCAACTTGAAAGACATCTCCTTTTGCAATTTCTTTATTTATAATCATTTTTAAAGTTTCTGGTTTCATTTTGACAAAACCTTCAGTTACAGCTACTCTATTTGTTACATGTTTTTCTGTAACATCAACCATTTTTTGCTCTTCCTTTTTCGTCAAAGTGAGTAAACATTTCTTTTCCCTTAAAATATTTTTTTATCGTTCTTGTTCAGTTGGTCTAATCAAAAGTTCACTTACAGAAACATTTGTGGGTTGACAGGCTGCATAATATATTGCTTCTGCTATATCTTCAGGACGTAAAGCATTCATCTGTGATCTGTGTTTTATCCAATCTTCAGGCATATTTTCTCCCCATTCTGTTTTTACAACTCCAGGTTCAATAACAGTCACACGGATATTATGTTTTATTAACTCTTTTCGAATTGATTCTGAAAAACCAATTACAGCCCACTTTGTAGCACAATAAACAGACCATCCCGGAATTCCGACCTTTCCAGCCACTGAAGAAATATTTATAATATGCCCACTTTTCTGCTTTATCATCATTTTTACTGCTAAATGGGTAAGATGAATAAGCCCTGTAAGGTTTAAATCAATAATTTCTTTCCATTCATTATAAGAGCCATTTTCGATATAATTAAAAATTCCCCTTCCAGCATTATTGATAAGTATATCAAGTTTTTGAAAATTATTTCTGAAAATTTCAAAGGCTTTTTCGACTTCTGTAGGTTTAGAAATATCAGCATTTGCAAAAATAACTTTAACTTTATATTGGTTTTGTAATGTTTCAGATATTGCCTTTAATGCTAATTCAGATCTTGATATTAACATTAAATGAGAGCCTTCTTTTGCAAACTTTTTAGCCGTAGCAAGACCTATTCCTTTTGAGGCTCCAGTAATTATTGTTACTTTGTCCTTAATGTCAAACATTTTTCAATTTTTTATTCTTTTTGTCTCTTTTACTTTTTTAATTGATTTATTTTTAGAAACTTTCACTGGCTTCTTTTTCTTAGAAGTCTTCTTTTCCTGATATAAATCCTCCTTTGAAGGAGTAAATTTATCCTTTGGAGGAACTTTAATTTTTGTCCCAGGTTTTAGATTTTTGAAAACTTCGGTTCCATTCATTTCATATAAAACTAAAGCGGATAGTTTCGTTTTTTTAGCAATTTTGTATACCGTATCACCCTTTTGAGTAATGTAAGTGTCATAACTAAATCTTTCTTCAGGAGGTATTTTGTCAAATTTTGCCAAAAAAGTGTCCTTTTTACCAGCAGGAATTCTTATTATATATTCCCTTACATTTATTGGAGTAGCCCATCTTTTTAGTTCAGGATTCAGTTCTTTTATTGTATTTGAATCAGTCTCAGCACATTTAGCAATTATATCAATGTCAGTTGGAGATGGTATTATTACTTCATCATATTCCAGTGGTTCGTGTTCTCTGAGATTTTCAAAACCAAAATTTTCAGGTTGTTTTGCAATTGTTATTGCAGCAATATATTTAGGGACATAATCCTTTGTTTCTCTTGGTAAATATCTTGTTCCCAAAAGATTCCAATAATCATTTTCTCCAATTTTATTTATAGCCCTGGACACTCTTCCCTCACCAGCGTTATATGCTGCAAGAGCTAAAGACCAATCACCAAACATTTTGTAAAGATCTCTTAAATATTTAGCGGCAGCTTCAGTTGATTTAATTGGGTCCTTTCTTTCATCTCGCCACCAGTCTATTACTAATCCGTATCTTCTACCAGTGCTTTCAATAAACTGCCAAGGTCCAACTGCTTTTGCAGGCGAACGGGCATGAACATTAAAACCGCTTTCTATTAATGGTAAGTAAACCAGATCTTCAGGAAGTCCCTTTTCAATTAAAATTTCCTTCATTTTTTCTATATATTTTGTAGAACGAGAAAGCCAGATTGAAAATCTTTCTTTCAGTTTTTCGGAAAATAAATTAATATTCTTTTCGATTAGATTTAAAAAATTTTCTTTTTTTTCAGACAATAATTTGAAGTCATCGCTTCCTGAAAAAATTATTTCTGTTTTATCATCTTGTTTTAATATTTGAGGTGGTTCTTCTGAGTAAGTTACAGAATAAGTTGTAAAAATTAGAAATAAAGAAAAGATTAAGATAAGAGCAAATTTTTTCATCTTTATTTTATAACCTAAAAGACCTTTAATTTTCAAGAGAACGAAAATTCTTCAGTAAATAATTTTTCTGAAATTGCTCGATCAATTAAAAAAGTTGTAGAATTTAAAATTAAAGTATTTCTTAGGAGGAGTCATATGTTAATGTTAGGTGTAAATGTTGATCATGTAGCAACAGTAAGACAGGCAAGAAAAACCTTTGAACCTGACCCAGTAATGGCTGCTACATTGGCAATCCTTGGTGGAGCAGATGGTATTACAATTCACTTAAGAGAGGACAGAAGACACATTCAAGATAGAGATCTAAGATTACTAAGAGAAATAGTACCCTGTGAGCTTAACTTAGAGATGGCTGCCACTGAGGAGATGATAAATATAGCAATTGCTACAAAACCTGATATGGTAACTTTGGTGCCTGAAAAAAGAGAAGAATTAACTACAGAGGGAGGTTTAAATGTAATTGAGATTAAGGATCATCTTAGAGAGGCAATAAAAAAAATTAAAGATGCTGGAATTTTAGTAAGCCTTTTTATAAATCCCTCGAGAAGTGACATAGAATGTTCAAAGGAAATCGGAGCAGATATGGTTGAGATTCATACAGGATATTATTCAGAGACAAAAGGAGAAGCTCAAAAAAGAGAACTTATTAGAATTAAAGATGCTGTCTCTTTTTCATTAAGTCTTGGGCTTAAAACTAATGCTGGACATGGACTTAACTATTACAACGTAAAACCAATTGCCTCAATCAAGGGATTAAGAGCTTTATATATAGGACATAGCATTATATCTCGTGCAGTTTTAGTTGGTATAGAAAGAGCAGTAAGGGAAATGAAAGAACTTATCAAAGAGGCAGAAAGCATTGTTTAATGTAGACTTAGTTTACAGTTCTCTTTCTGATTATCTTTATGAAATAAAGGAACTTATTCAGTTTGAAGCTGAATGGAGATGGATTGTTGCTGAAGTAGCGAAAGTAAACATCGACAGAAATAATCGATGCTGGATTGAGTTGGTTGAAAAGAAAGATGACATAATTGTCGCTCAATCATCGGCAGTTGTATGGGAAAGTAACATTGAGACAGTCTATAACTTTCATATTAAAACCGGATTAGAACTTCAGGCAGGGATGAAAATTTTATTTTATGGTAAAGCCACTTTTCATGAAAGATATGGATTTAGAATTCAAATAAATCAGATTGATCCTTCCTACACTCTTGGAGAAATGGCTTTAAGAAAAAAAGAAATTCTTGAGAGACTTACAAAAGAGGGATTAATTGACAAAAACAAATTACTTCCTATGCCAAAAATTATACAGAGAATAGCTGTTGTATCGAGTCAATCAGCTGCAGGATATGAGGATTTTCTTAAAATACTCAAGGGGAATTCTTCAGGTTATAAATTTCACATACATTTTTTTGATGTTTTTGTTCAGGGTGATTTAGCAGTACCGTCTATTGTAAATGCTTTAAAGAAATGTGCTGAAATTTTTAGTAAATTTGATGCTGTTGTAATTATTAGAGGTGGAGGTGCAGTTGTTGACTTACAGTGTTTTAATGAATATGAGATTGCAAAGGCAATTGCTCTTATGCCAATACCTGTTTTAACAGGGATAGGACATACAAGAGATGAAACTGTAGCAGATTATGTTGCACATCGGAAATTTAAAACTCCCTCCGAGGTTGCCAAATTTATTCTTGATTTAGCAAGATTTTTTGAGGGAGAAATTGAAAATTTAGTTAAATCAATCTATCACAAAGCAGAGATAATATTAAAGGAAGAAAAATCAAAAACAAAAAATTATGAAGAAAAATTAAAAAAATCTGTTGAAAGTCTTTTAAAGGAGATAAATTCACATATTAAACTCTCATTAAATAAATTGGGAACAAAGGTTTTCAGTAAGATTAATGCTGAGAGGGACAAAATTTCTATTGCCAAACATCTATTTCAAAAGAATACAAATCTTTGCATTAAGAAAGAAGCTATCAAAATCAATTCTTCTTATAACAAAATTATTTCAACTACGTCTAAATTTTTTGTAAGGGCAAATTCTGAGTTAAAATCTAATTTCAATACCTTATCCCATAAATCAAAGAGTATTATTTTATTAAATAATATGAAACTCTCAGGATATGATGATAAATTGAGAATTTTAAGCCCTGAAAATACACTCAAAAGAGGTTACAGTATAACCTATTTAAATGGAAAGGTTTTAAAAGATTCAAAAGATGTAACTATTGGAGATAAATTGGAAATTAAACTTTACAAAGGCAAAATATTAAGTGAAGTGCAAAAAAAGGAGGATACAGATGGAGAATCTAAGTTATTCTAAGGCAATTAAAGAAATTGAAGAAATACTAAAATATATAGAATCACAGGAAGTAGATGTAGATATTCTTGTTGAGAAGGTAAAAAGAGCAACAGAGCTAATTCGTTTTTGTAAAAATAAATTAAGAACAGCAGAGGAGGAACTTCACAAAACTTTACATGAACTTGAAGAAATTCCATCTTCAGAGGAAGAGGAGCCCTTTTAATGAGAAATTGGAAAAATAATGTTTTTTTTGTTCTCGTTGAACCAAAGGAAAGCGGAAACATTGGTTCTTCTGCAAGAGCAATAAAAAATATGGGATTCACTAATCTTTGCCTTATTAATCCATCTAATATTACTGAAGAAGCAAGATGGATAGCATGGAGAAGTGAAGATGTTTTAGAAAAAGCACAAATTTTTCAACAATTAGAGGAAGCCTTAAAGGATAAATCCCTTGTGGTGGGCACTACTCGAAGAAGGGGTTCAAAAAGAGGGGCAATATTAGATGTAAGAGATGGTGTAAGGAGAATCTATGAGATAGCACAAGAAAACAAAGTTGCAATTCTTTTTGGTAGAGAGGATAAAGGTTTGTTAAATGAAGAGGTTGAAAAATGCGGATATTTAATAACCATTCCTACAGATGAACTTCAGCCATCTTTAAATTTAAGTCAAGCAGTTTTAATAGTAGCCTACGAACTTATGCGACAAGAAGAAAAAAGGGATTATCACATAGAAAGACAGTTTTATATTTCCCAAGATGAATTAGAGAAACTATACGAAAGACTTCATGTAATCTTAAAAAAAACAGGATACATTCCCGATGACACAGAACTTGAAAGAAGAATAATAAATAATTTTAAACATCTTTTTGGAAGAACAGGGCTTACTTTTTGGGAATTGAAGCTTTTGCATGGATTACTAAGTCATATTGAAGAGGTTTTTTCAAAAAAAGCATAAAATAAAAGACTCTATAATTCCAACTTCATAATTAAAGCATCTTCTTGTGGTAAAAGATAATAATTTTTCCGTAAACTACAAATTTTAAAACCAAATTTTTTATAGAGATTTATAGCCGGTAAATTTGATATTCTAACTTCTAAATAACAAGTTTTTACTATATTTTTTAACTTTTCAAGGATATAAGATACTAAATTAGCTGCAATACCTTGTTTACGAAATGATGATTTTACAGCAATTGAAAGGATTTCAGCTTCATCAAGAATTGATCTTGCTACAATATATCCTGTTATTTCACCATTTACTTCAGCTACAGCTAAAATAGACTGAGGATTGCTTAATTCCTCTAAGAAAGATTTTAAAGACCAGGGGATTGTAAAACTATCTTGGGCTATTGACATTATTTCAAAAAGGTCAGATTCCTGAGCTTCCCTTATTTTTAAATTCATCCAAATTTTATCTCTGCTTCTGATTTTCTTAAATATATAGGTTCAAGTTCTTTTGCAGAAATAAAAAGTCCCTCTTTTAATTTTTCCTGTGCTACTGTAGCTACAATTTCAGGAGAGGGAATTCCGTAAATAGAATTAATAAATATAGCTTTTGTTCCAAATAAAGCCGAGATTTTCTCTTTATAAATAGATACACCATCACCAGTAAATATGGTTTGTTCTTTTATCCATTCAGCAAGTTTGTCAATTGATAATACAGAATCTTTTTTGATTCTTATTAATTTCCCTTCATTCCATTTAAAAAGAGCAGTATATACTTCCTTTTTTCTCGCATCTAATATAGGACATATTGGTTTTTCAACCAATGCTATTCTTCGTGCAATTACTTCGAGGGAAGAAACAGGAATAATGTATTTACCTGTAACATAAGCTAAACCTTTTAGTGTGCTTATTCCAACCCTAAGACCAGTAAAAGAACCAGGACCAACAGTTATGGCATAATAATCAATTGTTTCAAGTGGAATCTTCATAATTTCAAGAATATGAGCAATCTCTGGAAGAAGCTTTTCAGAATGAGAAGCTTTAAACTGCATAATAGATTGGGCAATAAGATTGTCATCATCTAATACTGCTACACCTGCATATTTTGTTGATGTATCAATGCCTAAGATTCGCATTTTTCAATCCTAATAATATATCTTTTGCCATTTATCAAGGGAAGGTCAAATTCTTTTATTTGTACTTTGTATTTTTGTGGTAACTCTTTGAGTTCTTCTTGCAGTTTCAAGGATTTACTTATTAAAAAATATCCGTTTTCTTTAAGTAAATGCTTACACTTTTCGATGAATTCTTTCATACTCCATAGAGCTCTTGAGACAACAATGTCAAATTTTTTTTCAACTTCTTCAGCTTTCATTTGATAAACTTCAATATTAGGAAGTTCGAGTTTTCTTTTTATATTTTTCAAAAAAACACATTTTTTCCATGAAGGTTCAATTAATAAAATTTTCAAATCTTCTCTTACAATCGCTATAGGTACACCAGGAAAACCTGCACCACTTCCTATATCTGCGATGTTTAATGATTTTTCAGGAATAAAAGAAAGATACAGGAGTGAGTCTAAAAAATGCTTGACTATTATTTCTTTTTCATCTTCAATTGAGGTGAGATTGTAAGTTTTATTCCATTTTTTAAGTTCAGTAAGATAGATTAGAAATTTATCGTAAACTGCCTCATTAGAAAGCTTTAAATGTAATTTCATAAAATCTTTTAAATCACTCATTGTTTACTTCTTACTTACATTGCCTTTCTGTATAGCTACCATTAGTATAGATATTGCTGCTGGAGTAACCCCAGGAATTCTCATTGCCTGACCTATGGTTCTTGGTCTAATTTCATCAAGCTTTTGTATCACTTCTTTTGAAAGACCTGGGAGATTAAAATCAAAATCTTGGGGAATAATTTTTTCTTCAAACTGCCTCATTCTTTCAACCTGCTCTAATTGTTTCTGAATATAACCTTCATATTTGATATGAATTTCAACAAGTTCTTCTATTTCTTTTGTGAGAGATTCCTCTGAAGGTGAAAATCTTTTAATAAATTCATAGTTAATTTCAGGTCTTTTAAGAATTTTATCAAGAAATATGGCTTCTTCAATAGGTGTTGTTCCAGCTTCTTTTAAGGCTTCATTGAGTTCCTCTGAAGGTTTTATAATTGTCGTCTTTAATCTTTTGATCTCCCTTTCAAGAGCATCCCTTTTTTTTATGAATTTTTCATAGGTCTTTTCGTCAACGAGTCCAACACGATATCCATAATCTCTAAGCCTTAAATCAGCATTGTCATGTCTTAAAAGAAGTCTAAACTCTGCACGGGATGTAAACATTCTGTAAGGTTCTTGAGTTCCCTTTGTTACAAGATCATCAATCAAAACTCCTATGTAGGCTTCATCCCTGCCAAGAATAAGAGGTGGTTGTCCTTTTATTTTTAGAGCTGCATTAATTCCTGCGATTAATCCCTGCGCAGCTGCTTCTTCATATCCACTTGTTCCGTTTATCTGTCCTGCAAGATAAAGCCCTTCAATTGCCTTGGTCTCCAGTGTATGTTTAATCTGAGTAGGATAAACAAAATCATATTCAATAGCATATCCAGGCCTCATTATTTCAGCATTTTCCAGTCCTGGAATAGTTCTTACAAAGGCAACCTGAACATCATAAGGCAATGATGTGGATATTCCATTAGCATAGTATTCCTTTCTACTTAATCCCTCTGGTTCAAGAAATACTTGATGCCTTGGTTTTTCCCTGAATTTTACAACTTTGTCCTCAATAGAAGGGCAGTAACGGGGACCAATTCCTTTAATTTTTCCACTATAAAGAGGCGAACGATCAAGGTTATTGAGTATAATTTCGTGAGTTTTTTCATTTGTATATGTTATGTAACAGGGAACCTGAGGATTTGTAATCTCCTCTGTTGAGTATGAAAATGCAGGAGGGGGAAAATCACCCCACTGTTCTTCAGTTTTTGAAAAATCAATTGTTTTTGCATCAATTCTTGGTGGAGTTCCTGTTTTAAGTCTTCCCATCTTTAAACCAAGTTTCTGAAGACAGTAAGAAAGCTTTTTTGAAGGAAATTCGCCTGCTCTTCCTGCCTCAAAGGAATTAAGTCCGATGTGAATTAACCCATTAAGAAATGTTCCTGGGGTAATTATGACAGCTTTTGCTTCATAGAAAACACCCAAAGAGGTAATTATTCCTTTAACTTTCCCATTTTCAACAACTATTTCTTCAACCATTGCCTGTTTTATTGTAAGATTGTCTTGCATCTCAAGAAGTTTCCTCATTGAAACATTGTAAAGAATTCTGTCAGCCTGAGCACGAAGGGACCATACAGCAGGACCCTTTGAACGATTAAGCATTCTGAACTGTATTCCAGCCATATCAGTAACACGAGCCATAATTCCACCGAGTGCATCAATTTCTCTTACAAGATGACCCTTTGCAAGTCCTCCAATTGCAGGATTACAGCTTAGCTGAGCAATTGTGTCAAGATAAATTGTAAAAAGGGCGGTGCTTAGTCCCATTTTTGCACAGGCAGCTGCTGCTTCGCAACCTGCATGTCCTGCTCCAACAACAATTATTTCAAAATCTTTTTCTTTATACATATTTTTTTCTTTATTCATAGTTGCTTTTTTTTATATTTTATTATAATAGATATTATGAGTTTTCCTGTATTTAAACATACAATTTCGAGATTTAGAGAGCTTTTAAAGGAAGATGGTGAAAAGATTTCCTATCTCATAAAGTATGACCCTATAATTGCATATCTTATATTTCATGAAGTAAATAAACCCTCTGGCAAAATAGAAATAACAAATTTCTCACAGATGGTTAATTATTTAGGTCTCAGTAAAATTGAACAAATCATTCTTGAGAGAGACCTTTTTCTTGAAGAAGAAGATTTATTTTTCTGGGTATATGGAATTTTAAGTGCAGAAATTTCTTCTTTAATATCTGAAAAGTTTTCCCATATTCATCGAGATGAAGCTTTTTTTGCAGGACTTTTACCTTGTCTTGGTTTAATTTTCATGATGAATGAATTCCCCGCATACAGAAGAATCATTAATTTTTTGATAAAACTTCCTCTTGAAGACAGAGTTTATCTTGAACAATCTGTTTTTGGAACAAATAATATAGAGGCTCTCAGGAGAAATATTCTTTCTAAACCCTTTAGAGAAGTTGTAAATATGCTTAATAAAATATTTCCTCAAGATGGACAAAAAAATATAAAAACTTATGTGCCTCAGAGAGGTACAATCTTACAGAGTATTTACGATTTAGCATTGCTGTCAGATTTGTCTGCCTATGGTGCACAGGCTTTAATGTTTCCGTCCGTTGTTGATAATCGTGAATTGTTCCTTGAACTTTCAAAAAGATATTTTCGTATAAAAGAGTCCGATTCAACGGAAATTTTACAGAATGCTATGGATAGATTTCTTTTAATTGCAAAAGATTTTGATGTACTTGAAGAAGTTCGATTTTCAACAGAGACGTTTTACAAGCTTAAAAAATTTAAGTTTGAAACAAAAAATCCTATTTTTTCTAATATGCTTAAAAATTTATTTGAAGAAAATTCAAAAGACAGAAATATCTTTATTTACGGAGAAGGAGCAGTAGGCAAGAGACTTCTTGCTGCAGCTCTTCATACAGCCGATGATAATCCTCGAAGAGAAAAACCCTTTGTTATGATTTTTTGTGATATAGAAGAGGAAACTCTTGAAGAGGAATTTTTTGGAGTAAAGGAAGGATATCTTGGTAAAAAGGGAAAGAAAGGAGTTTTACAAAACGCTCGTGAAGGGACCTTAGTAATAAAAGAATTTGATAGTATGCCAAAAAGTTTTCAAGATAAATTTGAAAAAGCGATTAAAAATAGAAAATATTATAGGGTAGGAGATATTAATCCCATTGATTTTCCTGATATAAAGTTTATTCTTGTAGGTAAAGAAGATATAAGAATAAAAGTAGCAATGGGTGAATTTTCAAGTTCACTTGTTAAACTTCTTGATCCTTTTTTCTTCAGAATACTTCCGTTAAGAGAAAGAAGAGAAGATGTTTTTTACATTGCAGGAGAAATCGTTAAAAAGTATAACTTAAATATTGAAGACAAACTCACTCAAACAGAGGTTGTAGAAAAGTTAAAAACCGATCCATTTCCTAATAATCTTAGGGATTTGAAAAGATTTTTATTTCTTCTTTACATTCAAAGGCTTCTTAAATCTTAGATACTCTATGCCTCCAACAGTAGAAGCAAAAGCCTGAGAAAGAAACCATAATAAAGATACTGCTACAACCTGAGGCTCACCAAAGGATTTTCCAAAAAATAAAATAAAACACCATTCTCTAACTCCAATGCCTGATACTGATATTGGTAGCATAGAAATTAATATTATAATTGGCAAAAATACGCATAATTCAAAAAAAGATATGGAAATTTTAAATCCATAGAAAATAACATAAACTGAAATAATCACAATAAATTGAACAATTAATGAATAAAAAAATCCCTTCAGAATTTGTTTTTTGGTATAACTAAAAATGTAATCTTTAAATTTCTGAAAAAATTTAATTTTTGAAATTAGCATTAGACAAATCGTGCCAACAAAAAATCCAAAAAAACTTACTGGAACAATCCATAAAAAAATCTGCTTTGGAAGCTTATTATAAAATAAGATAAAGAATATAAGACTGATTAACAACAACGCAAAAAGTCCTGTATATCTTTCCATAAAAACAGAAGCTATAGCTTTTTTAATTCCAGTTTTTTTCTTTTAATCATTAAAATTTTTACAACATCTCCTCCAATTATTCCAGGCAAAATATTATTAAAAAAATGAACCAATTAAATAAAAGGGAAAAAGAGTG
>NZ_MAVV01000027.1 GCF_001707915.1 Thermodesulfovibrio sp. N1 | reverse complement strand
CAAAGGTAATCGAACAAGAAAAGAAAATAATTTTTGCTTATCTTTATGGCTCTTTTGCAGAGGCATTACCAATTTCCAATGATATAGACATAGCGGTTTATACTGAAGAAATTGAAAATCCCTTTGCCTTTCAAGTTGATATAAAAATTGCTATTTCAGAGGAATTGAGAAAAAATCAAATAGATATTTTACCAGATGAAATAGATTTAAGAATAATTAATGATGCAACTTACGATTTTGTTATCGATGTCCTTGAAAAAGGAATTTTAATTGTTGATAAAAATCCAGAAGTCAGAACTGCCTATATTGAAAAGATATCTCTTCAATACAGAATGAATGAAATAGTTCTTATTGAGTTTTATAGATAGTTATGAATCTTGACATAAAAAGACTTAATCAATATCTTTACGAGATAAAAGAAAATACAGATGATTTAGAGGATATTCCTGAAGAATTCGATATACCCTTTTTAGTTTTTCAGACTCAGCTTCTCTCAATAAATTGAAATATATATTTCAAATACTCAGTAAAATCTTCTTTATTTTTTCGCACCAAACTAAGTAATAAATCCAAATCTATTTTTTCATATCTGTGGACAAGCCTGTTTCTAAGTCCAACAACAGGGGCAATTTTTTTTGCAAAACTCTCAGGTAAAATGTTATTTTCTGCAAGCACAAGAAAGCTACTTTGAAAACTTTCAGGTATCTTCAAAGAGCCATAACGAATGAAATGGGTGTTAATATCAATAATTTCATCAACTATCAGTTGGATAATTCTCTCAATGGCTCTTAATTTTACGAAGTCTTTTTTTATTTCAGTGTCTGAAAATGAAAGTATATGCTCCAGTTCTTCATAGTAGGATTTTATGAAGAAAATTTTCGATTTAATAAAATCCTTATCTATCAATCAAAAACTCCTTAAGTCTTTCATCTCTCATTTCGTAAAGAATTTTTGATTCATCATACTCCTTTAAACTTGAAATTTCAACCTGATAAAAAATAAAAGGTTCTTTTAGATAAAGAATCTTATAGTTTTCAAAAATTTTTCTCTTCAGTATGGGTGGTGCGGATTTAATATCTACAAGATCAATGTTTTCTGTTTTCAAAATTAAGGATAGTTCAAAGGCTAAATTAACTTTTTCTTCTTCAGAAAGAACATGATCTGCATAAACAGCAATGTCTACATCACTTTCAGGTCTGTCAGTGCCTTCTGCTTTTGAGCCAAAAAGAAGCAAAAAATAAATGCTGAATTTTTTAGTAATCTCTTCAAAATGCAAAACATTTTCCCGATGTAAAGCGGATTTTTTACTATCTTTCACTTTATTCAGCATATTTAAGTATATCACAGAAGCTAAATAAATTTTTGAGTTAGAAGTATAGTAAATTTTGGTAAAATGATAGATTCTTTAGAAAATCAAAAAGACTCTGAAAAGATTTCAAGAAGACTTTGTTGATTATATTCGTTCAAGTTAGGGTAAATATGTTTAGCAGGCTTGGGGCAATACTGAAAAAAATTTAGAGAGCTTATCCTTGACCGTTTCAGAAAAAATATAGAAAGTAAAACTAAAAATTTTCTATGAATTCTCTTAATGTAATTATTTTTATGCCTTTATATTCTTTAAGTGAGAGCATTTCTTTATCACCTGAAACAATAATATCAGCCTCTGCCAATACGACACACTCAATAATTCTATTATCTGCCTTATCTTTCAGAATATAAACTTTATCATGAGTTTTTATCAGCTCTGCTATTTCTGAAAGGAAAATTGCAGTTCTGCTTAACATTTCTTTATTATAATCAAATTTTTTTGAAAGAACTGATAAAACTTCATCTACAATTTCCTTTGAAATAAATAATCTGTAATTTTCTTTTATAACTTTTAAAATTGCTTTTTCTGCTAAACTACCTGTAATAACAAAAGCTGAGATGTATATGTTAGTATCAAAAACTAATTTCAACTGATATACCTTTCTAAATCCTCTTCTGTAAGAATCCCTTTTTCTAATGCTTTTTTGCTCCAATAATTTTGAATTTCATAAAATTCTTGTTTTAATTTTTCTTTTTTTATTAATCTTATCGCTTCTTGAATTACAGCACTAATGGTTTTATTTTCCTCTTTTGCAATTTTTTCTACTTCTTCTGCTAAATCAACTGGAAGAGAAATTGTTTTTTTAACAACACCTGACATTATAATCACCTCCCTTTATGGTATGAAATAATCATACCAAATTTAAAGAAATTTATTCAAATAGCAAAGACAAATTAAAACTCTTATTCTCCCCCTCCAAGGACTTTATATAGGGTTACTAAGTTTGCGTATTTTTCAAGTATTAGATTATTAAATTGCTGTTCTGCCTGAAACAATGACCTTTGAGCATCAAGAACACTCAGGTAACTGTCTATACCATTTTCATATCTTATTTTTGCAAGTCTGTATGTTTCTTTAAGAGATTCTACAAGAGAGTTAACTGCCTTGATTCTTTGATTAATTGTTCCCTTTACTGCTAAAGCATCAGAGACTTCTTTAAAGGCTTGCTGTATTGTTCTTTCATAGTTTGTAAGGGCTATTTCTCTTTCAACTTTTGCTGCGGAATGGGCAGCCCATACCCTTGCATCAAAAATTGGAAGAATAGCCTGTGGTTGAAATGTCCATGTCTTTGAACCTCCTTCAAAAAGTCCTGAAAGCTCTGGGGATGCTGTTCCAATCAGTGTTGTAAGTGAGATTCTTGGGAAAAAAGCAGCTCTTGCTGCTCCGATCTGGGCATTATATGCCTTTAAGGTATGTTCAGCAGCTAAAATATCAGGACGGTTAAGTAAAATTTCAGAGGAAAGCCCTACAGAAATATCTTTCGGTGGTTTTATGTTTAATCCTTCAGGTAAAAGTTCTTCTCTTACAGGTTCACCAGCTAAAAGGTCAATGGTGTTTTTATCCTGAGCAACAATTTGTGTATATCTTGCCATAGCTTCCCAAGCCAGATTAACCTGTGTTTTTGCTCTGTGAAGATCTATCTCAGAGGCTATTCCGACCTCATATCGTTTTTTTATTAACTCATAGTTTTCTTCCTGATTTTTAAGTGTTTCTTTTGCAATTTTAAGATTTTCAATGCCTGTAGCATAGGTATAATAGGCAATCGCTACTGCACCAATAAGAGAAAGCCTTACAGCTCTGTGAGTGGCTTCCTCGGCAAGATATCTTTCAAGAGCCATTTCAGATAAACTACGAAGTCTTCCAAAAAAATCAATCTCCCATGAGCTAATTCCAAAAGTAACACTATACTGTGAAGTGATTTCTGCCTTATTATTAGAAAGTGTTTCTGGAATTCTCTGCCTCTGTCCTGAACCAAATAAATCAAATGCAGGAATGAGCTCTGCTCTTTGAATTCCGTAGTATGCCCTTGCTCTTTCAACATTAAGAGCTGAAAGTTTTAGGTCACGATTATTTTTTAAAGCAATTTCAACGAGTTTTTGAAGTTTTTCATCTATAAGAAAATCATTCCATTTTAGGGATTTTGCGGTTGGTATGGCATCTAATTTTAATTCTTGATAGGCTTCGCCTTTAGGCCATTCCTTTGGAACTGGAGCATCAGGTCTTTGATACTCAGGTATCATTGTGCAGGATGTAAGGATTAAAAATAAAATCATAATAACAATTTTTCTCATTTTTTGCATACTGAACCCTCTTTTTGTGATCCTGAGCATAAGCGAAAGATCTCCTTATTTCCTCATTTTACTTCTTTTACTTTGAAAAATTTCAAAATTAAAACAAACACTAACGGAACAAATAGTATGGTTATAAATGTTCCTGCAATTACTCCACCCTCTATTGCTACACCTATGGCGTTCATTGCTCCTGAACCAGCACCTTTTGATATCGCAAGAGGTAAAACACCAAAGAAAAGTGCCAAAGATGTCATAATAACAGGTCTATATCTGATTCTTGAAGCCTCAACTGTTGCCCTATGAATCTCCTCTCCCTGCCTTATTTTATCTCTTGCAAACTGAATTATAAGTATTGCATTTTTTGATGAAAGCCCCATTGTAACAAGAAATCCTATCTGAAAGTAAACATCATTGTGAAGTCCCATAAGCCATGTTGCTAAAGCTGCACCAAATATTCCAAGAGGAAGTAAAATCAGATTCGTAATGGGAATTGTCCATGATTCATAAAGAGCTGCAAGACATAAAAATATAACAAAAACTGAGAAGGCATAAAGAATTGGAGCCTGACCTGTTGCAAGCTTTTCTTGATAACTAAGCCCTGTCCAGGCATATCCAATTCCCTTTGGAAGTTTTGATACTATCTCTTCAATTGCTTTCATTGCCTCACCAGAACTGTGTCCAGAAGCAGCCTCTCCAACTATGTTTATTGATGGAAAGGCATTGTATCGCTCAAGTCTTGGTGAACCATAAACCCATCTTCCATCGGCAATTGATGAGAATGGAACCATTTTACCTTCATTGTTTCTCACATACAATCTATTCAAATCTTCTGGAAGCATTCTATAAGAAGTGTCTGCTTGAACAAAAACTCTTTTTACTCTTCCATCTTTTACAAAATCATTTACATAGGCACTTCCAAAGGCAGCTGATATTGTGTTATGAATTGATGTTATAGGGACTCCAAGAGCGCCAGCCTTTTGCCAATCTATGTCAACTTTATATTGAGGAATGTCATCAAGTCCATTTGGTCTTACATTTTTAAGCCTTGTGTCTTGATTTGCCATATAAAGAAGC
The DNA here is from genome assembly GCF_001707915.1 of Thermodesulfovibrio sp. N1. Taxonomy (GTDB): domain Bacteria; phylum Nitrospirota; class Thermodesulfovibrionia; order Thermodesulfovibrionales; family Thermodesulfovibrionaceae; genus Thermodesulfovibrio. The sequence goes on along the minus strand of NZ_MAVV01000027.1, from coordinate 18,718 downwards.
TGATTCCTTGCTTCCATAAGTTTTTGATGTCCCAGTCCTCCCATATCCATAAGCTGTAAGTCAAAGCCTGTAGCATTTCCAAGTTCAATAATTGAAGGTGGTGGAAAAACAAAAATAAGGGCTTTTTTATTTTGAGAAAAATACTGCATTGCCCTTGCCTGAATAGCCTTTACTCTGAGGTCTGTTTTATCCCTTAAATGCCAGTCTTTAAGCTTTATAAAAGCCATTCCATTTGATTGTGTCCTTCCTGAAAAACTTATTCCTGCAATAGTCAGCACAGTTTCTACTGCATCTTTTTCTTTATTTAAAAAATAATCCTGAACTTCTTTTAAAACTTCCTCGGTTTGTTCAAGAGTTGAGCCTGAGGGAAGCATAATCTGAGTAAGAAGAATTCCTTGGTCTTCTTCAGGTAGATAGGCAGTTGGAAGCTTAATTAAAATAAATCCAAGAGTCACAACAATTATGACATAGACAACTATATAAACTGGGACCTTTCTGAAGGAGTTTTCCACTGCTTTTGTATAAAGATTTCTTGATTTGAAAAAGAGACTATAAAATTTTTCATAAATCAGATTAAACCAGTGAAGAAGACCTTTTTTACGCTCCTCTTTATGAGGTCTAAGAAACATTACACACAGAACTGGAGCAAGGCTTAATGCTACAAAAACTGAAAGTAACATTGCTGAAATTATTGTTATTGCAAACTGTCTATAAATTATTCCAGTTGAACCTTCGAAAAACGCCATTGGGACAAAAACTGCTGACAAAACAGCTCCAATTCCAATAAGGGCAGAGGTAATCTGCTCCATTGACTTTATTACTGCTTCTTTTACAGGAAGTCCCTCTTCCCTCATTATTCTTTCAACATTTTCAACAACTACAATTGCATCATCAACCAAAAGCCCGATTGCAAGAATCATTGCAAACATTGTAAGCATATTTATTGAATAACCTGTCATCCCTAAAACAGCAAAAGTTCCAAGAAGAACTACAGGAACAGTTACTGTTGGAACAAGGGTTGCCCTAAGACTTCCCATAAAAAGCCACATAATAAAGAAAACAAGTATAATTGCCTCTATAAGAGTTTTTACAACTTCATTTATAGCAACTTTGGTAAAAGGAGTTGTATCGTAGGGATATACAACTTTTACACCTGACGGAAATTGTCTTGAAAGTTCTTCCATCTTTTCCTTTACTTTTTTTGCCACATCTAAGGCATTTGCACCGGGAAGAGGTCTTATGGCAAGACCTGCTGCTGGTTTACCCTGATAATAGGCATTTATATCATAGTAATCTGTTCCAATTTCTACCCTTGCAACATCCTTAATTTTTACAGTTGAACCATCTGGATTAATTCTTACAGGAATTGAAGCAAACTCTTCTGGTTCTTTAAGCATACTTTGTACAATTATTGGCGCATTAAGTCTCTGTCCGGGCTTAGCTGGTGTTCCTCCGAGCTGGCCACCAGATACCTCCACATTGTAGGATTTAATTGCTAAAATTACATCATTAATTGTTAGACCATAACTTACAAGTTTATGGGGTTCAACCCATATCCTCATTGCATAGGGGAATCCAAAAACCTCTACCTCTCCAACTCCTTCTATTCTGGCAAGAACTTTCTGAATATTTGAGTGCATGTAATCTCTTAAATCTTTAGCATCAAGACGGCCATCTTCTGAAATAAGAGCAACAATCATAAGATAGTTAAAAGTTGCCTTTCCAACAGAAATTCCAGTTTTCTGAACAGCCTCAGGAAGGCTTGGCATTGCAAGTTGAAGTTTATTCTGAACCTTTGCCCATGCAATGTCAGGATCAGTACCGGGTTCAAAGGTTAGTTCAATGCGGGATGAGCCTGAAGAGTCACTGTAAGCAGACATATAAATCATTCTGTCAAGACCTGTCATTTTTTCTTCTATTATTTGGGTTACGCTATTTTCTACAGTTTCAGCAGAAGCTCCTGGATAAAAGGCTTGAATATAAATGGAAGGAGGAGCCAAAGAAGGATATTGAGCAACAGGAAGATTATAAATAGCAAGAATTCCTGCGCCCATAATAACTATGGCAATTACCCATGCAAATACAGGTCTTTCAAGAAAAAATTTAGATATCATTGTTTTTCCTGTTTGCCTTCAGTCTTATATTTAACAGGCATTCCTGGCATAATTTTTTGAAATCCCTCTAAAATTACTTTTTCACCAACAGAAAGACCCTCTAAAACAAGCCATTTATCCTCAATTGCTCTATCAGTAACAATTGGTCTTATCTGGACTTTGTTTTCCTTGTCAACAATATAAACAAAGGGATTTCCTTTTGGATCACGAAATACAGCCTGTTGAGGAATAAGAATGGCATTTTTATTTATTCCTTCCTTAATAATTGCCCTTACAAACATTCCAGGGAGAAGAACTTCCGTTGGATTTGGGAATAGGGCTCTTAAAATTACTGAACCTGTTGTCGGATCAACAGTGACATCCTTGAACTGCAAAGTGCCCTCTAATGGATAAATTGTTCCGTCTTCAAGAATGAGTTTCACTTTATTTTGCTCTCCTCCAGCATATTTAAGCCTTCCCTCAGCAAGTTTTCTTTCAAGTTCTTTAAGCTCCTTTGTTGACTGAGGAATATCAACATAAATTGGGTCAAACTGTTGAATCCTTGTAAGTTCCATCTGCTGATAGGCTGTAACAAGAGCTCCTTCTGTGACATTTGATTTTCCAATTCTTCCTGATATTGGAGCTTTTATTTTTGTATATCCGAGATTTATCTCTGCAAGTTTAACCTGTGCTTTCCAGTATTTAATTTCTGATAAAACCTGTTCATACTGAGCTTTTACATCATCGTATTCCTGCTTACTTATTGCATTAACTTTGACAAGCTCTTCATATCGGTCAAGTCTTGCTTTTATTGAAGGAAGTGTTGATTCTGCCTTTGCAAGGGCAGCACGGGCATTATCCAGAGATGCCTGAAAAGGTGCAGGATCTATCTGATACAAAACATCTCCCTCTTTTACATTACTTCCTTCTTTGAAAAATCTTTTAATAATTATTCCACTTACCTGAGGTCTTACCTCTGCTATTTTGTAAGGAGATGTTCTTCCCGGAAGCTCTGTTGTAAGCACAACTTCCTGAGTTTGTACATTTATAACTGACACTTCTGTAATTTGAGGTTGTGGCTGTTTTTTCTCACAGGCTACGAAAGTAAACAGTATGATAAAAAAGGCTAAAATGAATCTTATTTTGTTCATAAATTACTCCTTTTTAGTAATCCCTTTAAAATCACATCTATACAGACTTCCAGCTTAAAAAGATTTTCAGGCTCAACAACCACTGAAAGCAAATAGCCTCCAAGTATATTCATTAGCAATTTAGCAACTTCTTCTGGCTCAATTTCGTTGAATTCCTGAGATTCAATACCTCTTTTAATTATCTCTGCAAGTATTTCTCTTTCCTTTTTTAAAAGCTCTTTCTTTATCTCAACCCCAAAGGCAAATCCCTGCTGTTTACCATGAATGATAATTAATTCCCGATTTTCTTTTGCAAATTCTATGGCTTTTGTAAAGTATTCTTTTAATGCCTGAGAAGGAGTCTGAATATCTTTAAGAGGTAGTAAAACTTTACTGTAAAATTCATTCAATTTTTCTTTGATTAAATATAAAGAAAGTTCTTCCTTGTTTTTAAAATAAAGATAAAGCCCACCAACACTTATTCCTGCCTCTTTGGCAATCATTCTCATTGTTGTGCCATTATATCCACTCTGAGAAAAGAGCTTAACAGCGGATTCAATTATCCTTTTCCTTGATTCATGTCCTGAACGCTTGTTCATGTGAACTGATGTTCAGTATATAAAAGATTAATCAAATATGTCAAGAGAGTTTGGGAAAAATTCTGAGGGGTTTAATGTCCCCGAAAATTCTCTCATCTCTTCTTCTGTCACCCTAAGGCATAAGCCGAAGGGTCTCTTTAGTAATGAAAAAGGATGAGATTCTTAGGAATATCGTGTTCCTCAGAATGAAAGTATAAGCGAAAAGAGTTGTTTTATAATGGCAATTTAAGGAAATTTTTTGTTTTCAAAAAACCTTAATGTTAAAATATAAAAAATGGAAACAGAAAAAAATGAAAAAATTGAAAATATAATCTCAAAAACTCTCGATATTCCCTCTCATAGTAAAATTGTATTTAAAGTTATAAATCTTTTGAAGAATGAATATGTATCAATTGATGAGATTGAAAGTTTTATGTCCCATGACAAAGGATTTACCGCAAGATTTTTAAGAATTGCTAATTCTCCTTTCTACGGATTAACCCGAAAAGTGAAAACCTTAAAAGATAGTCTGCTGTTAATAGGACTTAATACAGCAAAATCTTTAATTCTTGCAACATCATCAAGATATCTATTTAAAAATTTTGGACCCTTTGAACAGAAGCTCTATGAACACAGTTTAGCAGTAGGATTATGCTCAAGTTTGCTTTCTAATTATACAAAAACAATTAAACCAGAAGAAGCCTTAGCCTCTGGAATTTTACATGATATAGGAAAAATTTTTATAAATAATGCCATATCTGAGAGTTATCAAAAAATTTATGAAAAAATCCATGAAACAGAGAAATCAATAATTCAATTAGAAGAGGAAATTTTAGAAATCAATCATTGTGAGGTTGGTGCTTTTATAGCTGAAAGGTGGAATTATCCCGAGGAAATAAAAATAACAATTCAGGATCATCATGGACAAAGCTATCCCCATCAAAAAGAAAATTCTTGTATAAATATTTGCAATATTGTAAGAATTGCTGACAAGATATCATGGAATTTAGGCATAGGATTTAAAAGACCCCAAAAAATGAATATTAACCTTCAAGATATTGGAATAGATAACAAAAATTTGGAAGAAATAGAAGACCTATTCATCTCCCAATATGAAATGCAGAAAAAATTTCTTCTTGAATAATTTTGAAAGTGCTATTCTTTAGGGTCAAAAACTTTAATTTTATTCTTACCCGTTCTTTTCGCATCATAGGCTGATTTATCAGCTTCTCTTAGAATAGTTTCTATGTCTTTAGAAGCATCAATGTTTGTTATACCTATGCTTACTGATGGAATGATTGTTTCATTTTTGTAAGTTAAAACTACATTTTTAAGATTTGTCTGAATTCGTTCTGCTACTGCTTTTGCTATATCTGTATTACCTTTTATGAGAACTACAAACTCATCGCCACCCCATCGGCATGCTAAATCATCATCTCTTATACTTCTGCGAATAGAGTTAACTGTTTCTTGTATAACTTTATCTCCAACAACATGTCCAAATTTGTCATTTATTGCTTTAAGATCATCTAAGTCAATAAAAATTAGAGAGTAAGCCTCTCCCTGTTGAACTTTATTAATTATCTTTCTTAAGGAAAACTCAAAGAAGGCTCTATTGTATAATAAGGTCAAACTATCCTTATAGGCTTTGTCTAACAATCTTTCTTTTTCCTTTTTTATAGAAGTTATGTCATGGGCAATAAAAAGTATATCTTTCTCTTTCTCTTCAACTTCAACAGGAATTATCCATCCGCTTACAAATAAGTCATCTTTTAGTTTTAATTCCGATAAATAAACTTTTTCTCCTTGATTAATCTGAATAATCTCTGAAAGTAAATGAAATAAATTTTTAGCAGAAGTTTTATGATGTTCTCTATAGAGAATTTCATATGCCTTAGAATTAACAAATAAAACTTCTCCTTTACTGTTAAACAGAAAAATTATTGCCTCAGATTGTTCGGCAATTGTCTCATAAATCTTACGATTTGTCTCTATTTCACTAATCTGTTTTTTTACTGTATTTATGTATCTATTTATTTCTTGAGCAAGATATCCGATTTCATCTTTGCTGTCAGCCTTGACTTCATTTGTTTTGCCTGCTTTTACTTCTTCTATATGGTTTACAAGATTTATAATTTTATTGATTATCTTGTCTTTAAACCACAAATAAAAAACAAAACCAAAAATCAAAAAGCAAGAAATATAAAAGGTAATTAACTTTAAATTGCTTCCTTTAACTAACTTCCACAGCTTTTTTTCTTTTTCAATATTAAAACCAACACTGTAACTGCCAAAAAAATCCTCTGTTCTGTAAAAGACTCTATATTTCTCCGAATCTTCATTAATTGCTGGATTGATTTTTAATTCTTCGCCTGCATCTTTTATATTTTCAATTTTAAAACCCCTAAATCCAAAAAAATTCTTGATAGAACTCTGCTTTTCTTCTGTAATCATTCTACTCATTATTAGATATCCTGCTACAGAACCGGTAGAATCACTTTTTAAAACAGGACAGACTGCAACTAAATAGGGCTTGTCATTTCTGAAGGTAAAACCAACTAAACCGAAAGTTTTTGAACTTTCTATTTTCAAAATTGCTAAAAATTTTTGAACATATTTTCCCCAGAAATTTTGATTAACTGCTGAAAGTTTATCTGTTTCAGAATAGTATTCAAAACCTTCTTTTAGTTTACCCTTTAAATCAAAATAAGCTATTAGATTGACTTTGTTGTTAATAAAAGATTCCATTGTAAGATTATTTTCAATGAATGAAGGATTTTTATCTTGCATAAAAAGCCATGCATCTGTCCATGAAGCCCAATCTTTAGTGAGACCTAACAGATTTTGTTTTTCATTGTCAAAGTAATGAACTAATTTTTTTAAGTCTTCTATAATATAGTTTTTTTCAATATCTAAAATTGTGTTTCTAATAAAAAATTGATGGACAAAAACCGTTGATAGTATTAAGGAGAGAATAAAAAGAGAATATACAAAAATAATCTTCCTTTTTATGCTCATAATTGTAAATTATAATGCATTTACAAATATTTAAGAAAGACTTAAAATTGCAAATAGGACAATTGAAAACTCACTAATTTATCCTATCATTACGAGGGGTTCAATACCCCGAGGAATCTCTCAGGAATTCTTCGCTTTGCTCAGAATGATAGAAAAAAGGGTCAGAACGACTCCTCACATGTCGTCCTGAGGGAGCGATAGCGACCGAAGGACCTCCTTAGATTCTTCGGCTTCGCCTCGGGATGACAAAATGGAGCAGGATGACAATAAAAGAGTCATTCTAAGCAAAGCCAAAGGACTTATGACAACGACTCTTGGAAAAATTCAACTTTTCTCTATAATCAATTTCAGCAAAAATAAAAAAATCTTACAATTTTGTATTGTTCTACAAATTTGTCAGGCAATTAATTTAAAAAAATCCTTATTTTCCAACAAATTACAATCTGGTATGATTTTAGCAATATTCAATAAAAAATTAACAGGAGGTGCCTTTATGAAACATCAAAATTTTAAGAGGACTTACAAAGCAATTAACTATATGTTAGTTGCTGTATTACTGCTTCTTACTTTTTCTGTTACTATGGCAGAGGATACAAAGCAGGAGGACAAAGTAACAGGGAGTGTTTCTTTAGGAGCCTCAAACAGGTATATTTTCAGAGGCTATGAGTTAAGTTCTGGTAGTGTTGTCATCCAACCATCTATAACACTCTCTTACAAAGGCTTTTCAGTCAACTACTGGGGAAACATTGACACAAATGAAAGGGCTACGCAGAGTTTTATTCCAGACAGACCAGGTAGAAAAAGCTTTAATGAATCTGACCTTACACTAAGTTACACTTACACAATTGATAAACTCTCTCTTACAGGCGGTTACATTTACTACGGAACAAAGTATACTGACGAAACAGAGGAAATTTTCCTTAGTGCAAGCTATGATGTAATTACGAAGCCTACATTGACGATTTACAGAGATATTTCAACCTATCCTGGCACTTACATTAATCTCAGTTTCTCCCATTCTCTGCCTGTTTACAAAGACATAACTTTAGACCTTGCAGCATCCTTTGGCTATTTTATGGGTGATGACTCCTACTGGAAAACTTACGAAAGTAGCACAGGTGATTACACAGGGAAAAAATACAGAGGATTTCATGATGGAAAGCTTCAGGCAGGATTTACAATACCAATTGCAAAAAATTTAACAGTTCAACCTATGGTTCAGTATTGGTTTCCACTTTCAAGTAAGACAAAAAGAATTGTTGATGGAAGCCCTTACAATCCCAATGGACATCTTGATGACACATGGGTAACAGGAATAAACATTACATTTAGCTTTTAAAGGAGGAGTAAGATGAAAAAGTTATTGAGTGTATTCATATTAATAATGATGATTTTAGCGCTTTCTGCAAATTTAATATTTGCAGAGACAGAAGCACCTGCTCAACCTCAGCCAAAGCTTGACACAGGTGATACTGCATGGATGATTGTAGCAACAGCTTTGGTTATGCTTATGACAGTCCCAGGACTTGCATTATTTTATGGTGGCTTGGCAAAAAGAAAAGATGTTCTTAATACAATTGCAATGAGCTTTGTTACCTATTGCATTGTAAGCTTTTTATGGGTATTTTATGGATATAGCCTCACTTTTTCAGGAGATATCGCAGGAATAATAGGATACCTTGACAAGGCATTCTTAGAAGGAGTTAAAGTAGACTCTCTTCAGGGAACAATACCAGAAGCTCTCTTTTCTGTATTCCAGCTTACCTTTGCTGCTATCACAGTGGCATTAATAAGCGGTGCATACATTGAGAGAATGAAGTTTTCAGCATGGGCGCTTTTTTCAGTTTTGTGGATGAGTCTTGTTTATGTTCCTGTTGCTCACTGGGTATGGGGTGGAGGATTTCTTGCAAAGATGGGAGCTCTTGATTTTGCAGGGGGAACAGTTGTCCATATTAACGCTGGGATAGCTGCACTGGTTGGAGTATTAATACTTGGCAAAAGGAAAAATACATTACTTGTTCCAAATAACTTAACTTTGGTTGCAATTGGTGCTGCTCTTTTATGGTTTGGATGGTTTGGGTTTAATGCAGGAAGTGCTGTTGCATCAAATGGACTTGCTGCACAGGCATTCATTAACACAAATACTGCTACAGCAGTAGCAGCTCTTGCTTGGATGTTTACAGAGTGGGCAGTTACTAAAAAACCTACTGTACTTGGTATCGCATCTGGAATGATTGCAGGACTTGTCGCCATTACTCCAGCTGCTGGTTTTGTAAACATTGCGGGGTCTGTTATAATTGGTGCAATTGCAGGATTTATATGCTATTTCAGTGTTACTGCAATGAAGCCAAAGCTTGGTTACGATGATGCCCTTGATGTGTTTGGAATTCACGGTGTAGCAGGAATAATTGGTGCAATTCTTACAGGAGTTTTTGCAGATCCTGCAATTAATGAAGCTGGCAAGGGGCTTCTTTATGGAAATCCTGGTCAGCTATGGACTCAGACAGTTGCTGTTCTTATAACAATAGTTTACACAGCTATAATGACTGCTATAATATTCTTAATTATAAAGATATTTATGAAATTAAGGGTTTCAGAGGAAGAAGAAATTACAGGACTTGACTCATCACAGCACAGTGAAAGAGCATATAATCTATAATTAAGATTCCTCGGCACTTTAGCCTCGGAATGAGAAAAAGTATGAAAAGGAGGAAGCAATGAAAAAGATTGAGGCAATAATTAAGCCATTCAAATTTGAAGAAGTAAAAGAAGCCCTTGTTTTAGCAGGTATTCAGGGAATGACTATTACAGATGTAAAGGGTTTTGGAAGACAGAAAGGTCATGTTGAGATATACAGAGGTTCTGAGCTTGAAGTGCTATTTGTTCCAAAAATAAAAATTGAGGTTGTTGTTCCTGATAGTCTTGTTGAAAAGGTGGTCAAAGTTATACAGGAAAAGGCTTACACAGGTAATGTAGGCGATGGAAAGATATTTATTATACCAGTTGAAGATGCAATAAGAATCAGAACAAAAGAAAAAGGTGAACAGGCTATTTAAAGAAATAAAATTCAAAAATAACTTATATTCGATTAAGAGGTTGCAGAATTTATCTGCAACCTCTTTTTTTATTTATTCTTTTATATTTTCTTCCAAGAATTTTTGAAACTTTTCTATGTCTTTTTCTATTTTTAGCCAATTTTTTATCATTTTATTCTGAATTTCAAAAACTTTCTTTGAGTCAAGTTCATATCCATAGGCGTGCCTGAATATATGTCTAAAACCTCTTAGCTCATCAAGCAACCTAAAAGTCTCACCAGACCATAATTGAGGTCTAATACCCCTGACATTAAGTATCATTTTTTTAAGAAGTTCCCTATGATATTTTGAAGTGTCATCAAGGGTATTTTCAAAAGTTTTTGCTGTCTCCTCCATTAAGTCTTCCAATGCGCAGTATAAGTTATGTAATAAAAAACCTATGTATACAGTATCTTTCTTATCAGAGATTTTGAGGGATTTTAGTTCATTAAAAAGTTCTTTTAATATTTTGTTTTGTTCTTCAAAATATGCTAAAAGTAAAGCTATCTTTTCTTTTTTCATAAAATTTTAAAACCTCTCTGAAGGATTAATTGTTTAAAAGGACAAATCTCAAGCTCAATAAGATCAACCCTATGAGACAAAAGCTCCTCAAGTTCGCAAAGAATTTTAAAATAATCCTCCCTTAAATTTTCAACTGCGATGTCTATATCTGAAAAATCGTAAAAATCTCCTTCATTGATTAAAGAACCGGTCAGATATACAGCTTTAACTTTCTTGTTTGAAAAGTATACCTTAAGAATTTCACAGGTTTTTTTTAGCAATTTTTTTCTCTTTAGCTCTCTATTCAAATATTTTTCTTTGATTAATTTTGTCCATAAATCTATTTTTACAGCGTTTTGCATATTTTCATTATAATTAACACAAAAAAAGAATGCAATAGATTTTTCCTAAAATTGCCGATAGAGATAAAGGCAATATTTCGTTTAGCAGTCATTCCGAGGGGTTTAATACCCCGAGGAATCTCTCATTAAAGAATCTATCTGGTAAAAAAAGGAGGAGATTCCTCAGTCGCTTACGCTCCTTCGGAATGACAAAATCATTGTTTTTTCTATCGGCAATTTTGAGATTTTTACTCCAAATTGACACTAACTCTAATAAATGGTATAATTAATCATCGGCAATTATTTGCCGTATATAAGCTATATGAATAAAAGAAACAACAGAGAATTAACTGCTCTTTTTGAGGTAAGTAAGGTTTTAACCTCTTCCTTTGATCTTGAGAAAAATCTTTATTCTGTAATGGAAATTCTCTCAAAAAAGCTTGATATGACAAGAGGTTGTGTTTTTCTCCTTGATAAAAAAACAGATGAGATAAAAATTGTCACAGCCTATGGACTTACTGAAGAAGAAATCCAAAGAGGTAAGTATAAAATTGGAGAAGGCATAGTTGGTAAAGTTATTGAAACAGGATTACCTATGTTTATCCCCGATATAGAAAAAGAGCCACAATTTCTCAATAAAACAGGAAGTCGTCCTGATAAAAAGGGTATTTCTTTCCTTTGCGTTCCAATTAAGATTGAAGAAGAAATGCTCGGAGTTATCTCAGCTGATAGAATATATACACTAAGTCAGGGAGATGTTGATGATGACTTAAGAGTTCTTTCAATAGTTGCCTCTTTGATTGCCCAGTTTCTCAAATTATGGGAAAGCTATAAAGTAATGGAAGATGAAAATCTGCTATTAAGAATTCAGCTTAAGGATAGATACAATTTTCCAAATCTTGTTGGGCAGTCTCCTTCTTTTCAGGCAGTGCTTAAAACTGTTATGAAGGTAGCAGGAACTGATGCTACAGTATTGCTTTTTGGAGAATCAGGAACTGGAAAAGAATTGATTGCTAAAACAATTCATTTTCAGAGTAAAAGAGCAAAAGGTCCTTTTGTGGCAATAAACTGTGCTGCAATTCCTGAAAATCTTCTTGAAGCAGAACTTTTTGGATCAGAAAAAGGGGCTTTTACTGGTGCAGTAAAAAGAATTGGGAAGTTTGAGCAGGCAAATGAAGGAACAATATTTCTTGACGAAGTAGGTGAATTACCCCTTTCGCTTCAGCCAAAGCTTTTAAGGGTTTTACAGGAAAGAACAGTGGAGCCTCTTGGCTCATCTAAAACCGTAAAAGTTAATGTAAGAATAATCTCAGCCACAAACAAAGACCTTTCAGAGGAAATAAGAAAAGGTAGTTTCAGAGAAGACCTTTTCTGGAGACTAAATGTAATCCCAATATACATTCCACCATTAAGAGAGAGAAAGGAGGATATTCCCCTGCTAATAGAGTATTATTTAAAGAGCTTCTGTAGTATTTATAAAAAAAATGTATCAATTGATGAAGATACATTAAAAATACTAATTTCCTATGAATGGCCTGGGAATGTAAGAGAGCTTGCTAACACAATTGAAAGGCTTGTTGTTATGTCAGAAGGTAGAATCATCAAACCCTATGACCTTCCAGATACTGTTAGAGGAGTTATAAAAATGAATCCCAAGCTATCTGGTGAATTAAAGCTTCCCACAGAGGTTGAGGAAATTGAAAGAATAAGGATTGTTGATACTCTTCCAAAGTTTAATTTTAATATACGAAAAACAGCGCAGGCACTCGGTTTAACTGAACGACAGCTAAATTACAGAATAAAAAAATACGGAATTTCAATTAAAAAAGGAATTTAGCAGGATAGATACAATGATAGCGATAATAAAAAATGTTAAAGAAGAAGGTCCTGGAAACATAGAAGATTATCTTCGAGAAAATTCTATCCCCTATAAAATTTTTGAAGCTCAAGATGGTAAACTACCCTCAACACTTGATGGATACACTGGATTAATAGTCATGGGAGGACCAATGGGAGTTTATGAGATGGAACAATATCCTCAATTAAGGATTACTTCAAGACTTATAAGAGAGGCAATAAACAGAAATTTAAAAGTTCTTGGCATATGTCTTGGTGCTCAATTGATTGCTCATATACTTGGTGCAAGAGTTTATAAAGGACATGGTGAAGAAATTGGTTGGCTTGATATTGAATTAACCTCTGAAGGATTAAGAGACTCTTTAATGATTTCACTTGCAAAACATCCATCTGTTGGAGATGTATGGAGAAAATTTAAAGTCTTTCACTGGCACGGAGATACCTTTGATTTACCCTTTGGCGCGATACATCTTGCAAAATCCGCTCTTTATGAAGCTCAGGCTTTTAAATTTGGACAAAAGGTTTATGCTTTGCAGTTTCATATAGAAGTAACTGAGGAGTTACTCAGTCAATGGTTTGAAGAACATCCCCTTCGAGAGCAGATCCTTAAAGAAACTCAAAAGCTTTCTTCTGAGTACTCAGCAAGAGCAAAAAATTTTTATAAAGTTTTTTTCAGTGATTTATAGATTTTTAATCTACGTACCAATGAAACTTATCATCCTCTCCCCAGCCTGTTTTTATATCCAACATGGTTCAGATGAAACCTTTACAGATTTTGCCCAGACAGCTGTTTATAAGCCACATTTATATCCCACATGGTTCAGATGAAACGACATCAGCAGATTTTGCTCTTGCTCATTTAATCAGATTTATATCCCACATGGTTCAGATGAAACAAAAAGCAATGATAAAACAGAAACAGAAACATCATAATTTATATCCCACATGGTTCAGATGAAACACCAGAAAAAGATGTAATGGCAAAGTTTTCTAAAACAATTTATATCCCACATGGTTCAGATGAAACCATCTCCAACTCTATATCCTCCAAGGCTTCTTTTTCATTTATATCCCACATGGTTCAGATGAAACAGTTAAAGAGGGAATGGAAATTAGAATAGTGAATGAATTTATATCCCACATGGTTCAGATGAAACCAAGTTATACCTTACTGCAGTCTGCTTGCTTGTCTTATTTATATCCCACATGGTTCAGATGAAACAAGTTGAACCTCGTGACTTTTTGATTGACGTCACACAATTTATATCCCACATGGTTCAGATGAAACTCATTATTACTGAAAGGGCAATACCTAAGGCTCCAAATTTATATCCCACATGGTTCAGATGAAACTTTAAATTCTTAAAAAGAAAGCACCAGCAAAAATTCGATTTATATCCCACATGGTTCAGATGAAACTGTTTCTTCTTGATGGAGATACTAAAAAGTAAACAAATTTATATCCCACATGGTTCAGATGAAACGTAACTATAGAACCTAACGCATTTGTTGTTACAGTATATTTATATCCCACATGGTTCAGATGAAACCTTAATACCCTTACAGCTCCCCATACCGCACCAGCAGATTTATATCCCACATGGTTCAGATGAAACTAATGAGTTTGGGGAAACTTTTTCTTTTACTAATGAAATTTATATCCCACATGGTTCAGATGAAACTTGTATGAAATAATCTGGGCTGGAAAAGATGTAACAATTTATATCCCACATGGTTCAGATGAAACTGATCCTGATGAAACAGTTGCACCCACAACAAATAAATTTATATCCCACATGGTTCAGATGAAACAACCTTAATATATTGCCATCAACCGTTATAGCACTAATTTATATCCCACATGGTTCAGATGAAACCAAACTTGTCAAAGAGCTATTTTATAATTATGAAAACTTTTATTTACAACAATTTTATCATTTTTAATGAAATTTTCCAAAATTAGAAAAAACAATTTATACGCATCGATCCTTGCATCATTTTTTTCAACTTCTACGAAAATTCTTTAAAAATTTTTCATTATCAAACATTTTCCTATATAATTAAAAAAATCTGGTTTGATGCTAAGTTGAAGATTAAATCACTTCATAATTTTTTCCTACCTTAAAGCACATTTCCTGTCATTTCTTTTTCCACTCCGATAACTGTTTTTCTGTAATTCAATCGGTTTTCAAGACTATAAAAATAAATGGAGTCAACTTCCTTATCTATAACTTTTTCAAGTTCAAACTTACATTTAACCAGTTTTCCCTCTGAAATTTCTCCTTCAAAAACAGAGTTTTGCACCCACATAAAATATTTTTTAGTATTTTTCTTACTTTGTTAACCCTTTCTTCAGAAATGTCATAAGTCACTATAAGATAAGGCATTGCTACCACCATGCTTTAAAAGGCTTGTATTCTTCATCATTTATAAAATGTTTTATTAATTTATAACATTCAAGTCTGATTATTTTTCTGTAGGAAATATTTCTTTTTAATTTTCTGTGCTTTATAGTAGTAGAAAGTTTATGATCAAATTCTTTTATGAATTTTTTTCTGCCTGAGTCAGTTAAATAGCAATAGTTTACATCTTTTTCAAAATCTTCAAGTTTTATCATGTTGTTGTTTATAAGCTTAAAAATTACAGGGTCTGCTATAAGGGGTTTAAAAATCTCGGCAATATCAAGACTAAGGGAATATCTTCTTTGTCCAGGTTCATGAAGATAACTTATGGTTGGATTTAATTGGGTGTGGTATATTTCATTAAGAACTGTGGTATAAATCATGCTATTTGCAAAGGAAATCAAAGCATTGATTGGATTTGTAGGCGGTCTTTTTTCCCTTTTTTCCATTTCAAAATCTGAACGAAGAATCATATTGAAAGCCTCATAATAGGCATCTCTTGCCCTTCCTTCATTTCCCATTAAATCTGCTATTTTATTTTTCATCAGTGCAGAATCATATTCTTTTTTAATTTTTTCCTGAAAAAGCTCTGTATTTTTGTATTCTCTCAAGTTTCTCAGCATATGAAATATTGCACCTTCTACAAAACAGTAGGCAAGATAAAGTCTTTTTTCATAATCAAGATAGTGTTGAACTTGCCTTACTATAAGTTCTCCAGAAACATTCCTTTCTCTTGGCATAAAACTTCCAGAATAAAAACCATAATAATTATAAAAATGAACAGGAATGCACTGTTGAGAGAGAAAATTAAGAATTTTACTATTTAAATCTATCTCACCAAAAATATGAATGGCATCTATATCTTCAACAGGGATTGCTTTCTTGTCTCCCTGTTCATTTTCAATGTATACTGTATTTTCCTTTCTTTTTATCCTTCCATTTGAAAAGATATAGTAATTTCTTGCCATCTCATTTGTCTCCTGAAAAACAAAATTCATAGTAAGCACATTTTGTGCAATAAGGTTTTTTCTTTATAGGAGGCGGAACAGCAAAACTTGTAATCTCTTTAACTTTTAGGAGAGCCTGTTCAACCTCTTTTTCTGATTCCTCTGTAAGTTCTATTTCTTCCTTTTTCCTCATCTTAGGATAGTTTATAATGCCTTTTTTGTATATGCCTAATCGTTTAAGATAGTAAAGATAATAAAGGAGTTGAATTCTATCTGCATGGGCAAGACGGTTACTGTATTTAACTTCTCTTATTTTGTCTTCTTCAGCAATATCAATGCTGATAAGGTTGTCAATCAGAATATTCTTTGTCTTTTCATAAGGATAGGAATACTCTCCAAGAATTTTTCCCATTAATACTCTATCTGAATTTGATTCCATCTGAATTCCTTTGTCAAAAAACCATAGCTTTCGTTCGCAAACATAAAGATAGTTAACTTTTATACCATTGGTCTTTATAGATTGAAAGTCAAGCTCAGTCATCAGCCCTTTTTCCAGTAACTCTTTTTACCTTTACCATATTTTTCAATAATGCCTTCTTTCTCTAAATCTTTTAAAACTTTTCTGATAGTTGTTTGGGGTGCCTCAGGAAATATTTCTTTTATCATTGAAAATTGAAATTCTTCAAGAAGGTCATTCACTATCTTTTTCTTTATCTCAAAATAGATTCCTCCCTTTGCATCTGGACAGGTGCCATAATTTTCAATTAAATTTGAGATTGTCTCATGGGGAGTGTCATTTTCATGGGCATTTATAGCACAGAAAAATCTATAGGTCCATTCATTTGCAAGCTTGCGATTACCAGCAAATACAATAGTCAGTTTAGGATGGAGTGCATACAATTCAGCAATTGCCTTCGCAGTAAATGAAGGAGTGTAAAATTTGACCTTATTTGGATTTAAAAAATCTGAGTAATTTGCCTCAATCACAAGGGCTGAGTTTTTATAAGCAGAAAGCTCTCCAAGTTGTTGATGAAAGGCTTGCATTCTGCCAAATTCTGCAAGAAGGTTATCGAAGGTCTTTCTTTCTACTACAGCCAGAATTTCATTTTCACCTTTTAATGCGTAGTCTCCAACAGGCAACTTTCCTTTTTCAATATTGCTCTCTGGAAATCTCCATGGATATCTTTCATTGTTATCAATTATTACATTTAATCTGTCTTTGTAATAGGTTGTAAGCTTAACTCTTGGTCTTCTTTCTATTAATGCTTTCTGTGTTCTCCAGAATATCTGCTCATATTCTCCCTCTTTGGTCTTATACTTCTTTGTAAGAAACAAAAATTCACATCGTTTATTTATAGGTCGGTCAAGGACAATTGATAGTCTTTTCCCGTAACGCTTTAATGAAATTATCGGAACTCTCTCAATTTCTTCTATAGGAGGGTCTAATTCCTGATTAGTTTCTCTTATGCAAAAGATGTTGCCTCTTTGTCCAGGCCATCTATCTTGAACCCTTAAAGCAAGCAAAACCTTATCTCCCTGCTTTATTGTAAGGCGATAGGGAAATTTCGGATTATTGACGGATTCGAGAATGTAAAGAGTCTTGGTCATAATAATATTTGAGTTGAATTGCTAAGCATAAAATTTTCTTTCATATATCAACTATTCCTGAATCATGACTTTCTATTTTTCGGTTTTCCATGTTAAAAATAACTCCCATATCATTGGTATATTTGCCAGCAAAAACATAAATTCCACTTAACCATTTTTTTATTCTGTGTATTTGCTCCTCACTAACGCCTTTAAGTTCATAAGCGAGATAAGAGACATCATTTAGATTAAGTGAGTTGTTATAAAGATATTTTCTAATGTCAATATTAACGACATGCTTAGACAGGACTTCAGATTTAAAAAGTGTATAGCTCAAATTATTTTTTGCTAAAAAACTATTTATGATGTCATTTTTAAATTCTTCTTTTCTATCTTCCGTTATAGCTGGTACAGTATAAATCTCTCTAAATATTTTCAATGCCTCTTGTTTTCTATCAGACATATAACCCGCATCAAGGATATCAAGGGTTTCATAAAATCTTTGTAAATAACTTGATGTTGACGGAATTGTGCTGTAAAGTTCTTCTACCAATGCATTTTTGTCAATCTCGGCTAAAGAAAAGACAAACCTTGTTTGAGTTTTGCTAGTGCCAAAATTTTTTAACAATTCTTCAAGAAACTCTTTTAATACATTTTTTACTTTTGCTTTTTTCCTTTTCTCTTTTTCTTCTGTCCAGTATTTATTCTTTAATTCTGTTATCTTATTGTCAATTTCGGGTTTTGTACCTTTAAATAGCAAGGCAAGAGAAAAAACTAATAAATCGTTTTGATAAACACTTCCTGCACCCGAAGATAGTTTTATGTTATCATCTGGTTTTTGATAAAAAATGATAATATTAGAGGATTCGGGTTCTTTAACATCTAAATATTTTTTATAAGATTCTTCATCCTTGATTCTTCTTAATACCCTGCCCATCCTTTGGACAAGAGAATCTATCGGTGCAAGCTCTGTATAAAGAATGTCTGCATCTATATCAAGAGAGGCTTCCACAACTTGAGTTGCAACGAGTATTTTTCCCTCTTTTTCACTGTCTGGTTTTGGATTAGAAAAGGTTCCTATTTTATCTTTAGTGCCAACTATTTCATCTTCAAGTCTTTTTCTATCATTAAAAGTAAATCTTGAATGAAGAAGTTTCAAATAGATATTGTCTTTGTCAGTTTCTGAAATC
>NZ_MAVV01000026.1 GCF_001707915.1 Thermodesulfovibrio sp. N1 | reverse complement strand
TGTATATAGTAACAAAACTCTGTTTCAATCTGTTTGATTTCATCTGAAATTTCAGAATGTAAACGTTTTAAAAGTAGATGGGTTTTATATTCTGAAAGTGCTGATTTTCTATAAAATCTTATTATCACTCTTTTTTTCCTTTATTATTAATTTGCTTTCCGCTTCTGCTACCAGAGAACCATCTAATTTTTTTATCCAGGCTTTTGCTTCAATCAGCTTTGATTTTTTATGCTCTGCCTTAGCTTCTATAAATATTTTTTCGTGAGGTGCTACTGAATTTTTAAATCTAACTTTTAATTCTGCTGTAACTGTATTGAATCCAAGAGAATTTCCAGCATAAACACATGCTTCATCAAGCAGGGCTGATATAATTCCTCCATGAATTATTCCGCTCCAGCCCTGGTATTCATCAGAAAGAGTTAATTCTGAAAAGGACATGCCTTGTCCATGATTGAATACAGCTTTTATACCTTTCGGATTCCTACTGCCACATACAAAACAGTAATCCTCAGTTTTCATCATTTATTCATCATTTCAAGAAATTCTTTATTTGATTTTGTTCCCTTAAGTTTGCTTAATAAAAACTCCATTGCTTCAATAGGGCTAAGAGTACTTAAAACTTTTCTTAAAATCCATACCTTGTTTAGAACATCAGGTGGTACAAGTAATTCTTCTTTTCTTGTACCAGAAGCCCCAATATCAATGCTTGGGAATATTCTTTTGTCAGCAAGTTTTCTATCTAAATGAACTTCCATATTGCCAGTTCCTTTAAATTCTTCAAAAATAACATCATCCATTCTACTTCCTGTTTCAACAAGGGCTGTAGCAATTACTGTTAGAGAACCGCCTTCTTCAATATTTCTTGCTGTTCCGAAAAATCTTTTAGGTTTCTGAAGTGCCGTTGCTTCTAATCCACCAGAAAGTACCTTTCCGCTTGCAGGTGTTATAGCATTGTAAGCCCTTGCAAGTCTTGTTAAACTGTCAAGTAATATTACAACATCTTGACCTTCCTCTACAAGTCTTTTTGCCCTCTCAATAACCATTTCTGAAACCTGACAATGCCTGTTAGCAGGCTCATCAAAGGTGGAACTAATTATTTCTGCACCTGTAACCTGTCTTTTCCAATCAGTTACTTCTTCTGGTCTTTCATCAATTAGTAGGATAATTAAATATATCTCAGGATGATTCTTTTTTATTGCCTTTGCAATTGATTGAAGAAGCATTGTTTTGCCTGTTCTTGGAGCAGCAACTATAAGACCACGCTGACCTTTTCCAACAGGAGTAAGTAAATCCATCACTCTTGTAGAATAATCTGTTGGATTGTATTCAAGATTAATTTTTTCAGTAGGATAATAGGGAGTTAAGTTATCAAAAAGAGGTCTTGTAATGCTTTCTTCAACTTGTTTTCCATTAATTGTTTCAACTTTAAGAAGAGCAAAGTATCTTTCATTTTCCTTAGGAGGCCTTATTTGCCCTGTAATCAGGTCTCCTGTTCTCAGTCCAAATTTTCTTATCTGAGATGGTGAAACATAAATATCATCAGGACTTGGCAGGTAACTGTAATCAGGACTTCTTAAAAAGCCAAATCCTTCTGGAAGAATTTCAAGGACTCCTGAACCATAGACAGTTCCTATCTTTTCAATCTGACTCTGAAGGATTGCAAAAATGAGATCCTGTTTTTTAAGCGAGGTGGCATTTTCAATGTTTAAAGTACTTGCCATCTCCATTAGTTCTGGAATTTTTTTTTGTTTTAACTCAGAAATAGAAATTGGAATAGTATTGTTATCCATTATATTACCCCGATTATTGATTTTTTAAGGATTTTTTTCACTTTTTAAATATATCTAACCCTTCCGAGGAGGGTAAGTAGTTGATAAATTAAGCATACAAAATCTATAAAATTTTGTCAATATTTTTTTTTACCCTGAAATTGCCGATAGAAATTTCAAAGAGTGATTTTTTGACTCTAAGAGCATCGCATTTTTAGGGGTGGTTTTATCTAAAATTTCTCATTTACTTATCTTTTAACTCCATTTTTTACCAAGATAATACCTTAAGCCCCTCTGAATTTCCCTGTCTTCTTAGCCAATCACCAACTGTGGATGGGTAAGCATTATTTTTCTACAAACTCTTTTGTGACCTTTGAGGGATTTTGTTCCTCAAACTCCCTTTAGATAAAAAATAAAGAATTTATCTTTTGGGGATACAAAGGGGTTTTGCCTCCTTGAGAACTTCAGAATAAACTGCTAAAACTGCTCTTGCTGTTATCTAATCTTTTGTGGAGGATATGTTGAATGAAAATATTTTTTGTTTTATTATATTTACGAGACTTCTTTTTCGAGGTTTTATTCCACCCTTAAAATTAAAATCCATAAAAGAAGGCTTACTTTTTATATTCTCATCGGTAATCTCAGGAAACAATATTTCTTTAGAGAAATTATTTTTGAGGAACGTCGACAGGTTGCATTAGAGTGGATAAAATTTTTAAAATATAACTGTTGCGCCTGTAGCTCAGTCGGATAGAGCAACTGCCTTCTAAGCAGTGGGCCGGGGGTTCGAATCCCTCCAGGCGCGTTGGCGGATGTAGCTCAAAGGTTAGAGCACTGGACTGTGGCTCCAGGTGCTGCGGGTTCGAGTCCCGTCATCCGCCCCAATTATACTGATAAAAAAAGACTTCTTGAACGAAAGACAGCCTTTCTTTAATCAGCAATTTTATAAAAGAATTTTGATTTATTTGATAAAGAGGTCATTTTTCAAGTATAATTAATTCTTATGCATCAGGAAGTAAGAAATAGAATTATAAGTTGTTTAAAAAAATTTAATCTTGATACATCAATAAATGTTGAGCTTGAAACACCAAAAAACGAATCCTTTGGTGATTTAAGTACTCCTCTTGCAATGGAACTTGCCAGAGTTTTAAAGAAGCCTCCAATAAAAATAGCAGAAGAGATTAAAGCCGACCTTGAAAAGGATATTTTTGATAGTATCGAAATAGCCAAGCCTGGATTTATAAACTTTAAATTTAAAAGAGAGTTTGTAATCTCAAAACTTCATGAATTATTAAATAAAGGCAATGAATTTTTTGCTCAAAATATTGGAAAGGGTAAAAAAATTCAAATTGAATTTGTTAGTGCTAATCCAACAGGACCTTTGCATCTTGGCCATGGAAGAGGAGCAGCAGTTGGACAGGCTTTAGCTAATATCTTAAAAGAGGCAGGATTTGATGTATCAACAGAATATTATATAAATGACGCTGGACGACAGGTTGAACTTTTAGGATTAAGTGTATATATTGCTCTTCAGAAAATATTCGGCAAAGATACACCTATGCCAGATGATTGTTATAAAGGGGAATACATCAATGAGCTTGCAAAAGAAATATATGATTCTTATGGTGAACAGTTAAAAGAAAAAAACTTCGATGAAGTAGGAGATTTTCTGATAGATTTTGCCTATAAAAAAATTCTTGCAGAAATTCAAAGGGATCTTGAAGATTTTGGTGTTATTTTTGATAAATGGGTAAGCGAAAGAAAACTCTTTCACACAGGAGAAGTTCAAAGGACGCTAATTAAACTTAAAGAACTTGGTTTTATTTATGAAAAAGATGGTGCTTTATGGTTTCGTTCAACAGCTTTCGGAGATGAAAAAGATAGAGTTGTTGTAAAAAGTGATGGTACTTATACATATTTTGCCTCTGATATTGCTTATCATAAAAATAAAATTGAAAGAGGCTTTAATGAGTTAATAAATATATGGGGAGCAGATCATCATGGTTACATAAAAAGAGTAACTGCCGCAGTTCAGGCTTTGGGGATGAATCCATCACAAATAAAAATTTTGCTAATCCAGATGGTAAATTTGCTTAGAGATGGCATACCTGTACAGATGTCAAAAAGAGCCGGAACTTTTGTGACATTAAGAGAACTTATTGATGAAATAGGTGCGGATACTACTAAATTCATCTTTCTTACCCGAAGACATGATAGCCATTTAGAGTTTGATGTGGAAATAGCTAAAAAACAGTCGCAGGAAAATCCTGTTTATTATGTGCAATATGCCCATGCAAGGATAAATAGTATTTTTGAGAAAGCTAATTATGAGCCTAAAAATTTTAACGGTGAACTTTTTAATGAAGATGAATTAAAACTTATTAAAAAAGTGCTAACATATCCAATGATTTTTGAATTGGCTGTGAATCTAAGAGAACCTCACAGAATAACTTTTTATTTACAGGAACTTGCAGGCGAATTTCATTCCTATTATCATAAATTTAGAGTAATAACAGAAGACAAAGATTTAACTGATGCAAGGCTTTCTTTATGTAAGGCAGTAATGTTTGTGCTTAAGCACGGATTAAAAATGTTAGGAGTTAAAGCTCCTGATAAGATGTAGTAGGAATTCGACCAAATTTTATAGCGTCGACAACTTTAACAACTTTTACAATTTCTTTAACATCGTGAACTCTCACAATATTAGCTCCATTTATAACTGATACCGCTACAGCTGCCATTGTGCCTTCAAGTCTTTGCTCTGCAGGAGCATTATCTAAAATTTTTCCAATAAAGCTTTTTCTTGAGACACCTATAAGAATTGGCTTGCCAAGATTGGCAAATTCTTTGAGATTTTTTATTATTAATAAATTGTGTTCTGGTTTTTTACCAAATCCTATTCCAGGGTCAATGATAATATTGTTTTCTTTAACCCCTGCATTTTTTGCAATTACTATTGAGTTTCTTAAATACTCTATAATTTCTGGTATAAGGGCATCATATACAGGATTTATTTGCATATTTTTTGGAGTTCCCTTTATGTGCATTATAACAACAGGTGTATCGTATTTAGATGCTATATAGGGCATTTGAGGGTCAAATCTAAGTCCGCTTATATCATTAATAATTGTAGCTCCTGCATTTATTGCTTCTTCAGCTACTTTTGCTTTATAGGTGTCAATAGATATTGGAATATTGATTTTTTTTGAAAGATTCTCTATAACAGGTATTACTCGTTTTAATTCTTCATCTACTGATAATGGTTCAGCACCGGGACGAGTTGATTCTCCTCCTATATCAATGATATCTGCTCCTTCTTCAGCAAGCTGTAATCCTCTTTCTACTGCTTTCTTAAAATTAATATATTTGCCACCGTCAAAAAAAGAATCTGGAGTTACATTCAGAATTCCCATAATATAAGTTTTTTTTGAAAAATCAAGGAGAAAATTTCGAAAACTGATTTTCATGCAGCTACTTTTGCTTCTAAGATTATCTGGTCTATTTCATTTGCTTCAAGAGTTTCTCTTTCTAAAAGAGCTTTGGCAATAGCATCAAGGAGATTTCTGTTTTTTTCGAGTAAGTCCTTGGTTTGATGATAGGCTTCTGTTACAATTCTTTTTGTTTCCTCATCAATTTCTTCTGCTGTTTTATCTGAGTAATCCCTGTGTTTAGCAATTTCTCTTCCTAAAAACACATGTTCTTCTCTTTTGCCAAAGGTAAGCGGACCCATTCTCTCGCTCATACCCCATTCTGTTACCATTTTTCTTGCAAGTTCTGTAGCTCTTTCAAGGTCATTGCCTGCTCCTGTTGTCATTGTTTGGAGAGCAATTTCTTCAGCAACTCTTCCACCAAGAAGTACTTTTAGGGTTCCATAAAGATAATCTTTTGAATAGGTATATCTGTCATCAAGGGGAAGCTGTTGAGTAACACCAAGGGCTCTACCTCTTGGAATAATACTTACTTTGTGGATAGGATCTGTAGATGGTGTAAGTTTTGCAACAAGAGCATGTCCAGCCTCGTGATAGGCTGTAATTTTTCTTTCTTCTTCACTTAAGACCATACTTTTTCTTTCAACTCCCATTAAAACCTTGTCCTTTGCAGATTCAAAATCATTCATGTGCACTTTTTCACTATTTCTTCTTGCTGCTAAAAGCGCTGCTTCATTGACAAGATTTGACAGATCTGCTCCTGAAAAACCAGGAGTTCCTCTTGCAATTTTTTCAAGGTCTACATCATCGCCTAATGGAACTTTTTTAGTATGTACTTTGAGTATTTCAAGCCTACCTTTTACATCTGGTAAAGGCACAACAATTTGACGGTCAAATCTTCCAGGTCTTAGTAATGCGGGGTCTAAAACATCAGGTCTATTTGTGGCTGCAAGCACTATAATACCTTCATTGCTTTCAAAACCATCCATTTCAACAAGTAACTGATTTAGTGTTTGTTCTCTTTCATCGTGTCCACCTCCTAATCCAGCACCTCTTTGTCTTCCAACAGCATCAATTTCATCGATAAAGATTATACAGGGAGCATTTTTCTTCGCCTGTTCAAAGAGGTCTCTGACTCTGCTCGCACCAACACCAACAAACATTTCAACAAAATCTGAACCGGATATAGAGAAAAAGGGAACACCTGCTTCTCCTGCAATTGCTTTTGCAAGAAGGGTTTTACCTGTTCCAGGAGGACCAACTAATAAAATACCTTTAGGAATTTTAGCACCAATTTTTGTATATTTCTGAGGATTTGTAAGAAAATCAACAACTTCTTTTACTTCTTCCTTTACTTCTTCAATCCCTGCAACATCTGCAAAGGTTACTTTTATAGATTTATTGGAAACCATTCTTGCTCTTGCTTTACCAAAGGACATGGCGCGAGAACTCCCTGCTTGCATTTGTTTCATAAACATAATCCAAAGAAAGATAAGGAAAATAATAGGTCCCCATGAAATAAGAAAATTCACATACCATGGAGTCTGCTCTGGTGGTTTGACTGAAAATTTTACGCCTTGGGTAGAAAGTTCTTTTACAAGGTCTGGATAATTGATATAGTAGGTTTTAAATTGGGTTCCGTCTTTAAGTTTTCCTGTAATAGAACTATCTTTAATTTGGGCTTCTTCAACCTGATTATTTTGAAGCTTTATTAAAAATTCTGAGAATATTATTTCTTTTTCAGATTTTTGGGGCACACTAAAAAGATTAAAGAGTGCAATGATAGATACACCTATAACAAGCCAAATTAATAGAGTTTTTAAGGTTCCCTTTGTCTGTCCATTCATAAAGTCATTTTACCTTAAAATTGATATAATTGTAAAATGAAATAAAATTAGGGGGTGTAAAGATGAAAATTCTCAAGGAAGAATTTTATCGACTGCTTCATCCTAAGGTAGTATTTCTTCTTACATCTATTGGAAAAGACGGTAGAGAAAATGTTATGTCCTGTGCTTGGGCATCTCCTGCTTCAGAGGAACCACCGATGGTTATTGTTTTTGTATCAAAGGAGCATTATACAGCAGAATTAATTCTGGAAACAGGAGAGTTTGCAATTAACATCCCAACAAAAAAAATGGAGAAGACAATTTGGATTTGTGGTAGCAAGACTGGTAGAAAAGTTGATAAATTTAAAGAAGCAGGGCTTAAGAAAATAAAAGCTCAAAAAATATCTGCTCCTTTGATAGATGGTTGTGCAGGATTTATTGAATGCAAATTAGTTCAGACAATAGATGCAGGTGAGTGCTATGGTTTTCTATCAGAGGTTCTTTTCAGCACAGTTAATGAAGAATTATTTAAGAATGGAATGTGGGTTGAAAATACTATTCCGATGCATTTAGGAGGAAAAAAATTAGTGTATTTTTCAGATGAAAAAAAAGATAAACATATTTTAAAATAGGGCTATGCTTAGATTTCTTACTGGAGGGGAGTCTCATGGTAAATGTCTTATAGGTATAATTGAGGGGATGCCTGCAGGTTTGTCTATTTCTAAAGATGATATCGACATTGACCTCAAAAGAAGACAAGGTGGATATGGTCGGGGTGGAAGAATGAAAATAGAATCTGATGAAGTGGAGATTCTTTCAGGAATAAGATGGGGTAAAACTATCGGTTCACCCATAGCTTTATCTATTAAAAATAGAGATTGGAATAACTGGGAAAAGGCAATGAATCCTGACAGCCAATTTGAAGATTCCATCGCACCAGTTACAAAGCCAAGACCAGGTCATGCAGATTTAGCAGGATTTTTAAAATATGGACATTCTGATATAAGAAATGTACTTGAACGTTCTTCAGCAAGAGAAACTGCTATAAGGGTTGCAATAGGAGCTTTAGCAAAAAAATTTTTAAAAGAATTTAATATTTTCATTGGAAGTTTTGTATGTGGAATTGGTTCTGTAAATTTAGACCTCGAAATTTCCCAACTAAAAAAAGAAGATCTCTTAGAACTTCATAAAAAGGCTGAATCTTCAAAGGTTAGATGCCCTTCCATCCAAATTGAAAATAAAATGATAGAACTAATTGATGAAGCAATAAAGAATGGCAATAGCCTTGGTGGAAGATTTGTAGTTTTTGCAGTTGGTGTTCCACCAGGTCTTGGCAGTTATGTTCATTGGGATAGAAAGCTTGATGGCATTATAGCTCAAGCATTTATGAGCATTCAAGCAATAAAGGCAGTAGAAATAGGCGATGGAGTTGATATTTCAAAAAAATTTGGCTCTGAAGTTATGGATGAGATTTTTTATGACGGGTTTTTTTATAGAAAGACAAATCACATGGGTGGAATAGAAGGTGGCATGAGTAATGGTATGCCAATCGTTATCAAAGCTACAATGAAGCCTATTCCAACATTAAGAAAACCTTTGAAATCAATAGATGTTTTTACAAAAGAGAGGGTTGATGCAGCCTATGAAAGGTCTGATATATGCGCAGTTGCTGCTGCGAGTGTAATCGGAGAAGCAGTCCTTGCATGGTCTTTAGCTCAGACTTTTTTAGAAAAGTTCGGTGGAGATAACATAGAAGATGTTAGAAAAAACTACGAATTTTATCTCAATAGAATAGGGATAAAATGAAGAAATACTGTTTGTTATTATTTATATTTTTGTTGATGATTAGTCTGCCATCTTCAATTTTATCTGAATTTCCTGCTTTAAACTATCTTATAGAAGGTAAAAGAGCATTAGATTCAGGAAATTTTTCAATTGCTGAAAAAAATTTTACAAAAGTATTACCTGAATTAAAAGAAATTGGAGACTATATTCTCTTTTGGCGAGCAAAAAGTTATATTGGACTTGGGCAATATAATGAAGCACTTATGGATTTATCTGAAATTAAAAGAAATTATTCATCCTCTCCAATTTTAAAAGATGTAAGAAAAGAGGAAATAAAAATTTTTAGTAAATTAAATAGCGCCGATATCGAAATGCTTTATCAAACATATATAAATGATTATTCTGAAGATTTAGCAGTAAAGTTTGAGTTTGCTCAGTATTTAAAAGAAAAGGGAAATACTGAAAAGTCAAAAAAGTTATTTAAAGAGATATTTTTGACATCCTCATCTTTTGCTGATAAAGCTGAAAAAGAACTGTCAAAGGAGGACATAACTATAAATGATTTAATAAGAAAAGCAAAGGCATTAAACAATGCCTATATGTTTAAAGAGTCTGAAAAATATCTCAAAGAGGCTTTATCAAGATTAAAGAATCAAAAAAATGAGGAAATTCTATCAATCCTTGGTTATAGCCTTTTTATGCAAAAAAGATACAGTGAAAGTGCAGAAATTTTTAAAAAAATTGGAGACAACTACTGGCGAGGCAGATCACTCCTTAGAGCAAGAGATTTTTTTACCTTTGAAAAAGAGATGAAAGAGTATATTAACTCTGCAGACCAGAGAATTGGTGACTTATTAATAAACTATTCAAATATTATAAGAAGAACAGGCGACACAGAAAAAGCAGTTAATTTATTAAAAAGAGTCGTTGATTTATATCCTTCATCTAAGGAAGAGGCAATGTGGTATTTAGGATGGACTTACTATAGAGCAGGTCAATATGATGAAGCAAAGAAGATTTTCAAAGAACTCTATTCATCCTATGGGAAACTTAAGTATATTTATTGGTTAGAGAAAGCTAATGAAGGAAAAGGAGTTTTTGCAACAAAACAATACTCCCTGTCCTTTCAGCCTGGAGATATTTATTCATACCTTTTGTTTTTAAAAGGTAAGGTAACATATATACCAGAACCATTATCTCTTAATGATAGCAATAAAAATCTTCCTTTAAGAGTTGAATTACTTTCAAAGGCAGGCTTTAAAGAAGAGGCTTTAAGAGAATTAAAAAATTTGATAAAAAATAATAAAGATAATGAAAACATTCCTTTTTACAGCAGAATACTTTATAATCTGGGAGATTATGCTACTTCTGTAAGACTTATATCAAGATTCCCTCATAGATTTAATTATCAAGATCTTTTATATCCCCAATCATATAGAGAAATTGTAAATAAAGTTTCTAAAAGATTCGAGATTGATCCAACTCTTATTTTTGCAATTATGAGAGAAGAGTCAAGATTTGACAGATTTGCTATATCATCTGCAGGAGCTATTGGACTTATGCAACTAATGCCTGATACAGCAAAAAGAGAGGGTAAAAGAATAGGGTTAAACATTCAGCAGGCACAAGAACTTTTTGATCCAGAGAAAAATATTACCATAGGAACTTATTATTTAAAAAAACTAATTGAAGAATTTGGAGATATAGCTTTTGCTGTTGCTGCTTACAATGCAGGAGAAAATGTGGTTTCTTTATGGATTAAAAATAATGATTATAATAGCATAGACGAATTTATAGAGGATATTCCATATGGCGAAACACGTGCATATGTACAGAGGGTTTTAGTTTCATATTTTGAATATCAAAGAATAAATAAAACTATTTCGACCGAAAAAATTTCTCAAATAATAAAAATTAGAGGAGGAAAAGATGATTGATCAAAAAATTCAATCCGCTATTGATAAGATCAAAATGCTTAAAGCAGAAAAGGAAGAACTTCAAAAACGAATTACAAGTCTTGAAGAGATTATTAGGACCAAAAATCAGGAAATAGAAAATTTGCACTCAGAGAGAGAAATAATAAAAAAACAAATTGAAGAATTGTTAAAAGAACTCGATCTGGAGTCAAATGTATAAAACTGAAGTTTACATTTTAGGGCAAAAATATACTATAAAAGGAGAAAAACCTCCTGAATATGTGGAAAGTTTAGCTGCCTATGTGGATGAAAAACTTAGAAAAGTTTATGAGCAAAATCCAAATCTTACACCTTTAAGGGCGGCTATACTTGCCTGTTTTTATGTTGCCGATGAGCTTGAAGAAACCAAAAAGATTCTTGAAGAGACAAAAAAAAAGCTAAGCAATCTCGAAACTAAAACAAATGAGTTGCTCAGTTTACTTGATTAAACTTTATAAAATCAAAGATGATAAGAAAAGAAAATTTTTTAAGGAAAATAGAGTAAAAAATAAAAAATTAAAGATATTTACTAAAAATCACTATAAAAAAGCCATATATCTTCAAATTTAAGTTTGCTTATATTTATTAAATCAGGTTATATTAGCACTCGATAACATTAGTTGCTAACAAAATAAAAATAAAGAAGGAGGGAGGATATGAAGATTAAACCTTTAAAAGACAGAGTTGTAGTTAAGTATTCCTCAGAGGAGCTTGAAAAGACACCAGGAGGAATTTATGTCCCGGATGTTGCGAAGGAAAAACCACAAAAAGGAACAGTTATTGAGATTGGCTCAGAAGTTAAAGAGGTAAAAGTTGGAGACACTGTATTATTTGACAAGTATGCTGGTTCAAAAATTAAAGTCGATGATGTTGAATATCTAATTATTAAAGAAGAGGAAATATTAGGAATTGTAGAAAAATAAAAATTTAAAAGGAGGGGATGATATGGCAGCAAAGCAGTTAATATTTGGAGATGGAGCAAGGCAAGCAGTTTTAAGAGGAATAACAATTTTAACTGATGCAGTTAAAGCAACTTTAGGTCCAAGAGGAAGGAATGTTGTTATTGAGAGAAAATTTGGTTCTCCTAATGTTACAAAAGACGGTGTAACAGTAGCAAAAGAGATAGATCTTAAAGATCCCTTTGAAAATATGGGAGCTCAACTTGTTCGTGAAGTAGCATCAAAAACTTCAGATGTAGCAGGAGATGGAACAACCACTGCAACAGTATTAGCCTATGCAATTTATAAAGAAGGACTTAAATATGTCTCTGCTGGTGCAAATGCTATGGATCTTAAAAGAGGTATTGATAAAGCTGTTGAAGCAGTTGTAGAAGAATTAAAGAAGATATCAAAACCTGTTGTAGACAAAAAAGAGATTGCTCAGGTTGGAACAATTTCTGCCAATAATGATTCCTCCATCGGTGAACTTATAGCTGAGGCAATGGATAAAGTAGGTAAAGATGGAGTTATTACTGTTGAAGAGGCAAAGGGCATGGCAACAACCCTTGATATAGTTGAAGGAATGCAGTTTGATCGCGGATATATCTCTCCCTATTTTATAACTGACCCCGAAAGACTTGAATGCATCCTTGAAGATGCCTTTGTTTTAATCCATGATAAAAAGATTTCAAGCATGAAAGATCTTCTCTCCATTCTTGAACAGATTGCAAGAATGGGAAGGCCTCTATTAATAATTGCAGAAGATGTTGAAGGCGAGGCTCTTGCCACATTGGTTGTAAACAAACTAAGAGGAGTCTTACAGGTATGTGCAGTAAAAGCTCCAGGATTTGGTGAGAGAAGAAAGGCAATGCTTGAAGACATTGCTATTCTCACAGGAGGAACAGTTATCTCAGAAGATATAGGTCTCAAACTTGAGAATGTAAAGATTGAAGATCTTGGAAGAGCAAAGAAAATTATAGTTGACAAAGACAATACAACTATTGTTGAAGGAGCCGGAGACCCACAAAAGATTCAGGCAAGAATCAAGCAAATTAAAGTCCAGATTGATGAAACCACATCTGATTATGACCGTGAAAAGCTTCAGGAACGTCTTGCTAAACTTGCAGGTGGTGTGGCAAGAATAAATGTCGGTGCAGCCACAGAATCTGAGATGAAAGAAAAGAAGGCAAGAGTTGAGGACGCACTAAATGCTACAAGAGCAGCTGTTGAAGAAGGAATTGTTCCTGGTGGCGGTGTAGCACTTCTTAGATGTCAAAAAGCTTTAAAGAATCTCAAGCTTGAAAATCATGATCAGCAATTAGGAGTTGAGATAGTCAAAAAAGCTCTTGAAGAGCCTATCAAACAGATTATTGCTAATGCAGGAGTGGAAGCAACTCTGATTGTTGAAAAGGTAAAAGAAAATAAGAATATCAATTACGGATACGATGCCTATGCAGAAAAATTTGTTGATATGATGGAAGCTGGTATTATTGATCCAACAAAGGTTACAAGAACAGCTCTTCAGAATGCTGCTTCTGTAGCAGGATTAATGCTTACCACCGAAGTATTGGTTGCTGAAATTCCAGAAGAAGAAAAGAAACCTCCTATGCCATCACCTGATATGTATTAACAGAAAGATTTATTAAACATTATTCGGGGCAGAGTTCTGACTCTGCCCTTTTTTTATGTTATGATATATTAAAGTGTAAAAAATTTTTTGAGGAGGGCAGATGAAAGTTATACTCAAAGAAGATATTCCAAATTTAGGTAAAGCAGGTCAGATTGTCCATGTAAAAGATGGATATGCAAGAAATTTTCTTTTTCCAAAGGGACTTGCCCTTTTAGCTGATGAAAAAAATATGAAACTTCTTGAATATCAAAAGAAAAAAATTGAAGAAGAAGCAAAGAAAAAAAGACAGGATGCTCAAAGTATTGCTGAAAGATTATCTCAGGTCAATCTAAAAATTTCAGCAAAGGCTGGAGAAGATCAAAAACTTTTTGGCTCAATAACATCAAAAGATATAGCAGTTGCCCTTGAAAAGGAAGGATTTGCTATTGATAAAAAACAAATCACTGTTTTAGAGCCAATTAAAAGAATTGGTGAATATGAAGTTGAAGTCAGATTCCACGAAAATATTACAGCCAAAGTTAAAGTAACCATAATTCCAGAGTAATGGCTTATTTAAGAAACATAGAAAGCGCTGTTGACAGACTTCCTCCCCAGAGTCTTGAAGCTGAACAGGCTGTCTTAGGTGCTATCATACTTGAAGGAGAATCAATTACAAAGGCAATAGAGATTTTATCTCCCGATGATTTCTATAGAGAAGCTCATCGAAAGATTTATCTTGCTATGCTTGAACTTTTCGATAAAAATGAACCAATAGACCTCATTACTATAACTGAACATTTAAAGGACAAAGGTGAACTTGAAGAAGTTGGAGGATTATCATATTTAAGTACTCTTGCCACTGTTGTTCCAACTTCTGCTAATATTCGATATCATGCAAAATTAGTTAGAGAAAAGGCTCTTCTTAGATCACTTATAAGAGCATGTACAGAAATTGCTACAAAAATTTATGAAGAACCAGAAGATGCTGAAGAAATGATTGATTATGCAGAAAAATTAATTTTTGAAATTTCTGAAAAACGGACTAATACAAATTTTTATCAAATGAAGGATGTGGTCAAACAAACTTTCAAGATAATTGAAAGTATGTACGAGCGAAAAGCTGTAATTACCGGTGTTCCTTCAGGATTCAAAGATTTAGATGAATTAACATCAGGATTTCAACCTGGGGATTTAATAATTATTGGTGGAAGACCTGGAATGGGTAAAACAGCTTTTTCTCTTAATATAGCTCAGCATGTAGGTGTTGAACTTGGAGAACCTGTTGCTTTTTTTAGTCTTGAGATGTCTAAAGAACAGATTGCTATGAGACTTTTAAGTTCCCTTGCAATGGTTAATGCTTCTGCTTTGAGAAAAGGATTCATTAGCAAAAGAGATTGGGAAAGACTTACTGATTATGCTGTTAGACTTAGTGAAGCTCCAATATATATTGATGATTCTTCCCAAATGAGTGTTCTTGAAATACGAGCAAAGGCAAGAAGATTAAAAATGGAAAAAGGAAAACTAAGTCTTATCATAATAGACTATTTACAGTTGATGAGAAGTCGAACAGCCTATGACAGAAGAGAACAGGAGATATCAGAAATTTCTCGTTCTTTAAAAGCAATGGCAAAGGAACTCAAAGTGCCTGTGATTGCATTAAGTCAGCTAAATCGCTCTGTAGAAAAAACTACCGATAGAAGACCTACTCTTGCAAATCTTAGAGAATCAGGAGCAATTGAACAGGATGCTGATGTTATAATTTTCCTTTACAGAGACGAAGTATACAACAAGAAAAATCCTGCAAACAAAGGTAAAGCAGAGGTAATAGTAGCAAAACAAAGGAATGGTCCCACTGATACTGTTTATCTCACATTCTTGAGTGATTATACACGATTCCTTGATTTTACAGATAAATATATGGGTACAGAAACAGAAGAGGAAGTTTAAAATGTATACAAGAAAACCAGCAGTAGCTGGATATTTTTATCCAGCCAATCCAACAGAACTTCTTTATGAATTAGAAGAATACATGTCAACAAGCGGAAATCTAAATGCCTATGGTGCAATCTGTCCCCATGCTGGCTATGTCTATTCAGGACATGTAGCTGGTGCTGTATATACCAAGATTAAACCAAAGGAGATATATATTCTTTTAGGACCAAATCATACTGGTTATGGCAGTGATATATCAATAATGACTGAAGGAGAATGGGAAATTCCTCTTGGAAAAATAAAAATTCATACTGAATTGGCAAAAAAAATCGTAGAGAATAATGATTATGCCAAAGAAGACATCCAGGCTCATATTTATGAGCATTCCATTGAAGTACAACTTCCTTTTATCTATAAAACTAATCCAGATGCTAAAATAATCCCAATTGCCATTAAAATGGTTAATCTAAAGTCTTGTATATCTCTTGCAAAAACTATTTTTGAGTCTATTCAAGACCTTAAACTAAATGAAAAAGTAATTTTAATCTCAAGCACAGATATGAGTCATTATTTACCTGATGATCTTGCAAGAAAGGTTGATGCCTTAGCAATTGAAAAAATAAAAAATTTTGATCCAGAGGGACTTTATAATACTGTCTTAGAAAATAAAATCTCTATGTGCGGTTTTCTACCAACAGTCACAATGCTTTATGCTACTAAGTTATTAGGAGCCAAAGAGGTTCAAATAGTAAAATATGCTACCTCTGCCGAAGTAAGCAGAGATTATGATAGAGTTGTAGGATATTTAGGTGCCCTCGTATTATAAAATTCCTCTTACAGGAGTAATACTCGCAGGTGGAAAGTCCTCAAGGATGAAAGTAACTAAATGTTTGATTTCTTTGAATGATAAAAGGTTAATTGACATTCTTACCTCAAAAATAAGGGATATATTTGAAGAAATTTATATTGTCACTAATTTTCCAGATTTATATTTTTATACTGGCATTTCTCTTCTTGGAGATATATATCCCTTTAAAGGCCCGATGGCAGGAATTCATGTGGCTTTAAGTAATGCAAAATATGACGTGTTTGCTTTTGCCTGTGATATGCCTTTTGTTAAAAAAGAAGTTATTTACGAACTTTTTGAAAGACATAGAACTCAAAAAAGTATTATAACGGTTCCATTATATCAGAGTAAAATTTATCCTTTACCTGGGATTTATTCAAAAAAACTTTTAGATGAAATAGAATATCTTCTTAAACAAGACAAACTAAGCATGATAAAACTTCTTCATGACAATCATGCTCAGTTAATTGATGTTGCAAATTTTGATGAAGAAGGGTTATCTTTTATTAATATAAACACAGAGGAAGATTTAAAAATTTTCACAAAGGGAGGCATAAAATGTTTGGCTTAGGAACACAGGAGTTACTTATAATTCTTGTAATCGTGATAGTTCTTTTTGGTGCCACAAGACTTCCACAAATAGGAAAAGGAATTGGAGAAGCCATAAAAAACTTCAAAAAAGCAACAAGCGAAAAAGACGAGATTGATGTAACACCAAAGAAGGATGAAGAGAAAAAGTAAATGTGAGCAGATTTCTTCAGGCAGAGATAGACTTAAAGGCATTAATTAATAATTTCCAAGAAATAAAAACTCTTGTTAAAAGAGTAAACTCAAACATAAAAATCATCGCTATTGTTAAAGCTGATGCCTACGGACATGGAGCAGTAGAAATTTCAAAGGCTCTTGAAAATCAACATGTAGATTTCTTAGGAGTTGCTTTTTTTGAAGAAGCCCTAATTCTAAGAGAATCCGGTATTAAATCTTTAATTCTTTTACTTTTTGATAGAGAAGTTGAAGGAGTATTTAAACACAATCTAATACCTGTCATATTCGATATAGAATATGCAAAGGAATTATCCAGAGAAGCACAAAGAAGAAACACTATACTACCAGTCCATATAAAGGTTGAAACAGGCATGGGAAGGCTTGGAATCCATGACAATATTACTGATAAAATTAAAGAAATTGCCAAAATGCCAAATTTAAGGATAGAAGGAATAATGAGTCATCTTTCACAGGCAGAAGATTTTCAGTGGACAATGAAACAGGTAAATAAATTAAAGGAAATAAAAGAGAATTTAAAGGATTTAAAGATTAATCCCCTTTTTCATATATCAAACTCTGCAGGGCTTTATTATACTGATGCTATTTTCGATGCTATCAGACCAGGAATAATGCTTTATGGTTATAATACAAAAAATAATAATGATAAAGGTCTTTCAGAAAATGCTCTTAATTTAACTCCTTGTATGACTGTAAAAACTAAGATTCTTGACATAAGAAAATTACCCAAAGGAACACCAATAAGTTACGGAAAAACTTTTATAACTAAAAGAGAAAGCCTTATTGGAGTAGTTCCAATTGGATATGCCGATGGATATTTTAGAATTTTAAGTAATAAAGCAAAGATGATTGTTAAAGGTAAAAGGGCTAATGTTGTTGGTACAGTTTGTATGGATTTAACTATGATTGATCTCACAGAGATTCCTGATGTTTCTGTGGGAGATGAAGTAATAATCCTTGGATTTTCAGGCAATGAGAAAATTACAGCATGGGATATTGCTAATTGGGCAAATACAATTCCCTATGAAGTTTTGACTTCCTTAGGAAGTAAAGCAAAAAGAAAATACAAAAATAATGGAGGGTACAAATAATGCTTACAGAGAGAACTAAAAAAATTAAACCTTCGCCAACTCTTGCAGTTGACTCAAAAGCAAAGGAAATGAAAGCCAAGGGATTTGATGTGGTAAATTTCGGTGTTGGAGAGCCAGATTTTGATACACCAGAACACATTAAAGAGGCTGCAATAAAGGCAATCAAAGATGGATTTACAAAATATACTCCTGTTGGTGGAATTGATGAACTAAAAGAAGCAATAATTGAAAAACTTGAAAAAGACAATAAAATAAAATATAAAAAAGAAAACATTTTGGTATCCTGCGGAGCCAAACATTCTCTTTATAACATTGCTCAGGCACTTTTTGGTCCAGGCGATGAAGTAATTATACCAGCACCTTATTGGGTATCTTATCCAGACCAGGTTTTACTTAATGATGCTACGCCAGTAATTTTAGAAACCTATGAAGAGGACAATTTTATGATTCGTCCAGAATTATTAAAGGAAAAAATTACAAAGAAAACAAAAGCAATAATTATAAACTCTCCATCCAATCCTACAGGTTTTATTTATAATGAAAAAGTCCTTCAAGAAATAGTAGAGATAGTCTTGAAAAATAATATCTACATAATTTCAGATGAAATATATGAAAAATTAATATATGATGGGATGAGGCATATAAGTATAGCTTCATTTAGTGAAGAGATTAAGGAAAGAACAATTGTAGTAAATGGATTAAGTAAATCCCACTCAATGACTGGTTGGCGAATAGGATATGCAGCAGGACCAACAGATATTATAAAGGCTATGACAAATATACAAAGTCAGTCAACATCAAATCCCACTTCAATAGCTCAGAAAGCAGCGGTAGCGGCATTAAAAGGTCCCCAGAAATGTGTAGAAGAAATGAGAAAAGAGTTTGAAAAAAGAAGGAATTATCTTGTAAATGAATTAAACAATATCCCTGGTATATCCTGTAAAATGCCACAGGGAGCTTTCTATGTTTTTCCTAATGTGAAACAAATTTTAGGTAAAAAGGCAGGCTCAATGGAGATTAACTCTTCTATGGATTTAAGTATTTATTTTCTTGAAAAAGCACAGGTTGCTTTGGTTCCTGGTTCTGCCTTTGGTGCTGAGGGATACATAAGAATATCATATGCAACCAGTATGGAAAATCTTTCAAAGGGTATAGAAAGAATTCGCAATGCCTTAGAAGGTCTTCAATGACAGAATTTAAATTTGGATACGTTGCCTTAATTGGAAAGCCTAATGTGGGAAAATCCACACTTCTCAATACTATTTTAGGAGAAAAAATTTCCATTGTAACTGAAAAGCCTCAGACTACCCGTAATAAAATAATGGGAATAAAAACACTTCCTAATGCTCAAATAGTATTTGTTGACACTCCAGGTATTCATAAGCCAAGACATAAACTTGGTGAGTTTATGGTTAAACAATCCTATGAAGCAATTGATATGGTAGATATAATTGTTTTAATGGTTGAACCAGAAAATCCCAAAGAAGCTGATTTATCGATTATAGAAATATTAAAGAAAGTCAAAATTCCTGTAATTTTAGCAATTAATAAAATAGATACGGTTGCCAAAAAGAGCCTTCTTCCATTAATTGCTCTTTATAAAGATATTTTTCCTTTTAAAGAAATAATTCCGATTTCTGCTCTTAAATCCGATGGAGTAGAAAAGCTAATTGAAAGAATTATTTTTTATTTACCTCAGGGTAATAAACTTTATCCTGAAGATATGATAACAGACCAAGCAGAAAGATTTATTGTAGCCGAGTTTATTAGAGAGAAGATTATGAAATATACTGAAGATGAGATTCCCTATTCTGTAGCTGTAGATATTGAAAGATGGGAAGAGTCTGATAAAATTCTCACAATAGGAGCAAATATTTATGTTGAAAGGGAAGGACAAAAAATTATTATAATAGGAAAAAAGGGCGAGAGATTAAAGAAAATTGCAACAGAGGCAAGGCTTGATATTGAAAAAATTTTAGGTATAAGAGTTTTTCTTGAGGTATGGGTAAAGGTAAGAAAAAAATGGAGACAAAAAGACATATTATTAAAATCTTTGGGGTATTAAAATGTTAATAGAAATGAAAGTAGAGGGATTACTTTTTGACCCAAGAAGTGGAATGTATATTCTTTTATTGCAGCAAGTTGATGGCGATGAAACTCTTCCAATATGGATTGGCAAACCAGAAGCAGACTCCATTGCCTTAGCTTTGGGAAAAGTTATAACTCCAAGACCTTTGACTCATGATTTAATAAAAAATATTTTAGATGAGCTTGAAGTCCGTATTACAAAAATTGTTATAACTGATTTAATTGACAATACTTATTATGCTTTAATTTATGTCCATGATGGTATTAGAGAAAAAACAATTGATTCACGTCCTTCTGACGCTGTAGCTGTAGCATTAAGAGTTCAAGCTCCTATATTTGTCGAGGAAGGTATTTTTGAACTAAGAAAAGCCGATGAACTTGAAGAATGGCTCAAAAATTTAAAACCTGAAGACTTTGGCAATATTCAGTAATGGATGATTTACTCATCTGAAGCAATAGTTCTTAAAAATTATGCATATGGAGAAGCGGATTCAATAGTTACTTATTTTACAAAAGATTTTGGATTAATCAACCTTTTTGCTAAAAGTCCTCGTAAAATAAAAAGCAAATTTGGTAGTTCCCTTGAACCACTAACCTATTCAAGAATTTCATTTATTGGAAGAGAAGATAAACTTCAGAAAATAATTCAATCAGACATAATAGAACCCTTTCAGATAATAAGAGAAAATTACAAATTATTTTTAAAAATATCAGAAGTTTTGAGATTACTTTTACAATTTCTTCCTAAGAGAGAGCCAAATAATCAACTTTTCTATCTTTTTTTAGATACTCTTTTTTATCTAAAGGAAAAAAATAACCATGACAGTCACATTATTTTTTTAAAATTAAAATTATTAAGCCTTTTAGGTTATCTTCCTGATTTTAAAAATTGTGGACTCTGTAGAGATAGATTGAATGGAGATATTTATTATTCACAGGGTTTTGTAATTTGTAAAAATTGCTTTTTAAATAATTTACCATCAAATAATACAGCAATTAAATCATTATCCCAGGGGCTTGTAAAAATTCTCAATGAAATGTCAAAATGGAAATTTCAATATTTAGAAAGAGTTAAGCTTTCTGTAAGATTGTTACTTGAAATAGAGAATTTTTTATCTTATCATCTTTCAAACACTATTAAGTTATAATAGGATAAAACCATTATTTCAGGGATTAAAAATAGATTCTAAGTTATTTCAGTATGTATAAAAATTTAGGAGGCGACTATGAATCAGCAAAAACCAATGTGCGTTATATGTGCATGGAGGGCAACCTGTCAAAAACAGTTTTCCCTTAAGGCAGGGCAGAAATGCCCAGATTTTGTTAAAGATGTTACTATAAAAATTGAAGAAGAAAAAGAAGAAGAAAATAACGAAGATAAAAGGGAAAAGTAAAAATTTTCAAATTTTTATGGAGGGCATTTACTACAGATAGATGCAAAAAGGGAAGTTGAAAGATATCTATCTCCTCTGTCAGGTAGAATAACTACTATAACTCCGCTTCGGAGTTCACTTGCTTTTTTCAATGCTGCATGCATTGCGGCACCAGAAGACATTCCGACAAATACTCCTTCTTTTAGGGCTAATT
This sequence comes from Thermodesulfovibrio sp. N1, assembly GCF_001707915.1. GTDB lineage: Bacteria > Nitrospirota > Thermodesulfovibrionia > Thermodesulfovibrionales > Thermodesulfovibrionaceae > Thermodesulfovibrio. Next base: position 3,077 of record NZ_MAVV01000026.1, on the reverse strand, counting down.
TTCTTGTTGTGTCAAAGGCTTCTTCATCGTTTACATAAATTTTCTCATCTAATTTTGAAGGATCAAAAATTTTTGGAACGATTGATTCTGACATATTTTTTAATCCTTGAATCCTGTGCCCTGGGACTGGTTCAACTCCAATTATTTGAATATTACTGTTGAATTCTTTTAGTCTCTTGCTTACTCCCATAAGAGTTCCTGTTGTTCCCATTCCAGCAACAAAATGGGTAATTTCTCCTTTAGTTTGTTCAATAACTTCTTTCCCAGTTGTTTCATAATGGGCTCTTACATTAGCCTCGTTATCAAACTGATTTGGCATAAAATAACGTTCTGGTTCTTCTTCATAAATCTGATGGGCAAGCCTGATTGCTCCGTCTGTACTTTCTTCTGAAGGAGTAAGAATTAATTCTGCACTAAGAGCTTCAAGTACTCTTCTTCTTTCAACACTTACACATTTTGGCATAACCAGTTTTATTCTATATCCCTTTGCAGCTGCAATCATTGCAAGTCCTATTCCTGTATTTCCAGAGGTTGGCTCAAGTATTATTTTATCTTTTGTTAGTAGTCCTTTTTCTTCGGCTTCCTTTATTAGATAAAGAGCTGTTCTGTCTTTTACAGAACCACCAGGATTTGCACCCTCAAATTTTCCATATATTATGACTTTTGGGTTTGGATTAATTTTATCCAGCCTTATTAATGGTGTATTTCCTATAATATCTATAACGCCCATAAGTTAAATTATATCACAGATTTTTAAATTTTTTCCTTACTTGTTGGATTTGCCCACAACTAAATTTCCCTTCTGGACATTTACCAGACAAACAGGCAGGACCTGCATTTTTAAACAGTCTCGGGGCTATTGTTTTAACAATCTTCAGCATTTCAGTGGCAAGTTCTCTTATTTCCCATTGAGCACGATTACAACAACGCACTCTAAAGAAGTGAAGCAATTCTCTTGCATTCATTGTTACAACTATTTTTGTTTCTGCTGCATTTGGCAATACAAATCTTGCATCCTGTCGTGCCTTCTCTCCCTTTAATCCTTGAGATTCGAGTTTTTGTAAAATTTTACAGTAATAGTCATGAGCAGATTTCATTGCTTCAAGGAAAAGTTCTTTTATTTGCTCATTTTCTTTTATTGAAGTCGGAATTATGAAATCAAATCCTTTTTCTTCACTTACATATCTTTGTGATTGCTGACTGTAGGAGGCAATTCGGTGTCTTACAAGTTGATGAGAACAGGCTCGAGAAATTCCTTCAATGGCAAAACTAAAAGATACATGTTCAAAGGGGCTTAAATGTCCGCTCTCTCTTAAAAGATTAATTAAATTTTCCTTTTCTTCTTCTGTTAATTTTTCCTTTAATTTTTCAACTCCTACAGGACTATAACAAAGTCTTGCAGACAAAGCAACAACTTCCTCAGGTGATGGAGTATATGTAAGAATTGATACTTTCAGGGATGCTTCTTTCATAAGAGTCCTTTTGTAGAGGGAAGATTTTCTCCGATAATTTTGCTTGCTTCATTTAATGCCTTCGCAAAGGCTTTAAAGATTGCTTCGATAACATGATGTAAATCTTTCCCATATGGTACATTAACATGCAAAGTGATTTTTGCATTATTTACAACTGCTCTGAAAAACTCTTCAAAAAGATTTATATCAACATCTTTTATATAGCCTTCGAAGGGTACATTATAAACAAGAAAGGCTCTGCCTCCAAGGTCTAAGGAAACTTGAGCTAATGCTTCATCCATTGGTATAGATGCAAAACTATATCTTTTTACTCCTTTTCTTTCTCCTAAGGCTTTATCAATGCATTTACCTAAAACAATACCTAAATCCTCAATTAGATGATGAAAATCTACATGGATGTCACCTTTTGCTTCAATTTTTATATCAAATCCGCCATGGAAGGCAAAAAGCTCAAACATATGGTCTAAAAAGCCTATAGATGTAGCTACATCATTTTTGCCTGTGCCATCTAAATTGAAATCAATTTTAATATCTGTTTCTTTTGTTTTTCTGCTTAGAGAAGCCCTTCTCATAATGTTTCCTCTAATATTTTTCTCAAAGTCTTTAAAAATTCATCATTTTCATCTTTTGTTCCAACAGTTACTCTAATTGCATTTTTTATAGTTGAAGAGAGTTCCCTTACTAAGATGCCCTCATTAATAAGTTTTTTATATACATCTTTGCTATTTTTAATCTGAAGTAGAATAAAGTTTGCTTCCGATGGATAAACTTTCACTCCCTTTATTTTTAAAAGTTCTCTGTAAAGTCTATCTCTCTCTTTAACTATTTGGGATATGAATTTATTTACTTGAGAATAAAATTTATTTAGTGCTTCAGTTGCAACATATTGAGTAATTGAGTCAAGATTATAGGGAAGTCTTACTTTTACTATCTCACGTAAAAATTGTTCATCACCTATTAAATATCCCACTCTTAATCCAGCAAATCCGATTTTACTTAATGTTCTAAGTATAAGTAAGTTATCATAATCTTTTAAAAAGGTTAAAAAACCTTTATTACTTGAAAATGGCTGATAGGCTTCATCAATTACAACAATTGATGAATGTTTTTTAGCAAGTTCTATAATTTTTAAAATTTTATCAGTGGAAAAAGTATTACCTGTCGGATTATTTGGTGAACTTAGAAAAATTAATCGAGGTTTTTTAAGTTTTATAATTTTTAAGATTTCCTCTTCCTTTATATCAAAATTTTTATCAAGTTTAGATTCAAACTGTTCAACTCCAACAGATTGAGCAATTATTTTGTACATTGCAAAAGTAGGCACAGGATAAAGAACAGGTCCGCCAAATGTGAGAATTAAATAATAGATTAATTCATCAGAACCATTGCCTACAATGAGCTTTTTATAATTAAGTTTAATTTTTTTACTAAGAGCCTTTCTTAAAGCAAGAGCCTCTGGATCAGGATATCTATTCAAAGGGATATTTATCTCTGAAATAAAATCGGATAATTTAACTGGAAAAGGTGATTCATTAGCATCAAGCTTTATTTTACAAGGAATTTCTTTAGCTTGATAGGGAATTAGTTTCTGGATATTTTTTCTTA
>NZ_MAVV01000025.1 GCF_001707915.1 Thermodesulfovibrio sp. N1 | reverse complement strand
GTGGCTTAAAAGCACCACCTCTTAAAAAGGTTGCACCAGCTGATTTAATTTTCTCAGCTATATCAAGAAGGGTTACTCTGTTTTCTACGGCACAGGGGCCTGCTGCAACATGAACTTTTTTACCTCCGATTTGGAAGTCATCAACCTGAATAATTGTGTCTGTCTTTTTGAAGTCTCTACTTGCAAGTTTGTAAGGTTTAAGAATTCTTAAAACATCTTCAACTCCTGGAATTGCTCTTATAGCATTTTCTTCATCTTCTGTTACCTTTGATGTATCTCCGATTACACCAATTATTGTTCTTTCTGTTCCCTTTGATACATGGGGTTTGAGTCCCTTTGCTTCGAGTTTTTTTACAATTTTTTCAATTTGTTCGTCACTTACATCTGGTTTTAATACAATAATATCCATTTTTTAACCTCCAAAAAATTTTTTTAAACCATCTATAAAAGCTTTATTCTCTTCAGGTAACCCTATGGTCACTCTTATTTGATTTGGTCCAACTGGTCTTATTATAACTCCATTTCTGAGAAGGAAATCAAAAACTTCATGAGATGAAATAGAATCTGGCAGTATTATGTAAATAAAATTTGTTTGAGTTGGAAGATATTTGATTTCTTTTATTTTATCAAGTTCGCTGTATAGATATTGCTTACCCTTTTCATTTATTTCTAATACTTTTTTTAGGTGTTTCTCATCCTTTAAAGCAGCCTCTGCTGCTATCTGAGCAATTGTGTTTGTGTTAAAGGGTTCTCTGATTCTGTTCATTTCGGTAATTATTTCTTTTTTAGCGATACCATAACCTATTCTCAGGCTTGCAAGTCCATAGGCTTTTGAAAAGGTTCTTAAAATTAGTATATCTCTGCCATCCTGAAAATATTTTAAAGTATCAGGGTAGTCTGAATCTGTAACATATTCATAATAGGCTTCATCTACAATGACCAATATTCCATCTGGAAGGGCTTTCATAAATTCATCAAATTCTTTTTTATAGTTCATGGTACCTGTTGGATTATTTGGATTGGCTATAAAAACAATCTTTGTTTTCGTTGTTACTTCCTTAAGCATTCCTTCAAGATCATGTTTCCAATCTCGGAGAGGCACTTCCTTTGGAATTCCTCCTTGAGAAGTTACACTCATTGCATAAACAATAAAAGAGGGTTTTGCCATAACTGCCTCATCCCCGGGACCAACATAGGTTTTTACTGCTATGTCTATAAGTTCATTAGAGCCATTACCAAGAATTATCTCATCATGAGTTAAATTTATTCTTTTTTTTGAAAAAAACTCACATAATGCATTTTTAAGATAATATCCGCTTCCTTCTGGATACCTTGCAAGTTCTGCTGGATTAGACAAAAATTCCTTAATGGCTTCTAAAACCTTTGGTGAAGGACCTAAAGGATTCTCATTTGATGCAAGTTTTATACACTCTTTTATTCCAAGCTCCCTTTCAACCTCTTTAATTGGTTTCCCTGGAATATACGGTTGAATTTTTTCCACATAAGGTAGTGGTTTAATCATAAATTCCTCCTCCTATGAAAAATTTTTGATATTATAAGACAAAATTCTAAAAAACATACCTTGCTTATCTTTTCCTACCGCCTGTATGTGAAGCAATTGAGACAATTTTAAAGATGTCTTCACCTGACTTAAGAGCTTCTAATAACTTTTTGAACATATACGCAGTTTCTAAATTAGTTTTTTTCTTGAAGCATTAAAAGCTTTGCCAAAAGTATTAAAAACTTGATACTATACTCTCCTTTCTTTCCCAGAGCTTCATATTCTTTGATTTGCTGGCGACTGGACTCTAATAAATTTTCTATACTCAAAATTTTTTCTCTTTCTTCATTCGATCTAATCGGTTTAGTTTTTTCCCAACACTCAATCAAAAAATCTAAAAATTGCTGGGTCTTTTCTCTATCAGAATGCATTTTTATAAGAATGTCAACAGCCCAATGAATATGCTTAGGTGTCCTTATATTTGACCATTTCTCACTTTCCCTTTGGCGATATTTTATCAAGATATCGTAGTCACTTATAGTTCCCTGATAAACAGCAACAATGAACTTGTCGTTAACTGTAGAAACAAAAAGCGGCGATACCTTTTTACCATTCTTTTTAAAGGTCATGAATTGTCGCATCTCATCTTCATTCATTCTATAGCCTCCGGTAAACTATTAAATAATTATGTGTAATTTCTAAGTTTTCAGACAATTCCTTTTCTTTATGAGCTTCCTTTGAAACCACGACAATCTCTTTCAAAAATAATTCTGGTATATCTTCAAATATGTCAACTATATATTTAGCCATAGGTTCAATATAACCTTTTACTTGAATATCTCTTGTTTGAATTACACAATATCCATCTTTATTTATACTATGAATAGTATTTGTGATAAATGTCTTTAGATGTTTAAGATACATATCGACAAATTCATAATTTAATTCCTTAAACTCAAGACATGGAGATTTAACGAATAAAAGTTCCATAGTGTCTAAAGGTAATCTTCCAGTATATTCTTTATCCTCATCCTTGAATGTAAGTTCAATAAGCCTATACTTTCCACATGGTGCATATCTTTTAATTACATTCTTTTCTAATGACAACTCCAATTTATCTTCAGGAAAGATCCAAACAGTAGTTGTCTCAAACTCTTTTAACTTCCCCTTTTGGGGTTTTGTAGTAAGAGTAAAAATTTCCTTATACTGTGTTAATGTTTCTCCAATATATACTGATTCATTTAGATATAAAGGTTTCTCAAATATCGGCAGATATTCATGAGCAAGAAGAAGGAAATTATACTTAATACTATTTTTATACCAAAAACCTGTGGTTTTACAATTATGCTGTCTCTTTATTACAAGTTCCTTTAATTTAAAACCAGCGTCAAGATAGACATTTATAAGTTTGAATCCTAAGGGAACCACATGTTTATGCCTTCTCATGTCACCGATAAGGATTGCACATTGTCTACCTGGCTTCAGTACTCTATAACTTTCACAAGCAACTTTTTTCATTTCTTTTAAAAAACTGTCAAGATTAAGAAAAGATAAATCCCCTTCTTTATGATTTGTATAATGGATAATATCTGCATATGGTGGATGGGCGCAAATCAGGTCAACTGAATTATCTTCTAAAAATGACAGATCTCTTGCGTCACCAACGAATAATTCTGGCTCATAAATTTTTAAAGACTTAGTATCTGGTATTTTAAAATCAACATTTTGTCTTGCCAGTTCTATCGCCTTCTCATTAATATCAAAAGCTATACATCTCCTGCCAAGAAGTTTTGCCTCAACAGCAGTAGTACCAGCTCCGCAGAAATAATCTAAAACAAGCTCCCCAGGCTTTGAGTACTTTAAAATTACATTTCTCGGGATATAAGGTGACCAGTTTCCTCTGTATTCACCGCTATGGGTTGCCCAATCTCCACGACTCCTAAAACTCCACACAGTGGTTGTCTCCTCTTTAAAATCCTTAGGGGCAAGTCTTTTGAGCTTCTTTTCTTTCTTTAATGAACTTATACTTACTCCTGTAGCTTTTCTTAAAATATTTTCAAGCTGGCGATATGTAATCTTATACTTCTTTCCAATTTCAAGATCAGACATACCATTTAATTTATCTGATACTATAGCCTGCTCAAATTCTTTTAAATTAATCATATCTTCTTCCTTAATAGATGTTAAGTATTGTCTACTCATTTAAGAAAATTGGTTTAAAAGCATTAAATTTCAATGTATTATGTATTTTATGCTCGCCTCCATCTTTTTTTCAAGGTTAAAGTTAGTATATTGCTAATACTAAAAAAGAGGCAAATATTAACATGATTAATTATATGTTCCTTAATTACAAATATAGCTGCAAGAGTCAGCTTTTCATGAAAATTTAGACATTACTTTCAAAAATTGGATATGAGCCTAGATGAACAAGCTCTATACAGTAAGATTTTACCTTTTCAAGGGTTTTCTGCACTTCTTCTTCTTCAATGTGCCCAATAAAGTCAACAAAAAATATGTATTCCCATTTACGCATCTTTGCCGGACGAGATTCTATCTTTGTTAAGTTTATATTTGCATCTTTAAAAGGTTTCAAAGCATTGTAAAGGGCACCAGGTTTGTCCTGAAGGGAAAACATTATGGATGTTTTATCTGTGCCTGTTTTATTTGGAAAATTTTTGCTTAGTATAAAAAATCTTGTGTAGTTGTTTTTATAGTCTTCAATGTGTTTTGCAACAAACTTAAGCCCGTAAATGTTGGCTGCAAATTCGCTGGCAATGGCTCCAATTTCCTCATCTAAAGAAGCCTGCCTTGCTGCCTCTGCAGTAGATGCAACATCATAAAGAGGTATATTTGGCATGTTTTTGTTTAACCATTCTCTGCATTGAGCTTTTGCATGGGGATGGGAGTAAATTTTTTTTATTTTCTCTTTTTCTCCTGTAAGAGAAAGAAGATGATGAGTTATGGGAATTATTATTTCACCAGAAATTTTTACTTCATACTGGGTAAACATATCAAGAGTATAGGTTACAGTTCCCTCATTTGAGTTTTCTATTGGCACAATACCAAATTTTGACAATCCCTTTTCAACAGATTCAAATATAGATTTAATACTATCCTGAGGTTCAAACTTTGCAAAACTTCCAAAATACTTTATTGCAGCAAGATGGGTAAAAGTGCCTTCAGGTCCAAGATAGGCTATTTTTTGTGATTCCTGAAGTGCAAGGGTTGCTGAAAGAATTTCTCTAAAGAGAGTTTTAATTATCTCATTAGAAAAGGGTCCTTTGTTTAATTCAAGAAGTTTATTTATTAATTTTTTCTCTCTTACTGGATCATAATAGGAAAGTTCTTTAGCTTTTTTAATTTCAGCAATTTTTAGAGCAACAGAGGCTCTTTTATTAAGCAGAGTAAGTATCTCTCTATCAATTTGATCAATTTCATCTCTTAATTTTTGTAGTTCTTTATCAGTCATTTTTTATTTATTCTATCATAATAATATTAAATTATGATAAAATTTAAGTCATGAAAAAACAAAGGGAAAAAATGATGGATAGAGTTTTAAACTGGATTGCTACCCATGACGATGACACACCTTTTCTTTTAATAGATAAGGAGGTATTAAAAGAAAAAGTCTCACAAATTGGTAAAGGTATTAATAATTCTAAGGTTTTTTATGCAGTCAAGGCTAATCCTGATATTGAAGTTTTAAGGTTTTTAAATGAGTTAAAAGTAGGCTTTGAAATAGCTTCAGAGGGAGAATTAGCAATACTTAAGCAACTTAATGTTGAACCTGAAAGAATGATAACAAGCAATCCCATAAAAACTTTTAAATTTTTAAAGGAGGCAGTTGAATACGGAATAAATTATTATGCCTTTGATTCTTTTGCAGAGGTTGAAAAGCTTGCAAAATACGCACCAAAGAAAAAAGTTTATGTAAGACTTTCTGTCCCCAATGAGGGTAGTGAATGGCCTTTAAGTAAAAAATTTGGCGTTGAGATCGAAGATGCGGTAAAGTTACTCCTTTATGCTAAAGAAAAGGGACTGGAGCCAATTGGAATAACCTTTCATGTAGGTTCTCAATGTAGTAATATTTACAATTGGCATACTGCAATAGATAAAGCAAGGCAAGTAAAAGAATTAGCTTTAAAAGAGGGTATAGAAATAAGAATGTTAAACATAGGTGGCGGATATCCAATTGAATATATTAAAAAAGTTCCCGATATAGAGACAATTGAAATGAAAATTAACTCAATACTTCAAAATTATTTTCCTGACACTGACATTTTTATAGAACCTGGAAGAGCAGTTGTAGGAGATGCAGGAGTTTTTGTTTCAAGAATTATAGGGAAAGCTAAAAGAGGAGATGAAAACTGGCTTTACATAGATGTTGGAGTTTTTAATGGATTAATGGAAAGTATAGGAGGTATTAAGTATCAATATATTGTTGGTAGTAGAGGAGAAGAAAAACATTGGACAATTGCAGGTCCAAGCTGTGATAGCTTTGATGTTATTGATAAAGAGGTTCTGCTTCCTGAGCCAGATGTAGGAAGCCTCATTCTTATTCTTTCTGCTGGAGCATATACAGTATCCTATGCATCAGAATTTAACGGATTTTCAATACCAAAAACATTTTTAATTTAGGAGGATTACCATGATTAAGTTTTTTGAAAAGGATCCCTATGCACCCATACAATATGTTTATGATGTTGAAAAGGTTCTTTATAAGGGAAAAAGTAAATTCCAAGAAATAATGGTTTTTGAAAATCCCTATTTTGGAAGAATTCTTGTCCTTGATAATGTAGTTCAGCTGACTGAAAGAGATGAATTTATATATCATGAGATGCTAACCCATGTTCTTATGCATGCCCATCCAGAGGCAAAAACTGTTGCAGTAATTGGAGGCGGAGATGGTGGAGCAGTAAGAGAAGTGCTTAAACACGATAGTGTGCAAAAACTTTATTTTGTAGAAATTGATGAGGAAGTTATAAATATCTCAAAAAGATTTTTCCCTACCGTATCTTCAGCAATTGATGATCCAAGAGTTGAGATTAGATGTATGGACGGAGCAGAATTTATAAAGGAAATGGAAAATACTCTTGATGTTATAATAGTAGATTCCACTGATATAATAGGTTTTGCAAAGAGTCTTTTTACAGTTGAATTTTTCAAATCCGTCAGAGATGCCTTAAAGGAAAGTGGAATGTTTGTAACTCTTTCTGAATCACTTATTTTTCACAAAAACCTTGTTTATGAGGTTCAAAATTCAATGAAACTTATATTTCCTATTGTTGATCTTTACACTGCATCTATTGCAACCTATGCTGGAAACTGGTGGAGCTTTTCAGTAGGCTCAAAATCCTTAGATCCCCGTGAGATAAGAAAGTCTGTTAAGGTTTCAACAAAACTTTATACTGAGGATTTACACAAAGCCTGTTTTCTTCCCAGAGATATTTACAAAAAACTTTTAAATAAAGAACTTGATTGGTAGAAATTACCGATTTAAGAAGGGCTGTTTTTTTGCTTATGCTGTCATTTCGAATGGTTCAATGCCCTGAGGTACTGTCCTGAGTGAAGCAAAGGAATTCATCCTCTTTTTTCACCCTGAATGAAGTGGAGGGTCTCATAAAAAAGGAGGAAGATTTTTCACCATTGATCAGAATGACAAAAAATTATCAGAATAATATAAAAATTAGGGTAATGGGTAGAAATTGACTTTTTTAAAGCTTTCATGCTAACTTTAAATGTTAGCACTTTAATATGGAGAGTGCTAAAGTGAAAAATACCATGATTGATGAGAGAACAAAAAGAATACTTTGCGCAGTTGTAGAAAGTTACATTGAAAAACCTGAACCGGTTGGTTCTCGTTATATAATGAAGAAATACGGATTCGATATTTGTTCTGCAACAATAAGGAATATAATGTCTGATTTAGAAGATGCTGGTTTTCTCTTTCAACCGCATACATCAGCAGGAAGAGTGCCAACAGATAGAGCATATAGATTTTATGTAGATTATATACTTCAGGAGGCATTATTCACTCATTCAGCTGAAATTAAAAAGTTCATAGAAAATCTTACAAAAAGACTTAGAAAACTTAGGAACAATATGAATTCACTTTTTTTAGAAGCAACCCAGAGCCTATCTCAGGCTACACATTATTTAGGTTTAGCTGTTTTGCCTGCAACAGAAAAAACTGCACTTCATAGAGTAGATTTCATAAAATTTAAAGATGACTTAGTAATAGCAGTGGTGGTAAATGATAAAGGTATTGTTAAGCATAAAATCATAAAAACCTATCCTGAAATAACTCAGCAGGAACTTAACAGCCTTGCTGAGTTTGTTAATAGAAATTATCAAGGCAAAACTATTGATGAAATTAGAGAAGACCTGATTGTAAGGATAAAAAAAGAAAAAATTTTTTGGGACAGACTGATTAATAAGATTTTAAGAATGTGTCAGGAAGCACTGTATTTTTCAATAGAGGATGTTTATGTATCAGGACTTTATCATATAATGCATTTACCTGATTTTTCGGATATAGAAAAACTAAAAGAAATTGCAAAAACAATTCAGGACAGACATCTTCTGCTTAAACTTTTTGAAAATATATCTGAAGATGATGAGGTAAAGGTAATAATAGGACAGGAAAACCCTGTAGAGGAATTTAGAAGTTTTAGTATAATTGCCTCACCCTATAAAGAAAAGGATAAATCACTTGGTGTTATTGCTATTGTGGGACCAAAGAGAATGAACTACCAAAGAGCAATAACACTTATTAATGCCTTTGCAAAATCATTAACAAATACGCTTTCAGAGTAGGAGGTGTTACATAAATGGAAGAGATAAAAAAAGAGGAGACAAAGGAGTCTGAAGAATTATCTTATGAAGGCTTTGCCTTAGAAGATAAACCAAGAGATGTTGCTGAAACTCTTCAACAGGAACTTTCCGAACAGAAAGAAAAATATCTAAGGCTTTATGCAGAGTTTGAAAACTATAAAAAAATGGTGCAAAAAGAAAAGGAAGAATTGATCAATTATGCCAATGAAAAACTCATTAAAGATCTTTTACCTATTATAGATAATTTTGAGCTTGCTATTAAGCATGCTGGTAGTGACGAAAGTTCTAAATGGATTGAAAGCATGAAGACAGGAGTTACAAACACTCTTAAGGAATTTTTGCGAATACTTGAAAAATATGGTGTAAAGCCTATTGAAACAGTTGGACAAATTTTTAATCCTGAAATTCATCATGCAGTGAGCACCGTTGAAACAGACGAACAAGAAGAAAATATAATATTAGAGGAACTTCGTAAAGGTTATTTTTATAAAAATAAGCTTCTAAGAGAACCTCTTGTAGCAGTATCAAAAAAACCAAAACCCTCTTCAGAGGGCGAAACTATGCTAAAAAAGGAGGAATAAAAAATGGGCAAAGCTATAGGAATAGACCTGGGTACAACAAACTCTGTTGTAGCAGTAGTTGTTGGTGGAGAACCTGTTGTAATTCCTAATCAGGAAGGGCAGAGAACAACCCCATCAGTTGTAGCTTTTACCGATAAAGGTGAAAGATTGGTAGGACAGGTTGCAAAAAGACAGGCAATAACAAATCCCGAAAATACAATATTTTCTATAAAAAGATTGATGGGAAGAAAGTATAATTCTCCAGAGGTTCAGGAGGCTAAAAAAAGACTTCCTTATAAAATTGTAGAAGCACCTAATGGAGATGCCCATGTGGAGATAATGGGAAAGAGATACTCTCCTCCTGAGATTTCTGCAATGATACTTCAGAAACTTAAACAGGCAGCTGAGGATTATCTTGGTGAACCTGTTACAGAGGCAGTAATTACAGTACCAGCCTATTTTGATGACAGTCAGCGACAGGCAACAAAAGATGCTGGAAGAATCGCAGGTTTAAATGTTTTAAGGATAATAAATGAACCTACCGCTGCAGCTTTAGCTTATGGGCTTGATAAAAAGAAAGAAGAAAAAATTGCTGTCTATGACCTTGGTGGAGGAACCTTTGATATATCCATTCTTGAGATTGGAGAAGGTGTTATTGAGGTAAAGGCAACCAATGGTGATACCTATCTTGGCGGTGATGATTTTGATATAAGAATTATGGATTGGTTGATAGATGAGTTTAAGAAACAGGAAGGAATAGACCTTAGAAAAGACAGGATGGCTCTTCAGAGACTTAAAGAAGCTGCTGAAAGAGCTAAAATTGAACTCAGTTCAGCAATGGAGACAGAGATAAATCTGCCATTCATAACAGCAGATGCCTCTGGTCCAAAACATCTTCTTATGAAACTGTCAAGGGCTAAACTTGAACAGCTTGTTGATGATTTAATCCAGAAAAGCCTTGAGCCTTGTAGAAAGGCTCTTTCAGATGCAGGTTTATCAACTAATCAGATAGATGAAGTTATTCTGGTTGGTGGACAAACAAGAACTCCTAAGGTTCAAAAAGTTGTACATGAATTTTTCGGGAAAGAACCTCACAAAGGTGTAAACCCTGATGAAGTAGTGGCGGTAGGAGCAGCTATTCAGGCAGCAATTCTTAAAGGTGAAGTAAAAGAAGTACTTCTTCTTGATGTAACCCCTCTTTCACTTGGAATAGAAACACTCGGTGGTGTATTTACAAAAATTATTGAGCGTAATACAACAATCCCAACAAAGAAATCTCAGATATTTACAACTGCTGCTGATAATCAGACCGCTGTTACAATTAAAGTATATCAAGGTGAAAGAGAAATGGCAGCAGACAACAAACTTCTTGGAGTATTTGAACTTGTCGGAATTCCTCCAGCTCCCCGTGGAGTACCTCAGATAGAAGTTACCTTTGACATAGATGCTAATGGAATTCTTCATGTTTCTGCAAAGGATCTTGCAACAGGAAAGGAACAATCAATTAGAATAACAGCATCAAGTGGTCTTACAGAGGAAGAAATTAAAAAGATGATAAGAGAGGCTGAAGCTCATGCAGAGGAAGACAGACGGAAAAAACAACTTGCTGAGGCAAGAAATGATGCTGACAATATGATATATACAGTTGAAAAAACATTAAGAGACATGGGAGATAGAATCTCCGAGGATGAGAAGAAAAGAATTCAGGAGGCAATTGAAAAATGTCGTAGAATAAAGGATACAAGCAATGATATTAATGAGATAAAATCTGCCACAGAAGAGCTTGCAAGAGCCTCTCACAGAATAGCAGAAGAGTTGTATAAAAAGGCAGGTGCTTCTCAATCAGGAACCAGAGCAGAGTCGCAAAGCAAAAAGGATGAAGAGGTAATAGAAGCTGAAGTAGAGGATAAAGATACTAAATGAAAGACTACTATAGTATCCTTGGAGTAAGCCGGGATGCCTCTCAAGAAGAGATTAAAAGGGCATTCCGGCGACTTGCAAGGCAGTATCATCCGGATTTAAATCCTGGTAACAAAGAAGCAGAAGAAAAATTTAAAGAAATAAATGAAGCCTACTCCTGTTTGAGCGATCCAGTAAAAAGAGCAAATTATGACAGATACGGAACAGCAGAAGGACCAACAGGTAATGGATTTGGCTTTGAAACATACACTACATTTACTGATATTTTTGAAGACCTCTTTGAAGGATTTTTTGATAGCTTCGGATTCAAAAAAAACAGAGCAACAAAAGGTGCTGATTTAAGATATGATCTAACAATTACCCTTGAAGAAGCGGCTTTTGGAGTAGAAAAGAATATAAAATTTCCAAGATGGCAAGAGTGTGAAAAATGCTCCGGTAGCGGAATAAAACAGGGTAGTAGCCCCATTATATGTCCTTCCTGTGGTGGAAGTGGTTATATAAGATATAATCAGGGATTTTTCACTGTATCTAAAACATGTTCTAAATGTTCTGGAAAAGGAAAAATAATAAAAGATCCCTGTCCTGATTGTTCCGGAATGGGAAAAATCCGAGTAGAGCATTCACTTACAATAAAAATACCTGCGGGAGTTGACACAGGAAGTAAACTTAAAGTTTCTGGAGAAGGAGAACTTGGAGAATTTGGCGGACCAAGAGGAGATCTTTATATTTTTATAAATGTCAAAGAACACGATTTTTTCACCAGACAGGGGGTCAATATTCATTGTTCTGTTCCTATATCCTTTGTAAAAGCTGTTTTTGGTGGTGAAATAGAAGTGCCTACATTAGATGGGAATGAAAAAATTCATATACCTCCTCATACACCATCAGGAAGAGTTTTTAAACTCAAAGGTAAGGGGCTTCCCCGGGTAGGAAGCACTCAAAGGGGGGGATCAGATTGTAACTGTCTATATAGACGTTCCTAAGAAACTTAATCAGCGACAGAGGGAACTTCTTGAAGAATTTGCAAAGGCATCTGGAGAAGAGATTAAAAAAACTTCCAAAGGATTTAAAGATAAATTAAAGGACATTTTTTCAATGTAGAGGTCAAAAATGAACTTTTTTGACATTCTTAGGCACAAAGTGCCGAAGAATTTTATCCTTTTTCTAATTTTTATATTCTCTTTATTAATTTCTACATCTTGTTCAAAAAAAACAGAAAAAGCAGACATTACAATTTACACAAGTCTTTATCCTCTTGAGCAATTTACAAAATGGATTATTCCAGAGGCAAATATTAATAGATTAATTCCTCAAGGAGTAGACCCCCATTACTTTGAACCTTCTTTAAAAGACATTCAAAAACTTTACACTGCAAAGATGATAATATATCTGGGTAATACAGACATTGATCGATGGATTGACAAAATAAAAAATGACCTTATTCAAAGGGGAGTAAAAGTAATAAGGCTTCAGGATCATATAAATTTTAAAACGTATTCTTCAGGTAACGAAATAGACCCTCATGTATGGCTGGACCCTCAATTAAGCATTGAAATTTTAAAGATCATAAGAGATGTAGCAAAAGAAAGCTTTCCAGATAAAAGAGAGATTTACGAAAAAAACTTTTCCCGATATTTATTAAAGCTTAAAGAACTTGATGAAGCATATAGAAAAAATATTTCAAATTGTAATTTAAAAGATGTCATAACTACCCATGAATTTTTAAATTATCTAAGTGCAAGATACGATTTTAACGCCTATTTCATTGTTCATGAACCCGATGAAGAACCTTCATTAAAGAAGATTAAAAAACTAAAAGAATTGATCAAGAAAAATTCTATTAAGTATATAATCACAGAGCCAGAGGGAGAAAAGATAGCTCGAGTTCTTTCAGAAGAGACAAAAGTAGAAATTCTTCCCTTTAATACTTTGCATAGTGGTTTTGACAAAGATTATTTTGAAATAATGTATGAAAATCTCAAAATATTAAAAAAAGCTTTAATTTGTGATAAATAAAGTGGAATTTGAAAAATTAAAAATTTTGAATATTACAAAAAAAACGCTTATTGAGATTAAAAATCTTTCTTATTCTGTTAATGATAATATAATTCTTGAAAATATTAATTTTATCGCTAAAGAGGGCTGTTACCTTGGAATTATCGGCCCAAATGGTGCTGGAAAAACAACTCTTTTAAGATTAATTCTTGGAATTATAAAACCAACAAAAGGTGAAATATTCATTTACGGACAAAAGCCAGAGGAATATCTAAAAAATGAGCCTATTGGATATCTTCCACAAAGAATATCCCAGACAATTTATGAATTTCCTATTACTGTTGAAGAACTTGTAAAAAGCGGAATCCCGAGAATAAAAAAAGATTATAAGGATTATATTGAATGGGCATTAGATGTTTTTCATATTTCTAATTTAAGAAAAAAATCATTACGGGAACTTTCTGGCGGACAGCGTCAGAAAGCCTTTCTTGCAAAAGCAATTGTATCAAGACCAAAAATTTTAATCCTTGATGAGCCAACAACTGGAATAGACCCTAATTCAAGGGATGATTTGTTAGAGATACTTGAAATACTAAATAGAGATTTTAATATTTCCATTTTAATAGTAACCCATGATATAGCAACCTTTGCCCATGAAGCAAGATGTATTTTATGTTTAAATAAAAGAGTTGTCTGTCTTGGAGAGCCGCAAAAAATTCTGAAGGATGAATATATGAAAATGTTATATCCTGAGCATACAGTTTTTCCCCACAGACATGTTTGATATTTTTGAATTAAACATAATAAAAAGAGCTTTTATAGTTTTAACTTTGATTGCACCATTAGCACCTGTATTTGGAGTATTTTTACTTTTGCGAAGATATGCCTTTTTTGCAGATACCCTTGCCCATGTGGGGTTTTTAGCCCTTGCTTTGAGCCTTTTTTTCAAGATGAATTCCCTTGCTGTGCTTATTCTATTAAGCATTGTCGTTTCTGTTTCTGTTGAAAAACTTAGGTCTCAGGGAAGACTTCCTGCTGAAGGTTCTCTTTCTTTTTTCCTTTACGCAGGAGTTGCTCTTTCGGTTGTTTTTATAACCTTTTCAGAGAATACAGGATCAATAATGAACATACTTTTTGGAAGTCTTTCAACTGTAACAAAGGGAGATGTTTATCTTATTTTAGCAGGAGCATTATTTTGTATTTCTTTTTTAGCAAAATTTTATAAAAATTTGATTAATCTATGTATTGATGAAGAGATTGCTCATGCTTCTGGAATAAATACTGAACAACTTAAAATTCTCTTTGCAATAACAGTTGCGCTTTCCATATCCATATCAATAAAAACAATGGGAGCACTTCTAATTGGCTCTCTTATGATAATTCCTCCCTTAAGTGCTATGCAGATTTGCAGAAGCCTTAAAAGTACATTAATTATATCAATTGCATTTTCAATGATTTCAGCCTATGGAGGAATTTTTCTTTCCTTCTATTCGGGGATTCCACTTGGTGCTTCTATTTCTACAATTTTAATTGGATTTTTCATTATGGCCTATTTAATTAGAATATTTCGAGCAAAATTTATTTTTTGATTTCCTCTGGAATAAGAATATTGACCTTTGTTCCTGCGCCAACTTCACTTTCAATCTTTAACTGCCATCCGTGAGCTAAAACAAGATGCTTAACTATTGCTAATCCAAGCCCTGTTCCTCCAAGTTGTCTTGAACGAGCTTTATCAACCCTATAAAATCTTTCTCCTATTCTATGAAGATGTTCTTTGGGAATGCCTATTCCTGTGTCTTCAACAGAAATGATAGATTGACCATTTTCCTTTATAAATTTTACTTTTACAAAACCTTTTTCAGTAAACTTTATTGCATTGTCTATAAGATTAATCATGATTTGCATAAATCTGTTTTTGTCAGCATGAACGAAAGTTTCAGGAGGAATTTCCTTTTCTAAAAAAAGTCCTTTTTTGTCTGCTTTATCTCTTAAAATCTGAAAAACTGAATCCACTAAACTGTCAAGAGCAACACTTTCTTTTTCAATTTTTATATCACCAAACTCAATCCTTGAGAGAGTTAAAAGATCTTCTACAAGCGCGCTTAACCTATCTGCTTGATTTTTAATAATATCTATGAATTTTTTCAAATTTTCTCTATCATCAAGTGCTCCGTTAAGAAGTGCTTCAGTATACCCCTTTATAGCAGTAATTGGAGTTTTAAGTTCATGGGACACATTAGCAATAAAATCTCTCCTCATATTTTCAAGTTTTTTAAGTTGCGTAATATCATGTAGCAAAATGATTAAAAAAGAGATATTTCCATTGGAATCTATAATTGGCATTGCTTTGGCAATAAGAGAGAAATCTTGACCTGCTCTTTTTATAATAATTTCCCTCTGTGCTTCTTTTTTTGTTTCCATAGAAGAACGTAATAGTTCAATAAGATCTATATTTCTTATTATTTCTATGAAATGTTTACTTTCTGGTGGTTCTTCTATTTTAAAAATATCTTTAAAACTCTGATTAGCAAGAAGTATGTATCCTTTGGGGTCAATAATAAGAAGACAATCTGTTATTGATTTTAATATTGTTTCAAAACTTTCAGGAGAACTAATTTTAGGAATATTTTCTAAAAGACTCTTTTTCTCAACAGGGGACTCTTTTTTATAGGATTCCCTAATTCTCCAAATAAGTACAAGAATAATAAAAATAAGAAAGATAATTAATAAGATACATAGATTCATAATATCTCAAGCCTCAATATAGTAGCCAATGCCTCTTAAAGTTTTTATATATTGAGGATTATCAGGGTCCTTTTCAATTTTAAGTCTTAGCCTTCTTATATGAACATCAACTGTTCTGGGATCAATGTAAATTTCCTGTCCCCATACAGCATCAAGCAAATGATCTCTATTAAAAATTTTATTAGGTCTTTCGGATAGATATAGCAGTAGTTTAAATTCTGTAGCAGAAAGTTTTATAGGTTGATCTCTTACTGTTACGGTATAGGTTTCTTTATCAATAACAATGTCTCCGATATGAATAATCTGTCCAGTAGTAGAACTTTTAATTCTCCTTAATATTGCCTTTATTCTTGCAAGAAGCTCCCTTGGACTAAAGGGTTTTGTAATGTAGTCATCTGCTCCCATTTCAAGACCTGTTATTCTATCATATTCTTCACCTTTTGCAGTTACAATAATTATTCCTGTTTTTTGCATTTTTGGATTATTTCGGATAATCTTGCATATTTCAAGTCCCTGAATTTTAGGCAACATAAGGTCAAGAAGTACAAGATCAAAGGATTTTTCTCTTAATTTCTGCAAGGCAGTCTCTCCATCTAAGGCTACGGTGACATCAAAATTTTCTTTTTTTAGGGTATAGGCCATTAAATCTGCAATTTCTTTTTCGTCTTCAACAATTAGTATTTTTTCATTCATTGAGAATCCTTTTTAAATTCTCCTCTGAAATTTCAAAATTTATTTTCATTTTTCCTATTGATTCTGGAATGACCATTCTAATCTTTCCCTCTATGTTCTTTTTATCAAGCAAAATTGTTTTCACCATTGCTGTTGAATCCATATTAATAGGTAAAATTGTAGGTAATCCTAAGTTTTTCAAAATATTTTTTATCCTTTCAAGGCTTTCTTTGTCAAGAAAACCAAGCATATTACTTAACTTTGCTTCATAAACCATTCCTATAGATATTGCTTCTCCATGAAGATAAGTAGTATAACCTGTTAGAGTTTCAATGGCATGTCCAATTGTATGTCCATAATTAAGAATTGCTCTAAGAGAGCTTTCTCTTTCATCTTTAGAGACCACTTCTGCTTTTATTTCACAGGCTCTTTTTATGGCAGGAATTAACAAATCTTTGTCTTTTTTTAAGATTTTTTCTCTATTTGACTCAAGATATTCAAAAAATTCTTTATCCCATATAATTCCGTATTTTATAATTTCTGCCATCCCTGAAATAAATTCTCTTTCTGGTAAAGTATCAAGGGTATTAACATCAATCCATACTAATGAGGGTTGCCAGAAACTGCCAATCATATTTTTACCAAGCGGATGATTAACAGCGGTTTTACCACCTACAGAACTGTCAACTTGAGAAAGCAAAGTTGTAGGTATCTGAATGTAAGGTATTCCTCTCATATAAATAGAGGCAACAAAACCAGTGATATCTCCAATTACTCCTCCACCTAAAGCAATGAGGCAGGATTTTCTGTCAAGTCCTAACTCAAGAAGTTGAGTTAAAATGTGATAAGCCCAAAAGTAGTCTTTGTAAATTTCTCCATCAGGAATTAAAATAAGTGAAGGATCAAACCCTTCTTTTTTTAATGATGAGATTATTTTTTCACCATAAAGCTCGTAAACCTTTGGATTACTTATTACTGCTATTTTCTTCCCTATTGAAAATCTAAGCAACCTTTCACCAATAAGAGGGAGATTGCCTCTGTCAATAAGAATTTCGTAGCTTCGCTCATCTAATTCAACTCTAAGTTTTTCCATTTTTTAACCTCTTGTATTTTTCAATTATTTTTTCAGCTACTTCCTCAGGAGTTAACTCTTCTGTGTTAATATAAAAATCAGCTTTTTCATAAAAGGGAGTTCTCTTTGTAAGAAGTTCTTTTATTCTTTCTTTAGGATTTTCTGTCTGTAGCAGTGGTCTGTTTTTACAATTTTTCACTCTTTCAAATATAACATCTTCTGATGCTTTAAGCCAAAAAATAACTCCTTTGTTTTTAAGTCTATTAAAGTTTTCTTCCCTTAATATAACCCCTCCTCCTGTAGAAATTACTTGTCCGTTATTTTGAGTTATTAACTTTATGACTTCTGTTTCAATATCTCTAAAACGGGGTTCTCCAAATTTTGCAAAAATTTCAGAAATTTTCATCCCTGTTGTTTTTTCAATAATTTCATCGACATCAACAAATTTTAATCCAAGCTTTTTTGCTAAAATTTTCCCTACAGAGCTTTTTCCTGTGCCCATAAATCCTATGAGAACGATGTTTTTCATGTTAAAATTAATCTATGCAGTATTATTATACTAAAAAATCCATAAGCTTAGGCATTTTCCTATTTTTGATATTTTTTCTTTTTGCTTCTGCCTGTGCAAAAAAAGAAGCTGATTATTATAAAGTTACAGAAATTCATGATGGTGATACAGTAAGTATAGTAACAGATAGCTTTTTAGGAATTTTTATTAAAACTGAAAGAGTTCGCCTTATTGGTATAGATGCTCCAGAACTTGCTCAGGAACCGTGGGGAAGGAGAGCTAAAAATCATTTAAGAAAACTAATTAAAGAAAGTGACTGGCAGGTTAAGATTGAATTTGATGCTCAGAAGAAAGATAGATATGGAAGGATTCTTGCTTATTTATGGGATAGGCAGGGAAGGATGCTTAATTACACAATGATTAGAGATGGATATGCAATGGTTTACACTGTGCCACCAAATGTAAAATATGCTGAATTGTTTGTTGAAGCTCAAAGATTAGCAAGACAGGAAAGGAAAGGGATATGGAGAGAAAACGGACTTATTGAGACCCCCTCTGAATGGAGAAAACAGAATCCAAGACATTAAATAATAAATCTCTGTTTTTTCAAATAATTTTTAACATCTTCTCCTTCTGTTTCAAATCCTCTTTTGCCCATTGCTCCATAGGTAAGCCTTTTGCCAAGCTCAACTCCTGGTTGATTAAAGGGATTAATTCCGTAAAGCAATCCTGTCATAGCAGTTACAACCTGAAGGAATTGAAAAATTTGACCAATACTGTAAGGATTAATCTTAGGAAGGATTATTTTCGCATTAGGCTTTTTATTCATCCATAAAGCCATTTCTGTAGCAAGCTGTTCTGTATTTATAAGTTCCTCAAGAGTATGTCCACCAAGAAATCTTAATCCTTCTATATCGTGAAACTCCTCTGGAATTTCTTCCTGACAATTATGTCTTTCAACAGAAACAAATAGTATCACTTTATCTTCTGGTCCTTCCATCCACATCTGAAGTTGTGAATGCTGATCAGTGGTTCCTAAGGACGGATAAGGGGTTGTACCCTTTCCTTCTTTCCCAATACTTTCTGCCCAAAGCTGACAAAACCATTCAGAAAGAATTTTTAATCTATCAGAATAGGGAAGAAAAACTACGATTTTTCTCCCTTTAGTTGTATCCATCAAATAAAGGCATGAAGCAAGACATGCCATTGGATTTTCATTTAGATTTTCATTAAAGGTTTTCTCTGAAACCTCCCTTGCACCCTCAAGTAATTCTTCACTTTTTATTCCTAAAGTTTCGGCAAGAAAAAGTCCTACAGGAGATAAAACTGAGTATCTACCAACAACATTTTTGGGAATTGATAAAGATGGAATTTCATACTCCTGAGCAAGCCTTCTTAAATTACCTTTTTCTGGGTCTGTGGTAAATACAAAATGATATTTTAGATTAAGTTTTCTGTCTCTTATCATCCTCCAGAAAATCAGAAAGGAAGCCAAAGTTTCTGAAGTTGAGCCAGATTTTGAAATTACATTTATAAGAGTTCTTTTTAAATCAACAACTTCAATAATGTTTTTAAAAGTTAAAGGGTCAACATTGTCATAAATGAAAACCTTAGGTTTTTTCTTGAGATTATGCATTGGACTTAAAGATTCAAGAATAACCCTTGGTCCTAAAGCACTTCCACCAATACCAAGAAGAACAAAATATTCATAATCTTTAGCCCTTTTACCGAGTTCTTTAATTTGAGAAAGTTCCTGATAGGGTAAATTTATAAAATCAAGCTCCTTGTAAGGCTTTTCTGAAATCAGAGATATTGCCTTTTTAGCATGGATTTCAATTTCTGAAAGAGAAAGACCTTTTTGTCCTATCTCTTCCGCTAAAACATTAGAAAAATCTAATTTTACCACTTTTACCTCCCTTTTTTGAAAAATAGGCAACTACAAAAACTATTACAACTGATAAAATAACAATCATTGCTAAAACCTTAGTAAGTTTAAAAGCCATTATAAAAAGAAGAGCAAGGGCTAAAAGAAGATAAAACTGCCAGCTCAATTTCTGTTTTCTCCTTTTATTATTTTTTTAAAATTATTTTCCACTTTGCTTTCATTCTGAGGGACTCAATATCCCAAAGAATCTTTCTTTATTCGCTGTGTAAGGTAAAGGAGGGGATTCTTCGCTTCGCTCAGAATGGCAAAGTGGTATTCTTAGCCTTCGGCTTGGAATGACAGCATAAGTCAAATACAGTCTTTTCTCAATCAGTAGTTTTGGATTAAAGGTTAATTCCATAGCATTTTAAATATTTAAGCATTTTCTTCTTTTTGTTTTTTTATGTAAATGTAAGCTTCCTTTGCTGACACAATTAATATTGCAATAAATCCAATCAATATTCCCTTAATGTTGAACAATCCTTTGATTGCAATAAACCATAGAAAAAGAAAAATTGCACCTAACTTTAAATAACTAAGTCCTATTACTGTAAGCTGAAACATGGGTTTCCCAAAAAACTTCTTTACAGCCCATGCAAGCTCCCTTAAACTTAACCAACTTATGAAACCTCCGAGGATTACATTAAAAGCAACAATTTCATTTTGCCATAAAAGATAACTTGCTAATGCCAATGCTGGCACTAAAATTAATGTTTGCCTATTTATTTTCTTGATTATTTCTTTGTCCATCTTCCCTGTTCACCTTCCTTACAAATTTATGAATCTCTCTTACGCCTGCAACAAATCCTGCTGTCAAAAAAATAAGAGAAAATATTGGAAAAGTATTGATAAAATTATCAATTAAATAACCAAGTATAGCACCGATTATTACGCAAAGTACAAAATTTATTCCTAAGGCTGATGCCTCAAGAATTACTTTGAAAATAGATTTTTTAGGAGCCTCTTCACTCACATTAACCCTCACACTCTGATAATACAAACTCTTTTAAAGAAGTTGCAACTTCTTTATAAAAATCAGTTTTTGCTTTTTCATACAAAGTATCACAGAATAAGGGAATCCATTCACAAAGTCTTCTTAAAAAATCGATTTGCAAATCCCTTAATTTTTGTTCAATTAAATAGCTCATGAAGAGCAATTCCATTGAAATATGATCAGGTGGAAGGTCTAATTCTTCATCTATTGCTACACCAGCTGTCCAGTAAAAATGTTGAACATCTCTTAGTTCAAAATTTATAGGAATATTTTTATAAACTTCTGCCAGATAATATCCTTCATAATTTGGAACTTCTCCATCAATAAACAGAGTTATGAAATCATCACAAATTTCTTCGTAATTATCATTAATGCTAATTCCTGCGAAATTTTCAAATTCCTCAATATACTCAATTTGCGGAATCTCCATAAAAAGATAGGCAAAAAGTCTATAAGTTTCAGCTCTTTCTAAATCTTCAGAGTTGGGAAAAATCATAGCCCTTTAAAAACCTCATAGGCAGATTTGATTGTTTTTTCGATGTCTTTGTCTGTATGAGAAAGGGAAATAAATCCTGCTTCAAACTGAGATGGTGCAATATAGATTCCTCTTTCAAGCATTCCCCTGAAAAATTTTTTAAACTTTTCAGTATCAGAGGTTTTTGCTGTTTTAGCATCAACAACTTCAGTTTCTGTAAAGTAAGTGCAAAACATTGTGCCAGCTCTATAAAATTTCACCTTTATATCTGTCTTTTTAGTTACTTCTTTTAATCCCTCCTCAAGGTTTTGCATAGTTTTTTCAAGTTTTTTATATGTAGAAGGCTTTGAAAGAACTTTTAATGTCTCGATTCCTGCTGTCATTGCAAGAGGATTTCCTGAAAGAGTTCCTGCCTGATAAACTCCTCCTTCAGGTGCAACAAAACTCATTATTTCCTTCCTGCCTCCGTAGGCACCAACAGGAAGTCCTCCTCCTATAACCTTACCAAGGCATGTTAAATCTGGTTTTATCCCATAATAAGCTTGTGCGCCACCAAAGGAAACCCTAAATCCTGTCATAACTTCATCAAAAATTAGAATAATTCCATATTTTTCAGTTTCTTCTCTTAATACCCTTAAAAATTCTTCCTTTGGTAAAATACATCCCATATTTCCAACAACAGGTTCAATAATTACACAGGCAATTTCTTTCCAGTGCTCTTTTAAAGTTGTCTTTAATGCTTCTGTATCATTAAAGGGAAGTACAATGGTTTCCTGTGTATAAGAAACTGGAACACCAAGACTATCTGGAATTCCAAAGGTTACACCTCCTGAACCTGCTGAAACTAAGAGTCCGTCAACATGACCATGATAACATCCTTCAAATTTTATTACTTTGTTTCTTTTTGTAAAACCTCTTGCAACTCTTATAGCAGACATAGTTGCTTCTGTACCTGAGTTAACCATTCTTACTTTTTCAATTGATGGGAATGCCTTTTTTATTAATTCTGCAAGCTCTATTTCAAGAGGTGTTGGAGCTCCATAGCTTGTTCCTTTTTCAATAGCTTTCCTCAGAGCTTTTACAATTTTTGGATAAGCATGTCCCAAAATAATCGGACCCCATGAAAGAACATAATCAATATATTCATTTCCATCGACATCGTAAATTTTTGAACCCTTTGCTTTTGATATGAATAAAGGTTCGCCCCCAACAGCTTTAAAGGCTCTGACAGGGCTGTTTACTCCTCCAGGCATAAGTGTCAATGCTTTTTTATAAAGTTTCTGGGATTTTTTTGTTTTCATCCCTACCTCCAATACTTTTATTTCAATAAAAATAACAGAAAAAGAAAGAAAATCTCAATATTTTACTTAAACCTGAAATTGCCGATAGAGAAAAGGCTGTCTTTCGCTCATAAGAGACTTTTTGACAGTTCTAAACTTTGAGGGGCTTGCCCCTCAAACTCCTAAAGAGGAAAATACCTTTTTGGGTTTCAAAGGGGCTAAAGGATGATATTTAATTTTGTCAAAAAGTTTCAAGACTTTTTGGAGATCCTGCGTTGTGTCCCTCAGAATGAGTTTATCCACAAAAATTTAAATTTTTCTTATAGGCAAATTATGGGATATGAATTAAATTAGTTTATGTTATAATTTCATATGTCTAAAAAAGCACTTGTTATAGAAGACAATGGACTTGTCGGTGAAACTTTAAAAGCAATGCTTGAATTTTTAGGTTTTGATGTAGTTGTTGCTGAAGATGGATATAAGGCTAAAGAACAATTTAAATCTGCCATTGAGTTAAATAATCCCTTTGATGTTGTTTTTGTCGACTTAGTATTACCTGAAATCCCTGGCAGTAAAGTTTTTGAAAAACTTAAAGAAATTGACCCTAACATAAAAGCAATAATTTCAAGTGGCTATTCTGATGATACTACAATAAAGGAGTACGAAAAATTGGGGTTTAAAGGAATTTTAAATAAGCCCTATACAATAGAAGAATTAAGGGAAATACGTAAAAAATTATCTTTACTCTAAAGCGGATAAATATATCTTAAAGGTTGTTCCTATACCAATTTTACTTTCAACTTCAATTTTACCATCCATCTTTTCAATTATGCTTCTTACAATGCTTAATCCTAATCCCTTACCTTCCTTTTTCATTGTAAAGAAGGGGTCAAATATTTTATCTATGTATTCGTCAGGTATTCCTCCTCCTGTATCTGAAATGCTAACGAAAATAAATTTTCCTTTAGATAAGCCTGGAATTTCACCATTATTAAAAATATTTTTCATTGTTACAATAATTTTTCCTTCCTGTCCCATTGCCTGTTTAGCATTAACTATGATATTTTGAAAAATTCTATATACCTGACCTCTGTCTGCGTAAATATTTGAAAGAGGCTTCTCGACATCTAATTCATAAACTATCTTTGTTCCATTAAGAAGAAATTCAAGGGATTTTTTTGCTATCTCAACAAGATTTACAGGTTCTTTTTTGGATACAAAATCAGGGCTTAGATCTCTTAACTCTTCAATTGTATTTCTCATTAATTTTGTTGCCTCAAGAATATTTTGAATTAATTTACGATGTTTTTCATCTTTTTCAATTTCATTAAGCAAAGAAAGATTCCCCATTAATACCATCAAATAATTGTTTAAATCGTGGACTATTCCAGCTGAAATTTTTGAAATAACCTCTACTCTTTCAATTCTCTTTTCAATCTCTTCCTTTTTAATTATTTCTGTAGCATCTTTAATTGTTATAATTGCGCCAAATTTAAAATCTTTTATTAATATTGGATTTTCTGTATAAATTACAGGAATTTGTTCTTCTCCTATTTTTAATATTTTGTATTCTGGATTATCATGTTCTTTAAGACTTAATATTTCTTTTAAATCTCTTCCAAGTGATTCTTCAGATACTTGAAGAATTTTCATTGCTTCTTTATTCATGTATTTTATTTTGCCCTTCGCATCTGTATAGATTATTCCACTGTCTATTGAATCAAAGGCAATTCTTTTTTCTTCAGCCTCTTCAGCAAGGTTAAGGAATACAGTTCTCAATCTCTCAAAATTTTTTATTGCAAAGGAATTGGAGATAAGGGTAAGGATTAATAAAAAAATAAAAGAAATGGCTTTGTATGCATCATATTTAGAAAGATTTAATAAACCTGCAAGAGACCAATCTTTTATAAATTCATGTTTTATAATCTGCCATTTTTTGCCATTATAATCTTCAAAAACATCATTATCAATCTGTTTAAAACCTGAAGGTAAAAGTGTGTCATTTCCAAATATTTTTTCTTCATAAACTTTTTTAAGTTCTTCTTCTGGCGGATTAAAAATCAATCTGTTTCTTAGTTCATCTTTACCAATTAAAATGCCTCCTGAAGAGTGCATTACAATGGCATTTTCCATTTTTATATGTTTTTTGATATCCTCACTTATGTAAAACTGAAAAACAAGGATTCCGATAACACCTTCTTTATCATAAACAGGATAAGCAATTCTTATATCATCCCTTCCTGTATAAACACCTCTTGCTATAAAAACTGATAAATTTCCTTTAATAGCTTCTTTAAAATACTTTCTAAAACTTACATCCCTGTTAATCATGATTTTTCTATATTCAGCAGAGCAGGCTATTACTTTTCCAGTCTTATCAACAAAAAATATTAAAGCTGTATCAAGTGATTGATTGAGAGAGGAGAGATATTTATCTAATTCTTCTTTGTCTTTTTTAATATTATTTTTCAAATCCTCTGACGAAGAGATTATTTTGATAAATTTACTATAAAAGTCTATTTTATTTTTAATTGCAAGGGAAATTCTTTCAAGATTTAATTTTTTATGATAG
>NZ_MAVV01000024.1 GCF_001707915.1 Thermodesulfovibrio sp. N1 | reverse complement strand
GGACCAAAAAATAAGAATAAAATTAAAAGCTTACGATAACAGAGTTCTCGATCAGTCTGTAAAAGAGATTGTAGATACAGTTAAGAGAACAGGAGCAAGGATTTCAGGTCCTGTTCCTTTGCCTACAAAAATAAGTAGGTATACAGTTTTGAGGTCAACTAATCAGGATAAAAAGTCAAGAGAACAATTTGAAATAAGAATTCATAAAAGATTAATTGATATTCATGATCCCACCCCCGAAACAGTAGAGGCTCTATCTAAGTTAGAGCTTGCTGCAGGGGTTGATGTGGAGATAAAGCTATGAAAGGAATTTTAGGTAGAAAAGTTGGAATGACACAAATTTTTGCAGAAGATGGAAAAATCGTTCCTGTAACAGTAGTTGAAGCAGGACCATGTTGGGTTGTACAAGTACGAACAAAAGAAAAAGATGGATATGAGGCTGTTCAGTTGGGTTTTCAAGAGGTTAAAAAGGAAAAAAATATAACAAAACCGGTGCTCGGAATTTTTAAAAAAGCAGGTATACCGCCTTGCAGAATCCTTAGAGAATTTAAAATGACAGGATTTAATGTGGGTGATAAGGTTACTGTTGAAATATTCTCAAAGGGCGAAGTTGTTAATGTATCTGGGATTTCAAAGGGTAAAGGATTTCAGGGTGTTATGAAAAGACATAATTTTGCAGGTGGACCAGATTCTCATGGTTCTATGTTTAACAGAGCTCCTGGTTCAATTGGTGCAAGCTCTTTTCCATCAAGAGTATGGAAAGGCAAGGGAATGGCTGGACATATGGGGAATGAGAGGGTTACTGTAAAAAATCTTACTATTGTTGATGTTATACCGGAACAGAATTTACTTTTAATAAAAGGTGCTGTTCCGGGAGGTGAAAACGGAATATTAGAAATATGGAAGGTAGAGGGATGATAGATATAGAGATAAGAGATATAAATAATAATATCGTTGGTAGAAGACAATTACCTGAAATTGTTTTTAATAATCAAGCAGACGAATCTGTTGTACATTCAGCGGTTGTTGCCTATATGGCAAATCAAAGACAGGGAACGCATGCTACAAAAACAAGAGCTATGGTTTCAGGTGGTGGAAGAAAGCCATGGAGACAAAAGCATACAGGAAGAGCAAGGCATGGTAGCATTCGCTCTCCTCTTTGGAGAAAGGGTGGGATTGTGTTTGGCCCTCAGCCAAGAGATTATTATATAAAGCTTCCAAAGCAGATGAAGGATACCGCTCTTTTTAAAGCTCTTACTATGAAATATAGAGATAATGAGATAATACTTCTTGATAATTTAGAACTTGTAAGACCAAAAACAAAGGATATGGTTAATATTTTGAAAAATTTGCAACTCAATGATAAGTCGGTTCTTTTTGTTTTACCTGTAAAAGACGAAAATATCTTACTTTCTGCAAGAAACATTCCTTATGTGGGAGTCATTAGAGCAGAAGATTTAAATGCCTATCATGTATCTTTATTTGATGAAATAGTTTTTACTGTTTCAGGACTTGATAAATTTTTAACTGTTAAGGGGGTAAACTCCTGATGGATATTTTTGAAATAATAAAAAGACCACTTTTTACTGAAAAGGCAATGAGTCTGAAAGAAAAGGAAAACAAGATAGTGGTTGAGGTTCATCCAAAGGCTAATAAAGTACAAATCAAAAAAGCCTTTGAAGAATGTTTTAAGGTTAAGGTTGATGATGTAGCAATTATAAATATAAAGCCAAAGATTAAAAGAGTGGGGCTTCATTTTAGAAAAACACCAAAAGTTAAAAAAGCAATAATTACCCTGAAACCAGGGGAAAAATTAGATCTAATAGAGGGTGTCTAAATGGGAATAAAAAGGTGTAAACCAACATCAGCAGGTAGAAGATTTGTAACATATCCTGATTTTAGTGAAATTACAAGGGAAGAACCCTACAAACCTCTTACAGTTTGTATAAAAAAGCGTAAGGGTAGAAATAATCTTGGTAGAGTGACTTCATGGTTAAAGGGTGGAGGAAATAGAAAACTTTACAGAATTATTGATTTTAAAAGAGATAAAATTGGGATTCCTGCAAAAGTTGTAAGTATTGAATACGATCCTAATAGAACAGCAAGAATAGCTTTGTTAAAATATCTTGATGGAGAATACAGATATATACTGGCTCCTGATAAGCTTCAGGTTGGAGACACCTTAATGAGTGGATCCGGAGCTGATGTTAAGGTAGGGAATGCATTGCCTTTGAAGGAAATTCCTCTTGGAACAATGATTCATAACATAGAACTTTATCCTGGAGGAGGAGGAAAGCTTGTAAGAGGTGCCGGTACAGCAGCACAGCTTATGGCTAAGGAAGGAAGATATGCTCATGTTAAACTTCCTTCAGGAGAAGTAAGATTAATCAATGTAAATTGTTTTGCCACAATAGGACAGGTTAGCAATCTTGACCATGAGAATGTAGTTATTGGAAAAGCTGGAAGAATGAGGCATATGGGAAGAAGACCCTCAGTCAGAGGCGTAGCAATGAATCCGATAGATCATCCATTAGGTGGTGGAGAAGGTAAATCCTCTGGTGGAAGGCCTGCATGCTCTCCTTGGGGTAAGCCAGAAGGTGTAAAGACAAGGAAAAATAAGAAAACAGATAAATTTATTGTAAAGCGCAGAAAGTAAGGGGGTAGAACAGTGGCAAGGTCATTAAAAAAGGGTCCCTTTGTTGATGAAAAACTTATGGAAAAGGTTAAGAAGGCATTAGAAACAGGAGATAAAAAACCTATAAAGACATGGTCAAGAAGATCTACAATTGTGCCTGAATTTATTGGATTAACCTTTGCAGTACACAACGGAAGAAAGTTTATACCAGTATATATAACAGAAAATATGATAGGACATAAACTTGGAGAGTTTGCTCCCACAAGAACATTTAAGGGGCATGCAGGCTCCGAAGAAAAGAAAAAGGCTAAGGGGAAATAGAATATGCAAGCAAGGGCAATATTAAAATATGCTCGTATAACTCCAACTAAAGCAAGGAAAGTTATAAATGTAATCAGAGGCAAAAAAGCTGCAGAAGCATTGTTAATTCTTAAATATATGCCTCACAGAGGTGCTCGTATCATAGAAAAAGTTTTACGTTCAGCCTTAGCAAATGCTGAACAAAAAAATCCGAGATTAGACATTGATAACCTAAAAATAGTCAAAGCTTTTGTTGATCAGGGTCCGATGATGAAAAGAATAGAAGAAAGAGCTATGGGAAGAGCTAATATTATAAAGAAAAAAACTTCCCATATAACAATATATGTTGATACAGAGGAAAATTAAACCGGAGGTGTTCAGTTGGGTCAAAAAACAAATCCCATAGGTAACAGATTGGGCATCATTAGAACATGGGAAAGCAGATGGTTTACTAAAAAAGGGTATTCTGATCGTCTAATTGAAGATCTCAATCTTAGAAAGATGTTAAAAGAGAAATTGTTTCACGCTGGAATTTCAAGGATTGAGATTGAAAGGGTAGGAGAAAAAATTAAGATAATAGTATTCTCAGCACGTCCCGGTATTATTATAGGTAAAAAGGGTGCAGAAGTAGAAAAATTAAAGAAAGAAATTGAAGAAAAAACAGGCAAACAAGTAAATATTGAGATAAAGGAAGTAAGAAGACCAGAACTGGATGCACAGCTTGTAGCAGAGAATATAGCTCTTCAGATAGAAAAAAGAGTTGCCTATCGTAGAGCTATGAAAAGAGCTGTTTCTTCTGCTTTACGTTTTGGAGCAAAAGGTATAAGAGTTTCTTGTGCTGGAAGATTAGCAGGTGCTGAAATTGCGAGAACTGAATGGTACAGAGAAGGAAGAGTTCCATTAAGTACTTTTAGAGCAGATATAGATTACGGGTTTGCAGAAGCAAGAACAACTTATGGTGTTATTGGTGTTAAGGTTTGGATATTTAAGGGTGAAGTTCAAACTGGACAATATGTAAATTACAACTATTAAAAATATGGTGAGGGAAAAGATATGTTAGCGCCAAAAAAAGTTAAATTCCGTAAGATGCAAAAAGGTAGAATGAAAGGTATAGCCTATAGAGGTAGTTATGTATCCTTTGGTGAATTTGGTTTAAAGGCTTTAGAGCCAGCATGGATAACTTCAAGGCAAATAGAGGCTGCAAGAGTAGCTATTATGAGACATGCTAAAAAGGGATGTAAGCTTTGGATTAGAATATTTCCAGACAAACCAATAACAAGAAAGCCTGCTGAAACAAGAATGGGAAAAGGAAAAGGTAATCCAGAGTTTTGGGTTGCAGTAGTTAAACCAGGAAGAATTATGTTTGAAATCTCAGGAGTATCAGAAGAAATAGCAAAAGAAGCCTTTGAATTGGCCTCTCATAAGCTTCCTATAAAAACAAAATTTGTAAAGAGGCAGGAGAGTTTTGTATGAAGGCAAAAGAATTAAGAAATTTTTCCATAGATGAATTGAAAAAGAAAGAAAGAGATTTAAGAAGAGAATTTTTTAATTTGAGATTTCAATTAGCTAAGGGTGAATTGCAGAATGTTAAGAGAATCAAGGCAGTTAAGAAAGATATCGCAAGGATATTGACCATAATAACTGAAAAAATGAAAAATTCTCAGGTTAAATCCTGAGAGAAGATAAAGAAACAGGTATAAGGAGTTAGGAAATGCCAAAGAAGATTTTAAAAGGTACTGTTATAAGTGATAAAATGGATAAAACTGTTGTTGTTTCAGTCGAGAGAGTTTTTCAAGATCCCTACTATAAAAAAACAATCAAAAAAAGGAAAAAATATAAAGCCCATGATGAAGACAATAAATGTCAAATTGGAGACATAGTAGAAATTATTGAAAGCAGGCCCATTAGTAAAACTAAAAGATGGAAAGTTTTGAGAATTCTTAAGGAGGGTGAGGAAAAATGATACAGCCAAGGAGTATTCTTGAGGTTGCCGATAATTCTGGTGCTAAAAAGGTTCAGTGTATCAGAGTCTTAGGAGGCTCTAATAGAAAATATGCCTCCTTAGGAGACGTCATAATTGTTAGCGTGAAGGAAGCATTACCTGACAGCAATATAAAAAAAGGGTCTGTAGCAAAGGCTGTAATAGTAAGACTTAAAAGAAGTGTAAGAAGAGCTGATGGTTCATATATAAGATTTGATCAGAATGCTGTTGTAATAGTTAATAATCAACTTGAACCAATTGGGACAAGAATTTTTGGTCCGGTTGCAAGGGAATTAAGATGGAAAGAGTTTACAAAAATTGTATCCCTTGCCCCTGAAGTCATATAAGATGGAGGATAGCGGTGAGCTTAAGTATTAAAAAAGGTGATAATGTTATTGTTTTATCTGGCAAAGACAGAGACAAAAAGGGTAGAGTTATTGCAGTTTTAACAAAAAAGGATAAAATTATTGTAGAAGGTGTCAACATAATAAAAAAACATCAAAAGCCTACAAGAAAGTATCCACAGGGTGGAATTATTGAGAAAGAAGGACCGATTCTAAGATGCAAAGTTATGTTGATTTGTCCAAAATGCGATAAACCAACGAGAATTGGTGCAAATATACTTGAAGATGGCAAAAAAGTAAGAGTTTGCAAGAAGTGCAAGGAGGTTATTGATTAATGAGTGCGGAAACAAAAGAAAAGTATATTCCTCGTTTAAAAGAAAAATATTATAAAGAGATAGTGCCTTTACTAATGAAAAAATTTAACTATAAAAATATTATGGAAGTACCAAAACTTGAAAAGATAATTGTTCATGTTACACTTGGAGAGGCAATTCAAAATATAAAGTTACTTGATGCTGCAGAAAGAGAACTTGCACAAATAACAGGACAAAAACCTCTTATTACTAAAGCTAAGAAGCCTATTGCTGCATTTAAATTAAAAAAAGGTATGCCTATAGGTTGCAAGGTTACTTTAAGGCGAGACAGAATGTATGAATTTCTTGATAGATTGATATCTGTTGCTTTGCCAAGAATTAGAGATTTTAGAGGTATTTCCCCTAAGTCTTTTGATGGCAGAGGCAATTATTCTTTTGGAATAAAAGAACAGTTCATATTCCCAGAGATTGACTATGATAAAGTTGAGATGATTCATGGATTAGATATCACTATATGTACAACTGCTAAGACAGATGAAGAAGCAAGAGAATTATTGAAAGCATTTGGAATGCCATATAGAAAATAAGGAGGGATTGTGGCAAGAAAAAGTAAAATAGAAAGGTCAAAATATCCACCAAAATTTAAGGTTCGCGTTAGAAATCGTTGTAAAGTATGCGGAAGGCCAAGAGGATATCTAAGGCAGTTTGGTCTCTGTAGAATATGTTTTAGATTTTTAGCTAACTCTGGGAAAATTCCCGGAGTTGTAAAGTCAAGCTGGTAAGGGGTGACAGTATGATGACAGATGTTATTTCAGATATGCTAACTCGAATTAGAAATGCCATATCTGTAAAAGCAGATAAAGTTGATATACCTGCTTCAAGGTTAAAAATCGAAATTGCTAAGATACTTAAAGAAGAAGGTTTTATAAAGTCTTATAAAATAATCAAAGATAAAAGACAGGGAATATTGAGAATAAATTTAAAATATACTCAAGAAGGTGATTCTTTTATTACTAATTTGAAAAGAATAAGTAAACCTGGTAGAAGAGTTTATGTTAGCAAAGATGAAATTCCACATGTAATGGGAGGTCTTGGTATAGCAATTCTTACCACTTCCCATGGAGTTATGACCGATAAAGAATGCCGCCAAAAAGGCGTTGGCGGAGAAGTTATATGTTATGTATGGTAAGAGGTGAAAGAATGTCAAGAATAGGTAGAAAGCCAATTCAAATTCCTGATGGTGTTGAAGTAAAATTAGACAATAATCAAATATTTGTAAAGGGGCAAAAGGGTCAATTAACTTATACCCTTCCAGATGGTATAGGGGTAAATATTGAAAACAAAACTCTTATAGTTACAAGAAGAAGTGATGATAATAAACAAAGAGCATTGCATGGGCTTGCAAGAAGTTTAATTGCAAATATGATTACAGGTGTTTCACAGGGATTTACAAGAGTTTTACAGATTTATGGTGTTGGATACAGAGCTCAAGTAAGTGGAGATAAAATAATATTAAATGTTGGCTATTCCCATCCAGTTGAGTTTAAATTACCAGAAGGAATCAAAGCTACAGTTGATGACAAGCAGACGACAATAACTTTACAGGGAATTGATAAACAACTTTTAGGACAGGTATCTGCAAATATAAGAGCAATTAGGCCTCCAGATGCTTATAAGGGTAAAGGTATAAGGTTTGCTGAAGAAGTTTTAAAACTTAAACCCGGTAAGACTGGAAAGAAATAAGGAGGAAGGCTTTGCGAGACAAAAGAGAATTAAAAAAAGAAGACATCTAAGAATAAGAAAAAAAGTTTACGGTACACCAGAAAGACCAAGGTTATGTGTTTATAAAAGCCTTAATCATATATATACTCAAATAATAGATGACACAAAGGGTCATACTCTTGTTTCTGCTTCCACCTTAGATAAGGAATTCAGAGAACTTCCTGGAAACAAAAGTAATAAAGAATTTGCAAAAAAGGTGGGAGAATTAATAGCAGAAAGAGCATTGAAGGCAGGAATTACAAAGATTGTATTTGACAGGGCAGGATATAAATATCATGGATGCATCAAAGCTCTTGCAGATGCTGCAAGAGAAAAAGGTCTTCAATTTTAGGGAGGAGTAATGAAAGGAGAAAGGATCAATCCAGATGAGCTCAATTTAAAAGACAAGGTAGTATTTATAAATAGAGTAGCTAAGGTTGTCAAGGGTGGAAGAAGAATCCCCTGTGTGCCTTGGTTGTGGTAGGCAATGAATCTGGAGTAGTTGGTTTTGGAAAAGGAAAGGCTGCAGAGGTACCCGATGCTATAAGAAAAGCAATTGATAAAGCAAAAAGAATTTAATAAGTTTTCCACTTCATGAAACCACAATTCCCCATAGAGTTGAATTTAAATATGGTGCTACTAAAATAGTAATTAATCCAGCTCCTAAAGGAACAGGTATTATCGCAGGAGGACCTGCAAGAGCAGTTTTTGAGGTTGCTGGCGTTCAAGATGTGGTTGCAAAAGTTCTTGGTAGTCATAATCCTTTTAACTCAGTAAGTGCAACAATTGGTGCCCTTCGTAGCTTAAAAGATCCTTCTTTAGTTATAAAATTAAGAACAAAGGCATCAGAAATTGAACAAACTGAAGAAAATCAAATTCAACAGGAGGAGGAAAAGGCTTCATGAAAATACATGAATTAAAACCAGCAGAGGGAAGCAAAAGAAAACCAAAAAGAATAGGAAGAGGACTTGGTTCAGGTCACGGAAGAACTTCTACAAAGGGACATAAAGGACAAAAGGCTCGTTCAGGAGGAGCAAAGGGTCCAGGATTCGAAGGTGGGCAGATGCCTCTGCAAAGAAGAGTTCCTAAAAGAGGATTTACTAATGCACCATTTAAAAAGGAGTACTCAATTGTAAATCTTGAAGATTTAAATAAAATAATAGAAGATGTAGATGTGATTACTCCCGAGATTTTATTGGAAAAAGGTATTATAAAAAAGATAAAAGATGGGGTAAAAATTCTTGGTAATGGAGATATAAAAAAATCAATTAATATAAAGATCCATGCTATCAGCAAATCAGCCCGCCAAAAAATCGAATCAAAGGGTGGTAAGGTAGAGGTCTTATAGTGGGACTTGTATCTGCCCTAAGAAATATTTTCAAAATACCAGAACTAAGAGCAAGAGTATTATTTACTCTTGCTATGCTTACTGTATTCAGAATAGGTGCTCATATCCCTACACCTGGCATTGATGGTGAAGCACTAAGTAAATTTCTTATGGAACGTGGCGGAGCTGTAATGGGATTTTTTGATATCTTTACTGGTGGTGCTTTGTCAAAAGTTACTATATTTGCTCTCGGAGTAATGCCTTATATAAGCGCATCTATTATTTTTCAACTTTTAACTGTTGTTATCCCCTCTTTAGCTAAAATTGCAAAAGAAGGCGAAGAAGGCAGAAAAAAGATAATGAGATATACCCGTTATGCCACAATTGTAATTGCTGCAATTCAAGGATTTGGTATAGCAATAGGACTTGAAAGCATGGGTGGTGGACAATTTATTCAAGAACCTGGATGGTCTTTTCGAATAGTTACTATGATTACTCTTACTGCAGGCACTGCATTTCTTATGTGGTTAGGCGAACAGATAACTGAAAGAGGTATAGGCAACGGAATTTCTCTAATAATCTTTGCAGGAATAGTTGCAAGATTTCCAAATGCTATATTTTATACTTACAATTTAGTAAGAACTGGTGAATTATCAATCTTTTTCGTTTTAATTCTCTTAGTAGTAATGGTTGCTGTTGTAGCTGGTATAATATTTATCGAAAGAGCCCAGCGAAGAATTCCCATTCAGTATGCAAAGAGAGTAGTGGGTAGAAAAATGTATGGTGGTTATACTACATATTTACCACTAAAAATCAATTCTGCAGGTGTTATTCCACCAATATTTGCCTCTTCAGTTTTGATGTTCCCTGCAACTATTGCTGGATTCATAGCTATACCTTGGGTACAGGAATTATCAAAACAACTTGCTCCTGGTGGTCTATTGTATATTTTTCTTTATGTTGGATTAATAATCTTTTTTACATATTTCTACACAGCAGTAATTTATAATCCTGTGGAAATAGCAGAAAATTTACAAAAAAATGGAGGCTTTATCACAGGAGTAAGACCTGGGCAGAAGACCTCTGAATATATATATAGGGTTTTATCAAGGTTAACTTTTATTGGCGCATTATATTTAAGCGCAGTCTGTGTATTGCCAGAGATATTAATTGCAGAATTTAAAGTTCCTTTTTACTTTGGTGGAACATCATTATTGATTGCTGTTGGTGTTGCCCTTGATACAGTTTCACAGATAGAAACCCATATGATAAGTAGATCTTATGATGGATTCTTCAAAAAAATTAGAATTAAAGGCAGGAAGGATTAATAATTAGTGATAATTATAAAAAATTTGGAGGAAATTAATAAGATAAGAAAATCCTGCCAAATTGTAGCAAAAGTACTTGAAGAACTAAAGTTTTATATAAAAGAAGGATTATCAACAAAAAATATAGAGTTGTTCATTGAAAATCTTATAGAAAAAATGGGTGGAGTCCCTGCATTTAAAGGATACAAAGGATATCCTGCAAGTGCTTGTATTTCTGTGAATTCACAAGTTGTTCATGGAATTCCTTCTGATAAGTTTTTTATTAAAGAAGGTGATATTGTCAGTGTAGATGTTGGTGTAATTTTTGATGGATTTTATGGAGATGCAGCATATACATATCCAGTAGGCAAAATTTCAGAAGAGGCAAAAAAATTAATGAAAGTAACAGAAGAAGCATTATACGAGGGAATAAAAAAAGCTAAACCTGGTAGAAGAGTTGGTGATATTTCCTATGCAATTCAGAGACATGTTGAAACAAAGGGATTTTCAGTTGTGAGAGCTTTTGTGGGACACGGTATAGGACGTTCCTTACATGAAGAACCTCAAATTCCTAATTTTGGAAAAGAAGGAACAGGTCCTAAATTGAAAAGAGGTATGACATTAGCTATAGAACCAATGGTAAATGCAGGCAGCTATGAAGTTGTTATTCTTCCTGATGGATGGACTGCAGTAACAAAGGATGGATCTCTGTCTGCTCACTATGAACATACTATTGCAATTACTGAAGATGAGCCAGAAATCTTGACTAAAATATGAAATAATAGATATATTAACAAGTTAAGATGCCGAAAGAAGACCACATAGAAATGCAAGGAACCATAGAAGAAGCCTTACCTAATGCAATGTTTAGGGTAAGACTTGACAATGGTCACGTAATTCTTGCATATGTTTCTGGTAAAATGAGAATGCATTTTATAAAAATTTTGCCTGGAGATAAGGTTCTTGTTGAGATGTCTCCCTATGATCTTACAAAGGGTAGAATAATTTACAGATTTAAATAGGAGGTGTAATTTGAAAGTAAGAGCATCAGTTAAAAGAGTTTGTTCAAAATGTAAAATTATAAAAAGAAAAGGTGTGGTAAGAATTATTTGTGAAAATCCTAAGCATAAACAGAGACAGGGTTAAGGAAGGAGATTAATATGGCAAGAATAGCAGGTGTAGATATCCCTAAAAATGAGAGGGTAGAGATAGGATTAACAAGAATTTTTGGTATTGGAAGAAGCCTATCTCAAAAAATTTTAAGAGATACTGGAGTAAATCCTGACAAAAGAGTAAAAGATCTTACAGATGAAGAAATAGTAAAAATTAGAAATGAGATAGAGAAAAATTACAAGGTTGAAGGTGAATTAAGAAAAGAAATTTCAATGAGTATAAAAAGATTAACAGATATTGGTTGTTACAGAGGATTAAGGCACCAGGCAAATTTACCAGTAAGAGGTCAGAGAACAAAAACAAATGCAAGGACTCGCAAAGGACCAAGAAGAAAATTGATAAAGAAAAAATAATTAAGGAGGTTATACAGAATTAATGGCACAGAAAAGAAAAGGTATAAAAAAAGTAAAAAAACATGTTCCCCATGGTATAGCTCATGTGCAGACAAGCTTTAATAACACAATTATAACAATAACAGATCCGAATGGAAATGTTATTGCTTGGGCTTCAGCAGGTAGCTGCGGTTTCAAAGGTTCAAGAAAGGGAACTCCCTATGCGGCACAAATAGCTGCAGAAACAGTTGCAAAAAGAGCGGCTGAAATGGGTATGAAACAGATAGATGTATTTGTAAAAGGACCTGGCTCAGGAAGAGAAACGGCTATAAGAGCATTGCAGGCAGCAGGATTAGAAATAAATTTGATTAAGGATGTAACACCTGTTCCACATAACGGGTGTAGACCTCCAAAGAGAAGGAGGGTTTAAATGGCAAGATATACAGGTTCACTTTGTAGACTTTGTAGAAGAGAGGGGATGAAATTATTCATAAAGGGAACAAGATGTTATACTGAGAAATGTGCCTTTGAAAGGAGAAAATATCCACCTGGACAACATGGTCACAATAGAGCAAAGCTTTCTGATTACGGATTGCAACTAAGAGAAAAACAGAAAGTTAAGAGAATATATGGAATAATGGAAAAACAGTTTAAAAATTATTTTGAAAAAGCCACAAAAATGAAAGGTGTAACAGGTGAAAATCTCCTTAAACTTCTTGAAAGAAGGCTTGACAATGTAGTTTACAGAATGGGATTTG
This sequence comes from Thermodesulfovibrio sp. N1, assembly GCF_001707915.1. Classification (GTDB taxonomy): domain Bacteria; phylum Nitrospirota; class Thermodesulfovibrionia; order Thermodesulfovibrionales; family Thermodesulfovibrionaceae; genus Thermodesulfovibrio. The sequence goes on along the minus strand of NZ_MAVV01000024.1, from coordinate 14,220 downwards.
CTATCAACCGTAGACAGGCAAGGCAATTAGTGAGACACGGATTTTTCCTTGTAAATGGTAAAAAAGTTGATGTTCCATCATACTTACTTAGACCGGGTGATGTTGTTGAAGTTAAGGATTCTGCTAAAAATCATGAATTAATTAAAGAAAATCTTGCCTTAGCAGAACAAAGAGGTTTTCCAGTATGGACAGAAGTTAATATAGAGGAAATGAAAGGTAAATTTGTAAGAGTTCCAGAAAGAGAAGAAATGCAATTACCAGTTCATGAGCAGTTAATTGTTGAGTTTTATTCTAAGTAATATTAAAAAATTGGAGGCATTTAAATGAATTTATATAAAGTATTTCAGATGCCCAAGAAAGTAGAATTTGATAGAGATACTCTTTCTGAAACCTATGGAAGGCTTATAATAGAGCCTCTTGAAAGAGGATATGGAACAACAATTGGAAATTCTCTAAGAAGAGTTTTGCTTTCATCAATAGAAGGTGCTGCAGTTTATGCCATAAGGATAAATGGAGTATTGCATGAAATAAGTTCAATACAGGGAGTTAGGGAAGATGTAATTGATATAGTTTTGAATGTAAAAAAAATCAGGTTTAAATATTTTGCAGAGGATGCTGATAAAAAGGTAGCATTAATTAAAATAAAAGGTCCAGCTGATGTATATGCCAAGGATATTGTAACAGATGGAACCTATGAAGTTTTAAATAAGGATCAATATATTTGTTCTTTAGATCAAGATGTAAACTTTGAAATGTATTTATATATTCGCAGAGGAAGAGGCTATATACCTTCTGAAATGATAAAAGATGAAGATTTACCCGTAGATGCTATTACAGTAGATGCTATTTTTAGTCCTGTTAAAAAAGTTAACTTTAGAGTTGAAAAAACTCGAGTGGGCGAGCTCACAGACTATGATAGATTGGTTTTAGAATTATGGACTGATGGAAGCATTACTCCTGAAAAAGCCATTACTGAAGCATCGAATTTACTAATAAAACATTTTGAAGTTTTAATTTTTACTGAAACTACAAAAGAAGAAATTGAGTCAACCGTTGTTTCAAAAGATAATATGGAAGAAGGTTTAATCTATGATAAACTGAATGAAAATGTTTTGAAACCTATCGAAGATCTTGAATTGTCTGTAAGGGCATACAACTGCCTCAAAAGTGCTGGTATAAATCTAATTGTTGAATTAATACAAAAAACAGAGAATGAATTACTTAAAACTAAAAATTTTGGCAAAAGGTCATTGGATGAGATAAAAGAGGTTTTAACAAGACAAGGTTTGAAATTAGGGATGAGAATAGATCCTGAATTAATTGAAAAATTGAAAGAAAAGGTGCAGAGGGGGTAACCTGGATGAGGCATAGAGTTGCAGGAAGACATTTTGGAAGAACAGCAAATCAAAGGAAGGCGCTTTTAAGAGGACTTTTAGCCTCTCTTATTAAATATGAAAGAATTGAAACTACTGTTGCTAAAGCAAAGGCTGTTAAGGAACTTGCTGAAAGCCTTGTTACTTTTGCTAAAAGAGGAGACCTTCATTCAAGAAGACTTGCACTTAGTTATTTACCAGATAAGGATTTAATAAAAAAGCTTTTTACAGAAATTGCTCCTCGCTTTGTAGGTCGAAATGGTGGTTATGTCAGAGTTGTTAGAACAGGGTTTAGAATCAAAGACAGTGCGCCAATGGCTATACTTGAGTTTGTAGACTATAAAAAGCCTGAAAAAGAAGAGTCAAAGAAAAAATCTGGCTAATTTGACAGAACCATTTAAAATTTGATATTTTTAAGATAATTCCTGGGTAGCTCAGCCGGCAGAGCGGGTGGCTGTTAACCACTTGGTCGGGGGTTCGAATCCCTCCCCAGGAGTTTAAATTTTATAAAGAATTTTTGGATGTTTTGCATCCTTGATAAATAGTAAAAAATTGATGGAGGAATAAATGCCTAGAGTAAAAGGTGGATTTAAAACAAGAAGATACCATAAAAAAGTTCTCTCGATGGCTAAAGGTTATTATAGTGCCAGACATCGTTCCTATAAAGTAGCTGCCAAGGCAGTAGAAAAGGCTTTAGAACATTCTTACAAAGACAGAAGGCTCAAAAAGAGAGATTTTAGAGCTCTATGGATTACAAGAATTAATGCTGCAACAAGAATGTTCGGAATTACATACAATCAATTTATTAATGGACTTAAAAAGGCGAACATTTCTCTTAATAGGAAAGTTCTTGCTGATATTGCATTCAATGACATAAATGCCTTCGGAGAATTAGTTGAAAAGGTAAAACCCTTTATAAAAGCAGCATAAATGCAAGACTCTTTAAAAGAATCCTTTCTTAAAGATATAAGTGAGATTACTTCTCTTAATGATCTGCTTAATCTCAAAGCAAAATATATTGGTAAAAAAGGCATCATTACAGAAAAAATCAAAAATTTAGCAAAACTTTCTCTTGAAGAAAGAAAATCGCAGGGTAAAATTCTTAATGAGCTGAAACAATTTATAGAAGAGCTTATAAAAAATAAAGAGGAAGAATTAAAGCAAAAAGAAATATCAGAATCCTTAAAAAAAGAATTTATTGATATAACTCTGCCAGGTAAAAATTTTTATTTTGGTGGACAGCATCCTGTTAATAAAACTCTTTTAGAAATTATAGATATTTTTAGAGAAATTGGATTTACAGTTGAAGAAGGACCTGAAGTAGAGCTTGATTATTATAATTTTGAAGCCCTTAATATTCCCAAAAATCATCCTGCCAGAGACATGCAGGATACCTTTTATGTAAGTGAAGATGTTGTCTTAAGAACTCATACCTCACCTGTTCAAGTAAGAGTGATGGAGAAGAAAAAGCCACCTCTTAGATTTATTTCTCCTGGTAAGGTTTATCGCTGCGACTCAGATATAACACATACTCCAATGTTTCATCAGGTTGAAGGTTTAATGGTTGATGAAGATGTATCTTTTTCTCATTTAAAGGGCATTCTCGTGTATTTTTTAAGAAGACTTTTTGGAGAAAATATTCCTGTAAGATTTAGACCAAGTTTTTTCCCTTTTACTGAGCCTTCAACAGAAATAGATATTGGCTGTATTATCTGTAGTGGCTCTGGATGTAGAGTTTGCAAAGGTACAGGATGGCTTGAAGTACTTGGTGCTGGAATGGTTCATCCAAATGTTTTCAAATTTGCAGGATATCCTGAAGGAAAGTACACAGGATTTGCCTTTGGAATGGGTGTTGAAAGACTTACCATGCTTAAGTATGGAATAGATGACATAAGATTATTTTTTGAGAATGATATAAGATTTTTGAGGCAATTTTAATGAAAGTTCCTTTTAGCTGGTTAAAAGAATATATTGAAGGTGAATTAGAATTAGAGAAACTTACTGATTCTCTTACAATGGCAGGTCTTGAAGTAGGCGCTGTTGAAAAATTTCAAGATGATTTAGTTTTAGATCTTGAAATAACACCAAATAGAGCAGATTGTTTAAGTATAATTGGAATTGCAAGAGAAGTTAGGGCAATATTTGGATTGAAACTTAAAAAACCTTTTTTTAAAATTCATAAAGAATTAAAAGAACCAAATTTTGAAATTTCAATTTTAAATCCTGCATTTTGCTATAGATATGCAGGAAGAGTAGTAAAAGGAGTTAAGGTTACTTCATCGCCTGATTGGCTTAAAAAAAGGCTTGAATTAGCCGGAATTCGTTCTATAAATAATATAGTTGATGTAACAAATTATGTACTTCTTGAATATGGACATCCTCTGCATGCCTTTGATCTTGATCTTCTTGAAGGAAGTCAGATTAGAGTAGCTACACCAGCAGATTTTGGAAAGGAGTCCGAGGAAATTGTTACTCTTGATGGAGTAAAAAGAAAACTAATCTTCGATGATCTTTTAATATGGGATGCAATTAAACCCATTGCAATTGCAGGAGTTATGGGTGGTGCAAATACTGAAGTAACTCAAAGAACAACAAATATTTTAATTGAGAGTGCATACTTTAAACCTGAAAACATAAGAAAAACATCAAAAAAACTTGGACTTTCAACAGAAGCCTCCTACAGGTTTGAAAGAGGTACAGATATAGAAGCACTGAAAGATGCTCTTGACAGATCAGCCTTTTTAATTCAGGAACTTGCAGGTGGTGAAATTTATGAAATAATAGATGTTTATCCTGTAAAGATTCCAGTTAAAGAAATTTCTTTTAACACAAAAAAAATAAACAGTTTTATAGGATTACAGCTTACTGATAAGGAAATTTTAAGGATTCTTGATCTTCTTGAAATAGAAGTAGAGAAAAAAGAAGGTTCATACATTGCAAAAATTCCATCTCACAGGCAGGATTTAGAAAGGCAAGAGGATATTGCTGAAGAGGTTGCAAGGATTTACGGTTATGATAAAGTTCCTGCTCAGCTCCCTGTATATTTTAAAGCTGTGTTGGAAAATTATGAATTATCAAATAAAAGAAAATTTATCAATCAAATAAGAGATTATATGATTGCTCTTGGATTCAATGAGGCAGTCAATATGAGCTTTATGTCAGAGGAAGATTTAAATATATTTGAAATCCCTGAGCAAGACACAAGAAGGCAGTTTATTACTCTTATGAATCCTTTGAGACAGGAAGAATCAATAATGCGGACTATGATTACTCCTCAGTTACTAAGGAATGCAGATAAAAATACTTCCCGCGGTATAGAAGCCTTTAAACTTTTTGAAATAGGAAGGGTTTTTATATCAAAGGAAAACTCTTTACTTCCCGATGAACCATTGTATTTAGGAATTTTATCTAAAAAGGAAGATTTAAAATTGCCATTCAATGAGGATCCCTTTGATTTTTATACTATAAAAGGTGTAATCGATGGAATGTTGAGACATTTTAGAATAGATAAGCCCCATTATAAAAGGTCCAATGAACCTTTCTTACATTCAGGGCAATCAGCTGATATTTATGTAAATGAAGAAAAAATTGGTTTTGTAGGTGTTATTTCTCCTAAAATACTAACAAAATTTGATTTTAAAATAAAACCTTACATTTGCGTAGCTGAACTTAATTTAGATAAATTATTGAGCCTTATCAAGGTAGATACTAAATATAAATCTCTGTCAAATTATCCTCCTGTAAAAAGAGATGTTGCTATTTTAGTATCCGATAATTTTGAAACTCAAAAAATCTTTGATTTAATCTCATTGTATGGGAATGAATTAATAGAGGATGTTTATATTTTTGATATTTACAAAGGAAAGGGAATTCCTTCTGGCAAACAAAGTATAGCTTTTAGGATAATTTATAGAGCCTTTGATAGAACTTTGACTTCCGATGAAGTTGAAAAAGTACATAATGATTTAATTCAAAGAATAATCTCTGAAACTTCCGCTGAATTAAGAATCTAATTTTTCATTTAACATTTTACACCCACATTTTTATAATTGGAAACATAAGTTATAATTTCAGCACATTTTCCATTTTTAAATATTTTGATATAATTATAAAAAATAGTTATAAAAAGGAGGATAAAACAATGTCTTTGATTCTATGGTTTAATGAAATTGGGATAAAGGACATACCTCTTGTAGGTGGTAAAAATGCCTCTCTTGGTGAAATGTTGCAAAAACTAACACCAAAGGGTATAAACATTCCTGATGGCTTTGCTGTTACTGCAGAGGCTTATAAGTATTTTATAAAGTTCAACAAGTTGGAAGAACCAATTAAAAAAATATTATCAAAATTTGATAAATCCAATGTAGATGAATTAAAAGAAAGAGGCAAAAAAATAAGAAATCTTATTCTTAAGGGTAAAATGCCAGATGATTTAGCCGATTTAATTTCAAAGGCTTATTCTAAAATGGAAGAAAGATATGGCAAAAATGTTGATGTAGCTGTCCGTTCTTCTGCCACAGCAGAAGATTTACCTGATGCCTCCTTTGCTGGTCAGCAGGAGACTTTTTTAAACATTAGAGGTGTTAAAAATGTAGTTGAATCAGTCCAAAAGTGTTTTGCTTCACTATTTACAGATAGAGCTATATCCTATAGAATTGACAAAGGATTTGACCATTTCACAGTTTATTTATCATCAGCAGTTCAAAAAATGGTTCGTTCTGATAAAGCTTCATCTGGTGTTATGTTTACTCTTGATACAGAGACAGGCTTCAGAGACGTTGTGTATATTACAGGATCATGGGGATTAGGCGAATATGTTGTTCAAGGTATTGTAAATCCCGATGAGTATTATGTATTTAAGCCAACTTTAAAGGAAGGATATAAAGCTATTATTTCTAAAAAGCTTGGTGAAAAACAGCAAAAACTTATTTATGGGAAAGGACCTTCAAATCCTACATTAGGAGTTAAAACTACATTGAGTGAAAGACAAAGATTTGTTCTTAGTGATGATGAAATTATTAAGCTTGCAAAATGGGCTATTTTAATTGAAGATCATTATGGAAAACCAATGGATATAGAATGGGCAAAGGATGGAGATGGTGTTGATGTTGGAACTGGTGAATTATTTATTGTTCAGGCAAGACCTGAGACAGTTCATTCTACGAAGCAAAAAAATTACTATGAAGTATATCAACTCAAAGAATCTGGAAAAGTCTTATGTAAAGGTTTAGCAGTAGGAAATAAAATAGGGCATGGTAAAGCAAATGTTATTAGAGATGCTTCTCAAATCAATTTATTTAAAGCAGGACAGGTTCTTGTTACGGATATGACAGATCCTGACTGGGAACCAATAATGAAAATTGCTTCAGGAATCATTACAAATAGAGGTGGAAGAACTTGCCATGCAGCCATTGTATCCCGTGAATTGGGAATTCCCTGTGTTGTTGGAACAGGAAATGCTACAGAATTAATTAAATCTGAAACAGATATAACAGTAGATTGTTCAAAGGGCGAGGAAGGATTTGTTTATGAAGGTATTATCCCCTACGAAGTAAAAAAAATAGATTTATCCTCTTTACCAAAAACAAAAACAAAGATAATGATGAATGTTGGAATTCCTGAACAGGCCTTTGCACAGGGACAGATTCCTAATGATGGGGTAGGACTTGCCAGAATAGAATTCATAATAAGTTCCCATATTGGGATTCATCCTCTTGCTCTTATTAATTATGCAGAACTGAAAGAAAAGTCTAAGGAAGACCCTAAGTTAGCAAAAATAATAAAAGAAATTGATAAAAGAACCCCAATGTATGAAGTAAAATCAGATTTTTATGTTGATAAACTTGCTCAAGGCATTGCTATGATAGCTTCTGCATTTTATCCAAATGATGTAATTGTAAGATTTTCAGACTTTAAAACAAATGAATATGCCAATCTTATTGGAGGAGTATTGTATGAACCTGTTGAATCAAATCCTATGATAGGTTGGCGTGGTGCAAGTAGATACTATGATCCTAAATTTGAACCAGCCTTTGCTCTTGAGTGTTTTGCAATAAAGAAGGTAAGAGAAGAAATAGGCTTAAAAAATGTAAAAGTAATGATACCTTTTTGTAGAACCGTACAAGAGGGTAAGAAAGTTATAGAAGTAATGAAAAAGTATGGATTAGTTCAGGGTGAGAAGGAATTAGAAATATATGTTATGTGTGAAATCCCAAGCAATGTTGTTTTAGCTGAAGAATTTGCTGAAATATTTGATGGATTTTCAATTGGTTCTAATGACCTTACTCAGCTAACATTAGGTCTTGACAGAGACAGTTCCCTTGTTGCTCATATTTACGATGAAAGAAATCCAGCGATCAAAAAGTTAGTTAAACAGGTAATTGAGATAGCAAAAAATAAGGGAAGGAAAATAGGTATTTGTGGGCAGGCACCAAGCGACTTTCCAGAGTTTGCCGAGTTTTTAGTAGAATGTGGTATTGACTCTATTAGTTTAATCCCAGATACAGTGCTGAAAACAAAACTTCTTGTTTCAGAAAAGGAAAGACAGATGCAGTAGTTTCAAAAAAGAGATACTTCTTTTTGAGTAAAATTTTTGATGGATTTTCCTTTTTCGCAGATTTGGACAACTTGGCTATAACATCTCAATAATTATTCCATTAATTTTTTATCCCGCCTTCATCGATATATGATTTATAGCCGATAGATTCAAGCTTCTTTGCCTTTTCTTCTACTGTTTTTTTGAGATTCTCTCTGTATTCTTTTAACTTCTTAGCAATGTTTTCATCAGATACAGATAAGATAGATAATGCAAGAAGGGCTGCATTTTCTGCGTTGTTTATGGCAACGGTTGCAACAGGAATTCCTGCTGGCATCTGAACAATTGACAAAAGAGAATCAAGTCCATTTAAAGAAGAGGTTTTAATAGGTACGCCTATAACAGGCAAATGGGTTAGGGAGGCGACCATCCCTGGAAGATGTGCTGCACCACCTGCCCCTGCTATTATAACTTTTATACCTCTGGTTTCTGCTTCCCTTGCAAAATTATACATCCTATCTGGTGTTCGGTGGGCTGATACAATTGTGATTTCGTATGGTACATTGAATTTATCTAAAATCTCCGAAGCTTTACTCATCACTGTTAAATCTGAATCACTTCCCATTATTATAGCAATCATATTTTTACCTCTCCTTTTACTTTTATAAGACTTTTAATTACTTTTGTTTTTTCAACAAGCAGATTTCTATCTCTATCTAATATGGTTATATGTCCCATCTTTCTGAACGGAAATGTTTCTTTTTTGCCATAGATATGAACATAAACTCCATCTATTGTTAAGACTTTATCAAGATTTTCGTAGAAAGGTTTTCCTTTGTAGCCCTTTTCACCAAGGAGATTAATAAGAGCTGCCGGAATGTATTGATAAGTAGAGCCTAATGGCAAATTAGTTAAAACTCTAACAAGTTGTTCAAACTGGCTTGTTTCACAAGCCTCTATAGTATGATGTCCAGAGTTATGAACTCTTGGAGCAACTTCGTTTAACAGTATTTCTCCTTTTTTAGTTAAAAACAGTTCAACACCAAAAACACCAACACCATCTAAAGATTCTACTGCAGATATTGATATTTCCTGTGCAAGTTTGTGTAATTTTTCATCAATGTCTGCTGGTACAAGTAAGTAATCAAGAAGATTACCTTCTGGATTAAAGATCATCTCTACGATAGGATAAACTTTTATGTTGCCCTTAATGTTTCTAACAACTATTGTAGCAAGTTCCTTTTCGATATCAACTAAAGATTCTATGTAAGAATCTTCTGTCAGTACTTTATCTAAATCTTTTTCTGATTTTACAACTATCACACCCCTTCCATCATAACCACCTTTCTTTGTTTTTTGAACACAAGGAATGTACTTTTTTATATCATCTGGACTATTTAGTTCGAAAAATTCCGGGACAGGTATGTTGTTTTTCTTAAAAAAGCATCTCTGTTGGTATTTATCTTGAATGATTTCAAGAATTTGAATAGATGGATAAACTTTATCTTCTGGTAATACCTCTTTAAGTATTTCTGTATCTATATGTTCTATTTCGTAAGTGATGATATCAACTTGATTGTTTAGTTCTATTATTTTTTCTTTATCGTTTAGTTTTCCTGTGATTTGTTTACAAACTAAGGATGCAGGAGCATTTTCTTTGGGGTCAAGGCATACTACATTTATTCCTAACTTTCGACACTCCATTGCTATCATTTTCCCAAGTTGTCCACCACCAAGTATACCAATAGTGAAATCAGAAGGTGATGTCAATTTAAAATTCTTTAAGTCCATAAATTATAGACCTCTAAGATTCATAAATGGTTTTAATTAAAGTAGTTTTCAATTACCTTCCAGGGCATTTGTCAGGATAAAAATTTCCCACAACAAATCTTATTTAAGATTTTTTCCCTGAAGATTATTAATACTATAACACAGAAATATGTAGATTTCAACTTTTTTCTCAAATATTCAAGAGATATAAAAAAGTCTGTTTGTATGAATAAGTCAATAGAAAATTCCGATAACAGGATAACATATATTTGGATGGAATCATCAAATAAAAAGAGTTGAATCTTTTGACTAACCTTTTTTTTATGTTAAAATATAAATAAAGACATTGAAAATTAAAATTAATAAGGAGGTGTTTGTATGAATACATTGAAAACGTTTGTTTTAATGGTTTTCCTTACAGTATTTTTCATTTTTGTCGGCTCTTTAATAGGTGGTAAACAGGGAGCTACGATTGCTTTAATCTTAGCTCTTGGTATGAACTTTTTTGCATATTTTTTCAGCCATAAAATAGTGCTTTCTATGTATAGAGCAAAAGAGGTTACTGAAGCTGAAGCTCCTGAGCTTTATAGTATGGTTAGAAGACTTACACAGAGAGCAGGATTGCCGATGCCTAAAGTTTACATCATTGAATCTGAACAGCCAAATGCCTTTGCAACAGGCAGATCTCCCAAACATGGAGTAGTTGCAGTTACAACTGGCATTATGAGAATACTTTCAAGGGAAGAGCTTGAAGGAGTAATTGGTCATGAACTTGCTCATATAAAACATAGAGATATTCTTATCAGCACCGTTGCTGCTACAATAGCAGGTGCAATTTCTTATCTTGCTCAGATGGCAATGTGGGCAAGTATTTTTGGAAGAAATGATGATGAAGAAGGTGGTCATCCAATTGTAGCTTTATTAATGATGATTATCGCTCCAATTATAGCTATGATTATTCAACTTGCAATTAGCAGGGCTCGTGAGTATGCAGCTGATGAAGGTGGAGCAAAAATTGCAGGTAATCCTCTTTATCTTGCTAATGCATTGAGAAAACTTCATTATGCTTCGCAGGCAATTCCTATGGAAGCAAATCCAGGTACTGCTCATTTATTTATTGTTAATCCACTTTCTGGTCGTAATTTAATGAAACTTTTAAGCACTCATCCTCCAATTGAGGAAAGGATTGAAAGGCTTGAGGCAATGGCGAAAGGTTATTAATAAAGCATAAATTTAATTATGCATCCCTATACTGAATTAGCAAAAAAAACCGTTGAAGAATATGTAAAATCAGGGAAAATTATTACTATAACTGAACCTATACCAGAGGATATGAAAAAAAAAAGCTGGTGTTTTTGTATCTATTAAAAAAAAAGGGAAGTTAAGAGGATGCATTGGAACTTTTATTCCTGCTACTGAAAATATATACAAAGAAATAATAAGAAATGCAATTGCCGCAGCAACAGAAGACCCTCGTTTTCCACCGATTGAACAAAGAGAGCTTGATGATCTGGAGTATTCAGTTGATATATTAAGTCCGCCTGAACCAGTAAAAAGTCTTGATGAACTTGACCCCAAGAAATATGGAGTTATTGTAATAAAGGGTTGGCAAAAAGGTTTGTTGCTTCCAGATATAGAGGATGTAAACACTGTAGATGAACAGTTAAGAATTGCTAAGCTTAAAGCTGGTATTGATCCCTTTGATTCTGATGTAGAAATTTATAAATTTAAAGTAGAGCGTTACAAGTAATTTTTTCTTCCCAAAGTTTGTTTTTTATTTCATCTATTAAAGGTATGAGTGTTTCTTTATTTATTGCTGAAATTCCAATTCCATCATATCTTTCGCAAATCTGTTTAACTTCTTCAGAAGATACTTTATCTATCTTGTTAAAAACAATAATCATAGGTTTTGTATCAAGATTTAGTTCTTTAAGTATACTGTTAACTGAGTCAATATGATTTTCAAAGTAGGGATTTGATATATCAACGAGATGAATTAAAAGAGAAGCATCTTCTAATTCTTCAAGAGTAGATTTAAAAGCCGCTATTAAATCTTCAGGTAAATCTCTAATAAAACCTACAGTGTCAGTAATTATAATTTCTTTTTCTTCTGGGAATTTAAGCCTTCTTGAAGATGTGTCAAGAGTTGCAAACATTTTATCTTCAACGAAAACAGAACTTTTTGTAAGAGAATTAAGAAGAGTAGATTTACCTGCATTTGTGTATCCAATTATGGAGACAATGGGAATAGAAAGTTCTTTTCTTCTTTTTTTCCTTTGTTGTCTTGCTAAATTAAGTTTTTTAAGTTCATTTTCAAGATGATGAATTCTTTCTTTGATTCTTCTTCTGTCAACTTCAAGCTTTGTTTCCCCAGGTCCTCTTCCTCCTATTCCGCCAGCAAGACGTGACATTGCTGTTCCTTTCCCTGTAAGTCTTGGAAGCATATAACGAAGTTGAGCAAGTTCAACTTGAACTTTTCCATCTCGTGAATGAGCTCTTTTTGCAAAAATATCTAAAATCAATTGACTTCTGTCAATAACTTTTAGCTCTGTCATTTCACTAATAGCTCTGATTTGAGAAGGAGTTAAATTTTGATCAAAAACCAAAAGTGTAGCTCCTATATCCATTGCTTTTATTATTAATTCTTTAAGTTTACCTTCTCCTAAGAGATATTTAGGATTTATTTCTTTAACTCGTTGAATAATCTTATCTATAACCACTAAGTCTGTTGACTGGGCAAGGTCTTCTAATTCTTTAATATGTTCTTCGATAACATACTTTGGTAAAGTGGATACACTTATGAGAATCGCTCTTTCTCTTTGATCATGAGTATCTATTGCCCGAGTTCTTTCCATTTCCATTTCAAGATTATTTATAAATTCTTTAAAATTGAATTTTAAACTATAAAATTTTGATGATAATATTTCAAAATTTTGTTCTTTTCCGTAGGGAAGAAGATGAGCAATATGAATATCTTCTGGTAACCCCTGTTTTTCTGTGATCACAGCAAGAAGGTCAAACCTTAGAAGCCTTAGATCAGTTATATCTTCTCTGTCAGGCATTTCACTGTGAAGATGGGTATGAATGTATCTAAGCCCTCTTAAAGACTTTCTACCTAATGGGAAATTATCAAGCTCCGGGATTAAAATAGATTGAGCGGTTCCAACAATTATATGTGTTATGATGCCAGATCTATCAATTATTACGCCTATTTGTCTATTTATTTCGTGAGAAATAGCACATAAATATTTTGCTAAGTCAATAGTAATAACAGCATCAAGAGGTTGTCTTTTTCTGTAAAGTTTTTCTAATAAATAAACTATGCTTTTTTTTAATCCTGTTGTATATCCGTAAATCTTTGCTATCTTAGATTTACCTCCTTATTTTAAGGATATCAGAATTATAAACTTTTCTCAAGTAAAAAGTCCTTTTTATGATAAAATTAAGAAAAAGAGGGAGATTTGAGATGCTTACAGAGAAAGTTAAATCAGCAGGTTGAGCTGCAAAAATAGGTCCAGGGGACCTTGAAGAAGTACTGAAGGATTTACCTTTACCCTTTGATCCTAATTTACTACTTGGCTCTGAGGATTGGTCTGATGCAGGAATTTATCGCCTAAATGATGAAGTTGCATTAGCACAAAGTATTGATTTTTTCACTCCTATTGTAGATAATCCCTATGATTTTGGACAGATAGCTGTAGCAAATTCTCTAAGCGATATTTATGCTGTCGGAGGCAAACCTCTTTTAGCATTGAATATTGTGTGTTTTCCAATTAATGAAATGGACAAATCTATATTAAGAGAAATTCTCAGAGGTGGACTGGATAAATTAAAAGAAGCAGAAACTCTAATGATTGGTGGTCATAGCATTGAAGACCCAGAAATAAAATATGGTATTGCAGTAACAGGATTGGTTAATCCTAAAAAATTTGTTACAAATAAAGGAGCTAAAGCGGGAGACCTTTTAGTTCTTACTAAACCAATTGGAACAGGTATACTTGCCACTGCATTAAAAGGGAAACTTCTTGATCCAGAGACAACAGAAATTCTTATAAAGACAATGGCAACACTTAATAAAATAGCATCTCAGGTTATGATGGAAATAGGTGTTAATGGATGTACAGACATAACAGGATTTGGACTTTTAGGACATTGTCTTGAAATGGCAAGGGCAAGCAAGGTAACAATAAGAATTTTTAGAGATAAAATACCAGTTTTACCAAAAACATATGAAATGGCATCTATGGGAATAGTACCAGCAGGTATTAAAAGAAATATAAACTATTGTAAAAAATTAGTTGACATAGGGAACACTGATCCAATAACTCTTGATATTTTATCAGACCCTCAAACATCAGGTGGACTGTTAATATCATTGCCACCAGAAAAAGCTGAAAAACTTATTATAAGACTTAAAGAAGAAGGAATTGAGAGTGCTCAAATTATCGGTGAAGTTAAAGAAAAAAGTTCAGGAAGTATTCAAATAATTTGATATAAATTGTATAAATGTTTTTATGAAACCCCTTGACAAATATTATATAA
>NZ_MAVV01000023.1 GCF_001707915.1 Thermodesulfovibrio sp. N1 | reverse complement strand
GTCTCAGTCCCTGACATCAGGGATATCTGTTTGAACTGGGATACGGCCTCCTTCACCGACATCCCAAGTCTCAGTCCCTGACATCAGGGATATCTGTTTGAACCCATGCCGATACATTACATCCCTTACTGCTTCTGTCTCAGTCCCTGACATCAGGGATATCTGTTTGAACAACATCGAAGCCTGGACTCGATTTAGGTCTAGGGGTCTCAGTCCCTGACATCAGGGATATCTGTTTGAACAAAAGATGTTTCCCACCTTTGGTGGGGATAATGTCTCAGTCCCTGACATCAGGGATATCTGTTTGAACTTAAAGTCATAAAAGATAGACTGAAAAATATTTGTCTCAGTCCCTGACATCAGGGATATCTGTTTGAACCGAATTGGTTTTCCAATCCAACGCGCCCCAGGTCTCAGTCCCTGACATCAGGGATATCTGTTTGAACCCCAGGCCCGAGTGGAAGAGTGGGTGCAGAAAGTCTCAGTCCCTGACATCAGGGATATCTGTTTGAACGGTTTTGCATGGTGAAGACCACCTCCGATTGGTCTCAGTCCCTGACATCAGGGATATCTGTTTGAACTATCCCTTTTGTAACCCATTCTTTTCAAAGAACAATTTTGACCTCTTTTTCCAAACCTCAAAGGTTTTGAAAGTTTTCAACAACTTTTCAACATAGGTTTGGAAAAATTTATATTTTCCTTTGTACTTCATTATCAAATTTTTACAAAAATTATATAATAAAAGCATCTTTGTCATCAATTGATGGTGGAGGATTCCCCATAGTTTTAGCATCTACTATGTCTGTAAGAAGATAGATTTTTATAAATCCTGTCTGTATTTTTAATTCACGAAGTTGTTCAATTAATTGTCTTTTTAAGGCGGTAGTTAATTTACATTCAAATACGCTTTTTTGCACTCTAAAGCCGTACTTCTTTAATACTTTGTCTACTTTTGCTCTTTCTTTATCATCAGATATGTCATAGACTACTACATATTCTTCAAATCTTTTACCAGGGTATCTCAAAGCTTATTTCCTCCTGTTGAGCTGTTACCCACTGTTTTATGTGATTAATCTGTATGTTTATATAGTCATGTAAGGTTCGATTTTCAGAGTTATAAAATGTGTTCAGGTATTCTTCAAAGTGAATGATAAATTCGTTAACTGATGAGGAGTTCATAATAAAACCTGTATTGGTTTCCTTAAAGTCTGAAATTTTTATTGAATCAAGATTTATTAGTTTTATAATAAAAGCATCCATTTTTGCTCTCATGAGTTCATGGATATCTGCCACAAGAGATTCGTAATTGTTTTGACAACTATGAAGAAAGCCAAGATAAGGATTTAGGGAGTAAGCATATACAAAAGTTCTAATTCTGTTAAAGATAAGATGACTGCAAAGATTCATGAGCGAGTTGATTGGATCTGGTTTAAGTCTTTTTCTTCCTTTTATTTGAAATTGAGGTTTTTTAATTAGTTTGTTTAGCTCATTATAAATGTCTTTCGAGGCAATGGCTTCATAACCTCTTATTATATCAATTGATTGGGATTGTAAAATTTTTTGTCTTGCCAGAGAAAGCTTTTCTTTTAATGCTTTAGAGAGAGTCTTTTTTCTTGCAAATAAGATTTCATAACCCTTTATTTTTAGAGTGGCAATTTCTTTTGCATAAAGCAGAATTGATTCCTCACTGAGGCTACGGTATCTCAGGATGTGGTTGATGATTGAATCATAATGGGATTTAAAGTTTGATTTGCAGATTATTACAGGACTGTTAAAGTTGTGAGATATTGTAATTGGAATACTTAATTTAGCACATTTTCTAATGAGAGGAGTTGTAAGTGTTGTATCAGTGGTTATTATTATCTCGCTGATTCTGTTTATTGGTATTGTGTTGTTTTGGTCTTGAAAGGAGATTTTTATAGTATCCGATGAGAGATTTAGGTAAGTTCCTGGAGTAGTTATATATAGCGGTTTTCTTAGGATTTTATCTTTTTGTTTCTCTGTTATAGTTATTCCTGCAAATTTTATTGGTTCCTGGGGGGTGCCAAATTTTATGGAGTTTTCATTTATGGAAAGTTTCAGTTGTCGAAGAAGTTGTTTTGCTGTTTGAAGTTTTTCTGTAAGAATGTCTTCACTTGTTGACATGAGTAAGTAAGTGTCTGCATGGCGAAGAATATGAATGTCAGATGTATTAAGGGCATTGTCAACTTCTATAAGATAAAGATTGGCAAGAAGTGGAGAAAGAGGGCTTCCAGGAGGTAGCCCTTTTGGAGTTTCATAATAATTGTTTTCAAAAGTATAGCCTACCTTGAGAAATCTTTCTATGAGCTTTATTATCACATGGTCTTTAAGAGGAATGTATTTGCTAAGTATTTCAATGAGTTTTTCGTGATTGACATCGGAGTAAAAGCCTTTAATAGTAAAAACAAGGGTTTTGTTGAATCCAAGCTGTAATGCTTCTTCTATTTTTTCTTTTATATCTTTTTCTGAAATGTGAGGTCTGAAGGCGACTACACTAAGAGGTAGCAAATTGTCTATTGGATTTTTTAGTATTCTGTAAATAAGGGATTGTATAACAAAGTCTTTCCAGTAAAGTTGTCCTGTCAGAAATTCTGTTCCTTCAAGTTTGAAGGCTGTATAGGGCTTTGGAATATAAGTTCCTTTTAGGAATTCAATAAGAAGTTCTCTGGCTATTTGGTTGATTGATTGATTATGAAGATTATCTTTGTTTTTTTCTACATAAAATTGTAAGAGTTCTTTTAATGGCATTGATGTAAGATAAGAGGCAGAAGTTTTATGAATTATATAGTAACCTCTTGCATAGGATAGGGAAGTGCCTAAATGTAATTCAGAACAGATAATCAGAAGTTTGAAGATTTGAGAGATGTCCCCTCGGAAATAAACTTTTCCTATACATCCGTTTATGTATCTGTTGTTTCCTGGTTGTGATGATGAGGGAACTATGAGTTCATCGTAACACCAGTAAAAGAGGATATCAAAAGCTTTTTCTTGAATTAGGAGTCCTTCATGGAAGGGATACAGCTTTTCAATTCTTTGAAAGAAAAGATTTATGAAGGCTGTTTTGTTTATGTAACATCTTTTCTTTGGATGAAGTGGTTTGATTGGTAAAGGAGTTAAAAATTCTATGCATATTTCTTTCTGGTTTAAAAGTTCAAGGTAAGAGTTTTCATTAATTATATCATCGATTTTTCTTAACTGGGGAGGATAGATTTTTTTGAGGGATATGTTTCTTGAATTCCATGGGTCCTGAAAGTATTCATAAAGGGAATTTGCCAGTAGGTGGGATTCCTCAGTTGTGTGATTAATGAGAATAATGGATACAGAGAATTTTTCGTTTTTGTGTATTTTGACTTTGAGAGGTTTTCCATCAATATGAAAGAAGAGAGGTTTTTGCCAATCAAGGAAGGTTTTGATATCCTGAATTACTGCCTCTACTATGGAGTATGGTGAGATAGAAAGAGTATGGTTGGCAACGAAGTCTGCCCTTATTCTATGCCATGTGAGGTCTTCTAATTTAAAGAGCTTTTTCATCTTGAGATAGATAATCCTATCCTTTAACCTCAGTTGGATGGGGTAGTATTTTTCTTTTTCGAAACTCTTCTAAATCTGTGTATTCTGTTTTTTCGTCATCAGGTTTATTTTGAAAATCAAGCATCACCTTTAGCTCCTTAATTCTTTCAATTTCCCATAAAGAGGTTTTATTTTCATTAAGTGAAGTGAGAACATACTTTTCAAAGGCTTTTTTGAAGTCTATGATTTTTTCTGTTTCATCCCTCAGTCCATTCCATTCAAAGAATAGGTCTTCGTATCGCTTTTTTCTATCTGACAGATACAGTTTGGGAGTGATTCTTACAGAGCCAAGTCCAAGAGGTTTCCCCATACCAAGTTTATGGGCAAGACCTTCGGGAAGTTGAAGGGCAAAAAGAAGGGCACCCAAATCAACCTTTGAGAGGTTTTCAAATCGAATTCTGCCTTTAAATATTGCCCCTGCTTTTACAGGGGTAATGAGTGTGTACTGAGTTGAATGCTTTTTTATGTTTTCTTGATCTGTTTCAATCCAGTTGTTGCCGCTTCTATGCCAGTAGAGTTTGTAGCCACGAATTGGATTGTCTGAGTTATAATGGGCAAGATTTTTGGGATGTGCCTCAAGATTTTCAGGCTTTTGTTCAAGGTAGTGTTGAAAACAGGTAGGTTTTGGACCTGAAAGAATTTTTGGTATAGCAGTATCAAGTAAGGCATCTTCAGGATTTCCATTAAGGTAAGCATCTTCAAAAAAGACCCTTCCTGCATGAGTCTTCTCATTCCCAAAGATTGCCTCTGCTATGTCAGTTATATTGGAATTTTTAAGTTCCGCAGGAATGTGGTCTCCTATGGTTTTTTCATAGGCAAGACGGAACATGCCTGTGTGGCCAAAGGAGACTATTTTGCCTTTGTCATTTATTAAATAAAAACAGGGCACTTCTTTCTTTGTTTTTAAGACTTCCAATAAATCAGGTGCTTTTCTTTGTGAATCATTTTTATATGACATTATGACTTCCTCGTCAATTTCTACAGGAGCGATAGAATCATCAGGCTCATTGATTACCCAGTGCATATGTTTTTTATCCATATGCCCTGATGATATGATGTATCCTCTATTTAGATGCGAATTATCTTGGTTTAAACTTACAGATGTAAGTTTAGCGTAATAGAGTTGATAAGGCACTTCTTTTTGTGATTTTTTGTCCCATCTGTAATGTGTATGATTTTGAGGACTTACAGGATTAAAATAGATTTCTTTAAACTCGAATTCTTCTAATTTCAAATCGATTGTTCCATCAACTATGCCTGTCCTTTTATCAAAATTGATTCTGTAAATCTGAGTCCCTTTTAATACTTTTGATGGGAGTATTTCATATTTGTTTGCCCCTTTAGCTTTTAGGATACCCGCCTTAAATTTTGGAAAATAGTTATTTGAGGTATCAACCATCTTGTCTCGGTAATCTATGCCAAGTTTTGATGTATCCCCTACCGCTCTATAATACAGCCTGGTATCATCAAAAAATCCAAACTTTCCAAAGCTCATTATCTCTATCATTGTCCTTATCATACCTCTTAGGGAACTACCAGGGATGCGAAGTAATCCACCAGGAGAGAAGAAGTCTGGGTTTGTATATTGCTTTTTATCTTTACTTTTATTTTCAAGTTCGAGCTTTTGTTTATATTCATCCTCTGTTAGGGTATCTCTGATATATAAGGGAGTTAGGGTTTTTATCTCAATCTCTATATAACCAGTAAATCTTTCGGAGTAATATCTATCAAATTCAGGAATTTTTTCAGAAGGAATCACTTTTTCATTTAGAGGGACAAAATTGTATGTGTGCCTTGGAGTATATATCACTAGAGGTTGAAGTTTTTGGTTTCTGTCTCTGGTTTTGTGCAGGGCTTGGTTTGCTATAAAACTGCCCCTTGCCTTTTTCATATATCACATTACCATCGCAAATAATTTTAATAATCAGCCCCTTTTCCCTCAAAACCTCCACCTCTTTGCCATTCAAAGTGTTATCTTTTTGCTTAAAATCTGGTATAGGCTGTTTCTTATCATTTGCAAATACAACATATACAGCAAATTTTCCCTCTTTTGTTTTTATTAGTTCAAGTCTTGCCTTTTCCATGTTTCCTCCTTTATGTAAAGTTTCCATTTTTTGAGTTTTTCATAAGAAACTATAGCACTTACAAATTCATGGGCATCCTCAAGCCATTGAAGCCTTTCTTCAGGAGTAAGTTCTAAAAAAATTTTTAATCTATCAGTAGATAAATTAAAAAAATATTGGAAATTTTTGTCTAAATCCATCTTGATATTAACCACCTCTTATTTTTTCAATTTCCTCTAATGCCTTAATATCAGCCATATTTTGCGGTCTTCCTGATAAGTCTTTTAGTTTTTTTGATACTAAAGGAATTGTGACTCCTATGAATTGAAAATTTTCTATCTCTCTTTTCAGATATTTTTCTAAAGAACCTTTCGTAAAACATTAAAGTGGCTTCTCCGTAAATCCAATAAATCTACAATCTGTGTATGTTGCCTGATGTGTTTTAGAATGAAAGGAAATATAGTTTCTGGTCTTTAAAAAGAGCCTGTGCTTTTTATTATCTATCTTCAAATCCCGATAGGGCAGTATTAACTCTGTTCCCCTTTGTTCAAAGAGTTTAATCCATCCGTTGCCAAGTTCTTTTTTGTCAGTTCCCCAAAGCACTTGGCAGGCATCTACAACAAAAGTCTCATGTCCTTCATTATCAATTCTCAGTCTGCCTTTTAAATAGTTGTTATCTCTCCAGACAAGGAGTTCTTTTTCATTATTAAAGAGTCTTAGTCTTTGTATATATTTTTCTTCAATGGTTTCGTTATTGTAAAATTCAAAGCTATCGATGTTTACTTTGCCAATGAGCACTTTATAGTCAAGATATGCAACAATGTAGCCAGTGGAGTTAAAATGATCTAAGGCATCCTTAATGCTATTTATATTAACTGGTTTCGTTTTTGAATTTATCTTTAATAGTTCAAGCCCGTTTGTCTTCATGCTACACCTCCATAATTTACAAGGGTTGATACAAATTCCTGTAATTGTTTTTTTTGTTCTTCTTTTAATTGGTTGATATTTTGAAACTTAACTGAAACTTCATCCCATAAGACAGTTGCCTCTTTCCCCTCAAGGACACCCCTTCCGATTGCTTTTTCTCCACCAATTGGAAGGTCTCCTGTCCAGAGGTCTTTAAGGACAAGAAGCAAAAGACCCGCCTCGTGCTTTTCGTAATTATTAATTGTAATTTTTAGGTTTAAAATTTTTTTATCTTTTCCTCTAAAAAGAGGCTTTGTTTCTAAAAGGGCACCCTCTATCACTCCTCCTGTGAAACGATCAATTTTGATTCTGGTTTGCACTTCTTCAGGATAGCCATCAATAAGGGTTTCTTCTACAGTGAGCTTGCCTTTCTTTGCTACTTTTTCTTTTTCATCTACATTACCGAATAAATCTGTAATAATATTGTCTGGTTTTCCAAGTGTTTTTACTATTCTTTCAGCCCTTGCCCTAATAGCACCTTTAAGGGATGTACCAGGTAAAACAGGTTTGTCCTTTGATTTTATGTGTTCAATATCTGGGTCTTCTGGGTTATAGTTATATGAACGAACAATAAGGGAATTTCGAATAACAAAATCTGCATTGATTGTGAAATTTTTGAGATTAATTTCGAGAGGTTTAGCCTTCAGTTCCGAGCAAACTGAGAAATCCTGTTTTAGCCAGCGTAAAACATCTTCTTTTTTTGTGAAGTCAAAGATGTAAACTTTATAATCAGTAAGCTTTATTCTACCAAAACCGCTGTTTGTTTTTGCTCCTATTGGTATCCTTTCATTTTCAAGCAGTTTTATTATTGTTGAAACCATACTTTTTTTAAATTCATCGTCATTGTCATCAAGGGTGACTTCAATATTTAGATCAAATTTAGCACCAGGCTCAATTACTTCATAGTCAAATTTCCCACCTTCTACAGCAATCCCTTTTTTGTTGTCAATTTTGACTCCGTCTCTTATAACCACAGATGGTTTATCTACTGGTAAAAGGTCATCTATTTTGATTGAACTTTGTCTTAACTTTTGAGAGTCTGTTTCCTCTTTAAATGTTCCCCAGAAAACTTCAAGTTTGTTTTTGTAAGGGTTATCCAGTTTAATAAAGTGCCTTAGCGCTCCAGCAAAAGATGTTGCAGGTATGTATGCCCTGCCTTCGCTGTCAAGGAGTATATCAACATCACTTCTTTCATCTCTTCCTGAGCCAATTATTGCTGGTGAAAGAAGCTCTATGGTTCCTTTAAGAATTATCTTGCCCTTAAGCATCTTATTTTTCTCCTTCCTGCTTTGCCTTTTTTCTCATATTGGAAAGAAATGTCATAAGATAAATTTTTTCAAGTTCCCTTCTGAAATCTTCATCATTGTCAGACTCATATGAGATTTCTTTACACAGCTTCTCCATGCCATTTTCTTTTATTATTTTTGTCATTTCCTTTTGATTTATGGAAAAATTCCTTAGAAAATCAAGAAGATCTGTCTCTTTGTTTTGGCATCTCTCAAGATTTTCTCTTGCTGTATTTTTTAGATTCTCAATAAGGTTTTTAAAACTTCCCTCTCTAACAGAGCTTTCAAGTTTTGCAAGAAGAGACTTTGAGGGTATATTTTTAAATTCCTCTGCATTCTTAATTGCCTCAGTCTGTATTTTGTTTTTTATTTGTTCTTTAATGATAGTTTTGATTAGTTCATTTACTTTTTCAGACATGGGTTGCTCAGGTTTTGAAATTTTTTCCTCATCTTTTTCTTCTACCACTTTCAATTGCTCTTCATTTTGCCATCCGATTACAAATCTTCCAAAACCTTCATGGGTTTTCATGCCAATACCTCTTTTCTGAAGCTCCATTAGTTTTTCCATATCAGTATTTTCAAGCAGAAAACATGAACCTGCTTTGAAACAGACCTCTGATGGAGTTTTAAGTCTCCATACAGAGATAAAACCTTCTTGCTCAGTCTGTTTTATAAAAGCTCTTTTAATTTTGCATTTAAGCTCTTTTTCCATGTCTTCAATGTTTGTTGTTGAATAACCATTTTCATTGTAGATAATTGTATCAGATAGAAGTGTCAAAACTACATTTTCCTCTGGTTTTTGTTCAATGTTAATTTCTGAAGTAAAATCTTCTGATTCTTGGCTTACAATTTCAAATCGAATCTTTCCATACTGATTATTTCTCGACCTGCCAAGATAATAAATCCCATTGGGAATAGTTAAAGTAAACTCTTTTAAGTCATTGGATTTGCCAATAATGAGTCCTTCAAAGATTTGACCTTCATCAATGGATTCGTAATTGAAAATTTGTCCTTCCTTTGATACACCTCTTTTTCTGTCTCGGGCATGATGAAAATTAAGGGATTTTTTGACTGATTTTTTGTGTAATATTTTATCACTTAGCCTTCCATAGCCCACAATTCCTGTTGTCTGAATATCAAACTCTTCACCATGAAGGAGAAGGTCATAGGCAGTATCATTCTTTCCTTTTTCTTTCTGGATAGATTGAGGAATTGGTAGAAGTCTGTAAACTTTTTCATACTTTTTCTGAACTATATAGGCATTGGTGATTTTAAGTTCACCTCTAAGAAACCAACGATAAAAGGTTTCATCTTTATGGGCTTCTGCTCCAAGACCTCTTCTTCTGATATATTCATTTGCAAACAATCCCTTTAGATGAGTTCCTGGAATGTAGTCAAGGGTTGAAACCATGTTTGGATCCCCAGTATTGGATGAGAATAATAATGGTGAAAGGGATGTGATAAGATATCTTATTGCTTGCATATTGCCTCCAATTCATTTAAAAATTTATTTTCCTCTTTTATTAAATTGCCAGAAATGTCACATTTTACTTTTCCAAATCCTCTGTTTCTCTTTGTGCCAAGGTATTTTAGATTCCTACAGGCGAAATAAAGAAGTTTAATTAGATCTTCCCTTTCTTCTTCAATATCTATTGTGCCTATAAAAGTAAGACCTTTTTTAGCTACTCTGATAGTTCTTAAGGAATGTTCCTTAGCGATTCCTGTTTTTTCATCAATGGCAGTTTGTTGTCTTATTTCTGTAAATTGGTTGATTATGGAGTGCCGAGTGATAATTTCTTTGTAATTCTCCATCAAATATTTAAGCCATTTGACTTTATTGGGGTAATCTTCTATTGTAAGGTTTGAAAAATATATTGGTGCTGGTTGGTCATTTCCAGGTTTACCAAAAAGATAAGTCACAATTCTGAAGTTGTTTTCTGATTCCTCCTCTGATAAATCAAATAGATTTATTTTTGCTAAACTAAACATCTCGCAGACCTCTATGGCAGAGTCCCTTAAACATCCTTTAATTCTTTTTGCAGGGATATAGGGAATTCCTAATTCATCAAAGACTATGTCTGAGTCTATAACTGCACCAAAACCTTCTCCAGAGCCAATGAGACAAGGAGATTCTAAAATTAGTTTAATTTTGTATATCTTCATATTTGCCTCCATTTAATGCAAATTCAGGATAAAATTCCATAAGTTCTATCATATCAAAGTATGGGGTTTTATTGTTGAGGATAATATCATTCCCTTTGAAATCTTTGTAAACTGGAAGTTTCAATCCTCTTACCTTTAATTCTTCTATAAAGAGCCTCTGTTCATTTTCTCCAAGATAAAGCACCTGCCTAAGTTTCATTATCTTTGAACGAGGATAACTATCTTTACCATCTTTTTTCTTTTTTAATTCTGCAACTCCTTTAATAAGTTCATCAAGGTCTGTAATCTTGTAGGGTCTTAAAATAAGACTTGTAGTTTCTTGTGTTTTGTAATGGTTTTCTCTTATTTCTTTAAGTTCTCCTGAAAAACCGCCATAGGCAATATGAAAGTCTATCCATGAACCGTTGTCATTTGATAGCTTTCTTGCATCTTTAGCACTCCTTGTGAGGTCTTCACTTAATTTGTATCCCCTATAGAAAGGATATTTTGTCTTTGTGATTGCTACACCTGCACAGGCAGATAAATTGCCTAAAGAAGAAGTTTTTTCTTGAAATGCCTCAAGAAATATTTTTGCAAGCCATATCCCAAGTCTTCCTTCTGAGACAAAGGTTATATCGTCTCCACCAATAATTATGGGACGTATAGGTAATATTGTCTTGCCTTCTTTAGTCTCCAATTTAATGCCTTCTTTTTCTATATCCTTTTTGTGTTTATCTATCTTTAAAAGTATTTCTATAAAGGATTCAAGGGTTGCTTTTTTGAGTTCTTTGGAGAATTCTCTTAGATTTTTTAAATTTTTCTGCTTTTTTATCATAGTCCCAACATCATTTCCATCTATGTGGACAATAGCTATATGGCTATCCTTTCCTTTGCTTTGACCGAGTTTATCAATCTGGTTTGTAAAAGTATATTCATCATCAAGCCCATACTTTTTAAGGATTTCTTGTAACCACTTATCTGCCTTTTCTGAAGCATCTATCTTTGCATTTGATACAGAAGAGATATAATTCTGTTTATCATCTGGTAACTTCTCGCACCATATCTCTGCTGAATAACCTGTGTTAGGACATTCCGCTGTTATGCCATGCCTTCTTATGACAGTCTCTGGTAAAAAGCTTGATTTGTTTTGAGCAAGCTGATTAAAGAGTCTCTTTAAACTATTTGAAAAGTCACTGAAATCTATCTTTCCCACAGCACAGGCAGGAATTAATCCAGCACAATATATAAGAAGCCTCATGCTCCACTTCTTTATAAACTTTTTCGCCATATCTTCATTTTTGAAAAATATCAAGGCATTACCACCTCCTATGTAGCCAATCTCAAAAGGAGATGAGTGCTCCAATATGGCTATTTTTTCGGGCTTCTCCTCCCATTCGTTATAATAACTATCATCAGAGATTGAAAAAAGTTCCTCAATTACCTCTTTTAGATGACTATCGTATATTTCCTTTACTATCTGGGATGCACCAATGTTTTCCTTAAGATTGTTAGTGCTGAATATGTATCTTTGAATTGATATTGTATCAAGTAGTAATGCCGAGACTTGATTGTTCATATATCCCCTCCATTATTCTATATATTTTTTTATCTTATAGGTGAAAATGTTTTCTTTTAGGTCATCAATACCAAGAACAAGTATATTTTCCTTTCCACCTGTGTCAACTTCAAGCTCCTGTTCTAATTCGATTTTTTTACTTTCTGGAAGCACTGTCACAAGAACTGCCCTTGCTTCCTCGCCTCCTATTTGTCTTGTTCTCATAAAAATTTCAAATCCTTTGCTTTTACATAAATTTTTGCGGACTGAAGTTGTGCATGAAATACCTATTAATTGATATCCATTTATTATAATTACATCAATTTCAAACTTTTGATTTGAACTGCTCCATTCATACTTTTTAATTTCCCAATTAATGTCTATGGAGATTTTTTTATCTTTAATACTCTCCTTTAATAAATCATAGACATACATCTCAAGCCATTTTCCATCAAGAAATTCAATGGCTCTTTCTAAATTTTTATTAGTTTTTAGTTCCTTAAATGAACCCTCGTCATTGAAAAGCTTGTAGTCTTCTGGCATTGAATTTACGATTTCTAAAAAAGTGCCTTGAGCTATTATTTTATTCTCTAATCCAAGCTTTTCAATTTTCTCTTTTAATTTGTTAACTTTCTTTAAAAGTTCACCTTTTTCGTCTGTGAAATACTCTCGTCTATAACTATTAAAATAATCCTTGATTTTATCCATTTCAATAATTTCTCTAAACTTTTTGACGGCAACTTTAAATAAATCTTTTTCATTCTTATCTTCATTGTCTCTTTTAAAACCATGTAAACTTATCAATTCCTGAATACTAAGTTTAATCTGACTTCTTAAATCTCCTGTAATTCTTCCATATTTATCGTCAACAATCTGAAAAGTCCTTGCATCAAGGTAAGAAAAGGAAATAGGAATATTTTTTTCTTTACCATAATTTTCAAGCCATCGGTATATGTGTATTCCCATTGCTTTTGTGCCGCCAGTGTAGTTGATATGAATTGAATCTGTTTGTTTCAAATATTCTGTTAGTCTTTTTTTAAGGTCTCGTTCTATCTCTTTAGCATCACTGATATCAGAAAGAGGTATTTGATTGAATGTTAAATCTCTTTCTTTATGATGATTTTGAAGGAGTTTTTGTAAACTATCTACATAGCCTTTAGTTCCCCGCTGAGATGGTGGTTTATCTTCAGAATAAATCATTAATAGGTTTTTCAGTGAAGGATTATTAATCAAAAAATATTCAGCCACAACAAAATTAGGCAAAGGGTTTGTCCCAACAAGTAAAATTAGAGTATTAAAGAAATTTTTACAACCTTCCATCATAAAAAATTATAAAATGATTAAACTAATTATAAAAAAATTGCAATATTTCTGCAATATTGTTTTTATGGTGCTTTATTTTCAAATTATTTTAGATTATAATATCTACAAAACACTTAAAAAACGAAGTTTGAAGCCAGAATTAGTGGAAAGGTGAATATAAGTAAGAAGTTTGCAGAATGAAGTATTACAAAAAGATCATAATGTATATTTGGATGGTCAAGGATTCTGAAATTAATTATTATTCTTGGATTAGAGGCTTGATTGAACCAAAAAAACCGTTTTACTGAGGTTGGTGTAGAGAGATTATGGGTAATTTCTAAAAAAGAAGCTTGCCTCTTTAATAGAGGCAGGTAAGATGATAAAATATAAACCCTAAGGGGCAAAAATGAAGGTAGTATATAAAATTGTTTTTTTAATTTTCCTTTTGTTAATTTTCTATGGGTGCACACCAAAAGTTTATACAGTAGGACAGTGGGAAATAGGCAAAGTTATTAATCCTCAATTTGTTGAAAAAGTAATAATGGTTGAGAATTATAAGTTTGAAACTTATGTAAGACACCCGCTGGGTTATGTTGCTCCGTTTAACAAAGTTATAGTCAAAGGCGAAATTTCTGATTGTTTAATCTCGGAATTAAAAGGAGTATTACCTGGATATGCAGTAGTTAAGGATTTGAAAGAAATAAATCCCAATGCAGAAATTATAAGAGTTAAGCCAGTTGAGGTGGACTTTAAAGGAAAGCATTCACAAAGAGGATTTATTGCCCGTATAAAAGTAGAAATTCAAAATAAGGATAAGGTAGAAACTATTTCAGCAGAAGGAGAAGGCAAAGGGTTTACTATTTCTCTTACACAATCTTGTGAAAATATTGCCAGTAAAATGCAAAAAATAAATAATTAAATAATAAAAAAGGAGGCCGCCTATGCAACACAAACCAATTTTTAAGTTATTAACGGTATTACTTTTGCTTGTTGTTTCTTTTCAGCTTACGGGGTGTGGTCACATGGTGACAGCAATTGAGCATTCTGATATGCAAGTAAAACTCAAAATGACAGACACGATCTTTCTTGATCCTGTCATAAAAGCAAAAAACAAAACAGTCTACGTAGCAGTAAACAACACATCTGACATGCAAGAAGTTGACACTGGAATGTTACAAAGTCTTATAGCAGGAAGGCTTACAGCAAAGGGTTATCAGGTTGTTTCTGATCCATCACAGGCTGGATATATTATTCAGGTAAATGTGCTTTATATGGATTATTACAGACAAACTGGGACTCGTGAAGGTGCATTAGAGGGAGCCTTAGCAGGAGCAGGTGCTGGAGCATTAATTGGGCAAAGCAGAGACACTTCAATAGCACTTGGATTAATTGGTGGATTAGTTGGAGGGCTTGGTGGAGCATTGCTTGGCAAAGCAATCAAAGTTGAAACTTATGCAGGAGTTGTAGACGTAGAATTGAGAGAAAAAACAGATAAACCTGTAACAGGGCAAATGGTAACAAACGCTCAAACAGGCTCTGCAACTACGATACAGACAAAACAGGAAATAAACACCAACTGGCAAATTTACAGAACAAAGATCGTTTGCACAGCACAGCAAACAAACATTGACAAAAATGAAGCAGCAAGGGCAATTGCAGAAAGAATTGCAACACAAATTGGAGGGATGTTTTAATAAATATTCTTTAGTGATGATAGGAATTCATCAGGATTCAGCATATGATGATCTGGAAGAGATGGGGGAAATAATGCATAGTCAAACGATAAAAAATCTTTCATTCACTTATATTGTTATTACTATATAACAAAAAAACATGGTCTCCCGAAAACATACAAAATTTCGGGGGATCATAAAAATCAGCTAAATAGCTCTAAAAAAGGAGGGAAAATGAAAACTAATCTATTATTTCTTATAGTTTTATTTTTTTTACTTGCTGGATGTTCGACGCAAGTATCAAAGGTAGAATGGGACATTGGGCGAGTTTACAATTCTCAGTTTGCTGAAAAAGTAATTATTGTTGATAAATTTGAATTTGAAGCTAAATATAGAGAAGGGGTTAAAACCGACTTAATTAAGGGAGATATTTCTGATTGTATTGTAAAATCCTTAAGAAATACTCTTGTTGGGTATGCTGTTTTAAAAGAACAGGATAGAAGCACCATTTCACCTCAGGCAAAAATTATTAAAATAACTCCTACAAAAGTAAATTTAGGGCGTAATTTCTGGGGAACAAAACATGTAGGAGAAATCTCTGTAAAAATGCAAATTGATAACACTGTAAATGAAATTGAAGGAGAAGGGAAAGGACCTCTTTATATGTATAAGATAGCCATAACCGAAGCCTGTGATAATCTTGCATCAAAAATTGAGGAAAAGCTTACAAAATAGGAGGCAACTATGAAAATTAGTAAGTGCTTGTTATTGATTATTTTACCTGTATTATTTTTTATCCTTCCATCAATAACAAATGCTCAAAGTGAAATTGACAAATGCTTTAATTATCTTCAAGCCCAAGACTATGCAAGAGCTATTGATTCTGGAAAAAGGGCTGTTCAGCTTTATCCAAAAAATAATGAATCTTATTTCTGTCTTGGAAGAGCTTATACTTATGTTGGTGAGTTTAAGCTTGCTCTTACAAATATGAAAGAGGCTGAAAGGCTCGCTACAAATAAAAATGACCTAATGTATATCTATGGCTGGTTAGGGTCAATTTATAAAAACATGGGAGACCTTGATAATGCTTTACTTTATAACAATAGAAGTCTTAATCTTTCAAAGGAATTAGGCAATAAAATAGTAGAAGCAACCATGCTAAACAACATTGCAGAGATATTTAAAAAGAAAGGTGAACCTGATAAAGCATTAAGTTATTATGAGGAGTCTTTAAAGCTAAAAAGAGACGAAAAAGATAAAGCAGCTACATACAACAATATAGCTACAATTTATTCTGAAAAAGGTGATTTTAAGAAGGCTATAGATTATTTTAAAAAAGCAGTTGAAATAGATGAAAGATACGGAAATTATCATGGACTTGCCAAAATCTTACTCAATCTTGGAGACACTTATAGAAGAGCAGGAGATTTTTATAATGCAGAAATTTATCTTTCAGATGGCTTAAAAAAAATAAAGAAATTAAACGATAAATATTGGGAGGCATATGCATACGAATGTCTTGGCTGGCTTTATAAAGATAAAAAAGATAAACAGACTGCAAAAGATTATCTTACAAAGGCATACAATTTATATAAATCAATAGGTGCCGAATCAGATGCTACAAATGCTCTTCTTAGTCTCATGGAGCTTGAGCAGAAGAAGTCTGCTTTTTATGGAGGAGTTGAAATAGGCTCAAAGGGAGTAAAGGCAGTTGCTCTTGAGATTTCAATAAAAAATGAAGATCTTTATGATATTAAAGAGTTATTTCGTGAGAGTATAAATACAACAATAATCTCTGGTGTTAAAGAAACAGGTGCTTTTTCCTCTGATGGAATTGATGAAACTGCTCAGGCTGTAAAAGCATTGATAAATAAAATCAAAGAAAAAGGAGTTCCTGCTGAAAATATTTTTGTTATAGCAAGCAGTGCCATTTCATCTGTAAAAAACAAAGAAAGTTTATCCGACAAAATAAAGGAACTAACAGGATACATCACAAACTTTCTTGTTGTAAAGGATGAAATTCTATACAACATTGCAGGTGCTTTGCCAAGCAAATATTACTATAACTCCATCGTAGTTGACATAGGAAGCGGAAACACAAAGATTGGATATCTTGAAAAAGTCGCAGACAGTTTTAATGTAAAGAGTTTTGAAATTCCCTATGGCAGTGTAAGTCTTACTGAGGAAGCAAAGAAAAGAGGTGATTTAAATAATAGATTAAATGAAATTTTGAACAAAGAATTTATTACGACTTTGAAAAAGGAAGTTCAGAAAAACCCAGCTTACATTAACAGAAATAATGTTTTTGTATTAGGTGGTGCTGTATGGGCATTAACCACTTTGCAAAAACCAGAACAGATTAATGAAAGCTATGTCAAACTTACAACCAAGAACATTGAAGACTTTCTGAATAATTTAAGGAAAAACCCCGATAAGGCTTTAAATCCAGACATATCAAAGCTAAAGCCAGAGATAAAACAACAGGCTCAGAAGCAGATTGAAAAAGTAAAGGATGTGTTTACCGTAGATAATCTCAATTCAGGATTATCACTGTTGAATGCTATCTCAAAAGAATTAAAATTCTCAAGCAAGCAAATAATATTCCCTCGTTATGGAAACTGGCTTATTGGTTTTGTAATGTTAAATGGATACTGGATTGAAAAGGAGGTAAGTAAATGAGAAGTTTAATAATTATCATAGCTATTTTATTTTTTGTTGGCTTAGTATTTGCAGAAGAACCAAAGCCCTTTGGTTTAATTCTTGGGAAAAACACTGAAAATGAGGTTATATCAATTTTACAAAAAGAAGGAGGAAGAGTAATAAAAACTGGATACAGAATAATAAAGGGAGACATATCAAATCCTAACATTAAAGCTATTGAATTCAAAGGATTACCCATTGAAAATCTCACAAAAGCAAGGATTCTGTTTTATCAGGGAACATTATTTGAAATAATTTATTTTTTCCCAATTTCAATGAATAAAGATGAATTTTATTTGCTTTATAGACAACTGGAATCCAAGTATGGAAAACCAATCAAATATATAAAACCTTGGCTTGCTGATGGTTTAGCTTTATGGAAATTTAAAGATATTGAAATTAAAATAACTGCTCCGTGGGTATCAACAGAAATGTACTTAAACTATACACATCTGCCATTGTCAAAAAAAGCAGACCAGAGTGACAATGAAATATTAAAGCAGGAAACAAGCAAGCCTAAAAAGGGATTTTAATGTAGGAGGTGCTTTATGGACAAAAGAATGTTAGGTGTAATGCTCGGTGTAGCTGGAATTTTTTTATGGTTCATGCCATTAGTTTCATGGACGGAGGAATTTATGGGTGTTAGTAGAACTCTCATTCAGACAGGACAACATCTCGGCGGTATTACCTATTTGTTATTGTTTTCCATGTTTGCCTATTGTGTTTTATCCTGGCTTAAAATTCATCAACTTAGAATTATCGCTGGAGTTATTTCTTTATTGATATGTCTAATATTTTTTGCACAAAATAAATTCACTTTAAGGAACTGAGCAATAAGGTCTACATATTTTAGAAAATCCTCAATCAGAACAATTGGGAACTTCAAGACATGAGAGTTGATGACGATTTTAGAGTCTTTCAGCTTTCTATAAGGGGTTAGTCCTTTCATCCCTTTGCCATGACTGTGCTTGTAGAAGTTCTAAGTATCCTGCCACTGTTGTGCCTTATAGAGGAATGTTTTTGTATTCAAACATCTCTCTGCATGAACCATTAGGAAATACTCATCATCCCTGTGTGAGTTCTCAACCACTGCCATCAGATGCTTTGCTCCGGCAGGTATAGTTTCAAGTATTACCCCTAAAGAGGATGGATAGGATAGTATCACATTCCACTGTTTTAGCTTTTTTTCACTGCCTCAGCAGAACTCCATTCCATTGTCCACCCTTATTTTGATAATGCTCCTTACATTATGAGCCTTGAGCCGCCAAAGGGCAGTAAATACTATAAACATAAGACCAGATACAGAGCTTAGTTCCGTATGAATAAGCAGTGAACCTTATTCTTGTGTCTATATCAATAAGATTCCACTCCATAAAAAGGCAACCTATATGTCCTTATATGTTCATAGACCTCTTCAGTTAAGGCATTTTTATCAAGGAGATGCTTTGTATCAAGCTGAAACTTGCTGAAGGGCATCAATGCCTCATAGTCATAAAGGGATCTGTGTTTGCCCTTATATGATCTTCTAAAACAGATAAAACAGATTTAGAATTTTCCAAAAAATAAAAAAACTTCTTGGTTTAAAGGTTTTAGGTGATATAAAATATCACCCAAAAGGTGAAACAAAAAACGAGGAGGGTTAATATATGATACAAAAACGATATTTCCATTCAAGTTAGAAATCACTAAAAACAATCTAACTGCTCTTACTGCTTTAGCATTGATGGCAGAATTCAATCATGGCATTGAATTAAGAGAACTAACAGACAGATATTTACCTAAACATGGAAGCAATCTTGGATTCAAGCCTTCGGTATTTGTTGGCTCTTTGGTTTTAATGTTACAGGGTGGAGGCAGAAGCCTTGAGGATGTAAGGGAATTAAGATACGAAGAAGAATTGATGAAACTGATAGATATTGAAAAGATTCCTGACCCATTTTTTTATGTTGTGCGAGACATTTAGGATATAGGTTATCGATAAAGAAAGGACCGATGTCAACAGAAAGGATAAGACAAGCGTTGAATTCAGTTCAGTCAGTTAAAACAAAAAATTCAAGTTTCTTTTCAAAAAGTATTGGTATGTCAATATCACTTTCCTTTGTGAGTCTCCCTTCAGTGAAAGAGTCAAATATAAAAACAAGTAATACTTGTTCTCTGTTTTCAAAAAAATTCTTTAATTTCTGTTGCCTTTTTTCAATATCCATAATTTAATATTTAATTTTAACACAACATTAAATTATTAGAATTTAATTCAGATGAGCTCAATAAAAATTCTTTAATATCTCTTGTATATTATTGACCCCGAAATCTTGCTTAACAAGAGGTAAGTCTTTGATAACTATAATTTGCTCTTCTAAAGTGGGTCTAATATTTCTGTAAATTACTCCGATTGGAATGCGTTCACCCCATTCAAGAGATTTTTGAAAGGCAAGTAATCTGTCTTTAGGGTCATAGTCATCAGAAAGTTTATAAACTCTTTCACGATACCATTCAAAAGTATTTATTTTATTGAAACTCACACAGGGTTGAAGAATATCAACAAGGGAGAATCCTTTGTGATTTACTGCTTCCTTTATAAGCCCCTTAAGGTGCTCAATATCACCTGCAAATCCTCTGGCAACAAAACTACAATTAAGAGCAATTGCAAGTGTAAGGGGATTAAACTGTTCTGATAATACTCCAAAGGGCTGAGTCTTGGTTATTACTCCTTTCATTGTAGTTGGTGATGCCTGTCCTTTTGTAAGTCCATAAATTTGATTATTATGGACAAAGAGCTTTACATCGATATTTCTCCTTATGGCATGAATAAGATGATTTCCTCCCTCTCCATAACAATCACCATCACCAGCTACTGCAAAGACTTTTAATTCATGGTTGGCAAGTTTTATTCCTGTTGCCACTGGAAGGGTTCTTCCATGAAGTCCATTGAAGGTATTACATCTTGTATAATGGGGGAATTTTCCAGCCTGCCCAATTCCTGAGACAATTACAAACTGATGAGGTTCAATTCCCATCTCAACCATTGCTTCATTAAAAGCCTTCAAAATTAAAAAGTTACCACATCCAAGGCACACAGGCAGGCTTTTCTCCTTTATAATCACTTAATGTAGCCATGGACTTTCTCCAAAAGTTCATCAACTGTAAAGGGTCTTCCATCAAAACGATTTATATGATTTTCCATATCTATTCCAGTTTCCATTTTAATAAGCTTTGCAAATTGATTTGTTGCATTTTGCTCAATATTTATTACCTTTTTAGCCTTTTTAATTAATTCGATCCAGCTTTGGTTCTCACTAAAGGGATAAATTTCGCTAAAATGAATCATTGCTACTTTATATTTTTCAATGAGTTCATCTATGAGTTCTTTGACAATTCCAAACATAGAACCCCAACATATTAAAACGATTTCAGGATTTTTTTCTCCATAAATAAGTGGAGGTGAAATTTCTTTTTTAATAAGAGGCATTTTTTAAAAAGTCTTTTTTCAACCATTTTTATTCTTGTTAGGGAATCTTCAATTATGTGTCCTTCTTCATCGTGTTCATCACTGTCTGTTACAACAAGATGTTTTGATTGTCCTGGCACTGCAAATTCTGAAATGCCTGTCTCTGTAAAGGCGTGTCTTTTATAATTTTCTATTTCCTTTAATTTTTCTTCTCTCACTCTATAATCTATATATTTAATTTTTCCTAAATCAAAACCTTCATAACTCCACTGAGAGTCTGCCAGATATTGGTCTGTAAGTATTATCGCTGTAATCTGGTATTTTTCAGCTAAATCAAAAGCTTTATTTGTTAAGTAAAAAGCCTGTTCAGGACAACCAGGTGCAAAGATTACTTTTGGAAACTCTCCATGTCCAGCATACAAAGCAAAAAGAAGGTCTGCCTGCTCTGTTCGAGTAGGAAGTCCAGTTGCAGGTCCTGGTCTTTGAGCTAAAGCAATTACTATAGGAGTTTCAGTCATCGCAGATAAAGATATCCCTTCAACCATTAAAGAAAAACCACCTCCGCTTGTTCCTGTCATCGCCCTTACTCCTGCAAAGGAAGCCCCAATAACCATATTTATTGCTGAGATTTCATCTTCAGCCTGCTCAACAACTATTCCGTATTCTTTTGCATGGTCAGCGACAAAATTAAAAATTCCTGTAGAAGGAGTCATCGGATAGGCTGAATAAAATTTTAATCCAGAAGCAATAGCACCAGCACCAATTGCTTCATTTCCAGTAATAAGCATTTTTGGTTTGTCAAATTGTGATAACATAAAGGAACATTTTAAACATTCATTCTTTGCAAATTCATATCCTGCCTTTGAACATTCAATGTTTGCTTTTATTACTGCTTCGCCTTTTTTCTTAAAATTATTTTCTATGGTTTGATACATAATATCTGGATTCATTCCAAGCATTCCAAGGACTGCACCGATGGCAACAGTATTTGCCATTATTTTACTTCCTCCGTACTTTTGAGCAAGCTCAAGAAGTGGAACATTAAGAAAATAGGGTTTATCAAATTTTTCATTGATCATCTGAGAATCATAGAGAACATGACCATCAAATGAAAGTTCCCTTTCATGTTGAGTTATACTTTCCCTGTCTAAGGCAACAAGAATGTGAACTGAACTCCTTGAAGCAATAACAGGTTTGTGGGAAACTCTAATTTGATAAAAATTATGGCCCCCACGAATTCTTGATTCATAATCCTGATTGGCAAATACATGATATCCAGCTTTTGTGAATATATGAGCCAGAGTATCTCCTATGGTCTGGATACCCTGGCCTGCTTCACCGCCAATTTTGATTGTGTAATCCATTATGTTGGAGTTACGCCATATTTTACAATGTTTATTAATGTATCATCTGGTTTTGGAAGTCCTGCAATTTTCCATGCAACAAGAGGGTCTATTAATTTTTCAGCAATGCATTCTTTTGGTTGATGAACATTTTTACATACTGCATTAAGTATGGGAAAGTAGTTATATTTTTTATAGTATTCATTTATGAATTTTGCTATTTCAAGCTGATCCTTTGTAAGTATTCCCAATCCTTCTCTGAGAGCAATAGCTTGGGCAACCTTTTCATTCCAATCATTTATGTTTTTAAGATAACCTTCATCATCAAAAAGTACAGTTTTTTCAACTGCTTTATATTCAGAAACTTCTTCTGGTTTTTCTCGTTCAAATCGTTCCCTTTCTGTGAAGTTTTTGATAAACTGCCCTACCTGAACTCCAAGATAGACACATCTAATATTGTTCATGCAGTCATCGGCATCCTGTTTGTCAAGATGGGTAATAAGTTCTGATGTGCCTCTTTGAAATCTGATTATATAAGCTTGTTTTTCTTCATTGTAGTAGATATTCACATTAAATCCCTGTGCCTTAACTTCTGGATACATCTCCAAAATTTTGTTTTTTAAATCTTCAATTGTGTAAGCCATAATTTCCTCCTATCTTACTCTTTTTTCTACTTCTTGCCAATTAATGTTCTTAAAAAAGGCTTCAATGTAGTCTGCCCTTTTTAATCCGTAATCAATCATAAAGGCGTGCTCAAATACATCCATTATAAGAAGTGGATTACAACCAGAAGGATGTCCAACATCATGTTCATTAATCCAGAAATTAAACAATTTTCCAGTTATAGTATCCTGATAAAGAATTACCCATCCAATTCCACGCATTGTTCCAGTAGCCTTAAAATCTTTTTGCCAGTTTTCGAAACTTCCAAAACTTTCATTAATTACCGATGCAAGTTTCCCTTCCTTTGGGAAAACACCATCTCCACCGAGATTTTCAAAATAAAGCTCATGAAGTCTTACTCCATTCCACTCCCATCCAAGCCTTCTTTTAAGCTCAGCATACTCTGGTATCCCAGTTTTTCCTTCTTTAAGCATTCCTTCGAGAGTCTCAAGAACTTTGTTCGTATTAGTAACATAACCCTGATACAAAGTAAAATGGTTTTTAAGAAGTGTTTCAGTAAACCCCTGCATTCCAATTAAATTTGAATAATCTTTTGCCTGATAAAACATATTAACCTCCAAAAATTCTTTTTCATAAATAGAGATTATCATATAAAAAATCATCTGTCAATATTTGTTTTTGTGGTTACAATATAGAAATTTCATGTATATGGTAAAAAGGAGATGAATTAATTAGTGAAAGGAAAATATATGTGACTTGACTTTAGAGATAACAATTTTCCAAATCCTGAAATTGCCATGAGGTCAGTGCTGTATTGTGGGATTTTAGTTATGTAAATTTTCTATTTAAAATAGTGAGGAATTTTTTTTGAAGGCATTTAAAATTCTCATTGAAACAGGAATTAACTGATTTTCAATATAATAATCTATATCAATTTTTGATGGGTCTGATAATTCC
This sequence comes from Thermodesulfovibrio sp. N1, assembly GCF_001707915.1. Classification (GTDB taxonomy): domain Bacteria; phylum Nitrospirota; class Thermodesulfovibrionia; order Thermodesulfovibrionales; family Thermodesulfovibrionaceae; genus Thermodesulfovibrio. The sequence continues at coordinate 2,976 of NZ_MAVV01000023.1, read as the reverse complement.
AACGGATAGGCTCTTTCGCTTATTGAACCAATGCCTTTTTGAATTATATAACCTATTACGCTTCCCTCTCCAACAGGAATACCTTTTTCCAAAAGTCTTTTTGCAGCTACTACATGGGGTGATATAAGCTTATATTCTGACACAGGCTTTGAGAGCTGTTCATAAACAACAAGCTCTTTTAGCTCATATTTGCCTTCTTTTAATGCTTTTATTTTCTCATCGAGATATTTAAAGGCTCTTTCAATATCTTCATCAATAAGGCATATTTTCAATATTTCCTGTTGGGTTTGTCTGGCATACTTTGATAAATCTCTTCTTACTACTTCAAGTCCTCTGACTTTGAGTCTTCCTTTTTCATCTAATAGAGCATATCTTTTTTTAGCTACTCCACCAGATTCTCTTGGTACAAAAAGTCCTTTAACATAAAAATCCTCAAGATCAAGCCTCATTATACCTGGTAAGTAGTCATTTATTTCTTTGATAAATTTTTCAATATCTTCTCTTTTATCATTTACTTTTAAAAAAGCTGAGTCGGTATCTCCATAGATGGCGTGAAATCCCATTTTTTCAGCTCTATTGAGAACTTCCTTTATCCAGTATCTTCCCAGAGAAGTAATGGATTCAGCACATTCCTTTGAATACCATCTGCTTGCTGGATAGGCATAGTAGCCATATGAAGCATTTATAATTGTCTTTAATGCCCTTTGTTTTGTATCAAGAAGAAGATATTCATGGGTAGCTGGTTCAAGTTTTTTTAATTGTCTTTTTAGTTCGAGTCTTTCAACTAATAATTCCTTTATAATCTGAGACTCAAAACCTGTTCGATTTTTACAGAACCAATATGGAAGTCCTGGAATTTTATGTCCCTCATCTTTACAACACTGACAATTAAGAGTATCTATAGATATATTGTATGTGGCAATTATTGATGGATAGAGAGAGGCAAAGTCAACAACAGCGATTCCTTTATGAAGTCCTGCTTCTGGTTCTTTTACAAAACCTCCTTCATAAGTAATCTTTTGACGCTCCTTTATTTCGTCAAACTTTGGTTGATTTGGAATAACTCTGTTTTGTTCTTTGGCTTTTTTTATATAATACCATTCAACAAGTTGACTATAGGGCATCCTTGAAGTATCAAAGAGGGATTGTCCTGTTATCCTTGTTAACTCTTCTATATCTGGTAGTAACATTTTTGTAAGTTCATAGACAAGTTCACTGTCTTTTAGACAGTATTTTGCAAATTTATCAAGCTCATGTCCTCTATCCCACGCTTCAAGCATTTCTTCGTACTCCATATCAAGTTTAGTATCACTCAACAGTTCAGTAGCTACATTTTTAAGGGTCAGTTGCTCACTTTGAAGCATCGGGGAAAGTATGTTAAAAACAAAATTAAATATGTCAATATGAACTCTACCAATAAGTCTTGCAGTAGTAAATCTTGCTCTTTTTGAAAGGATTACTCCAGAGTTATCTCTTGAAAGAGCACTAATATTTACTTTAAGTTGTTTTGCCCTTTCTCTCAGGATTGGCATATCGTAGAGGTCTGTATTGTATCCAACAATTATATCAGGATCATAACTCTCAACTATGTCCATGAAGGTTTTAATGAGTTCTTTTTCATCTTTTACAATTAATGTATCAATACTGTATTCTGCTTCTTGATAGGTAATTATTTTTGAAATATCCTTACTGAAAAGGGAAACCATAACAATAGAAGGTGTTCCTCTCTGCACTTCAAGAACTTCCATATCAAAGGCAAGAATTTTTAATTCAGGCTTAGGTAAATCAACTTTTTTTAATTTCCTAATCCTGTCTCCATCTACTTCAACATCAAGCCAATTTAAACATGATATTCCTCTCTCTGCAAGATATATTCTGTATGGAGAAATCTGGTATTCAAACTCATCAATAACCGAACCTGAACCACCTCTTTTTGATTCGAGAATTTTTATTTCATCCCTTACTTTTTGCAAATCCTGATGTCTTTCTGTAAAAATTCTTATAAACTCTTTTTCTTCACCATAAAAATTGCATCTATCCGTTTTTATCTCTTTTACATTTATATTTTTCTTCTTTATTATTTCTCTAACTTCCTTTAATGCCTTATCTATATCTACTGGTAAAATAAGAAAAGAAGGTATATAAGAAGGATCAATAAGTTTAATCCTCTCACCTTTGTCTGTAATACCAAAAAGAATTATATCAGATTGATAATCTATGTCTATCAGATAAAATAGCATTGTTCTCTACCCTTTTCTGTCAAAGCTTCTTTAGGCACATTGAAGTATCCTATTTTAATATTCGGGAACTCTTTCTTTATCATTTTTATAAGTTTTTTAATCCCTAATACTCTTCCCTTAGGTGCTTGTACTTTACTCATATAAATGTATGGATCAATAGAAAGATTTCTCATCTGAATTAAATCAACAGGACAATCTTTTAGAAAATTAAAAAATCTTTCAATTTCATCTTCTGCATCATTATAGCCAGGAAAAGTAAGATAATTAATACTTGTAAAAAGACCTATATCTTTTGATATTCTAATTGTCTTTAACACATCTTGAAATTTATAACCTTTGGGTCTGTAATAGGCATTATATATATTCTCATCAAAGGAGTTGATACTGACTCTTATGCTGTCAAGACCAGCTTTTTTAATAGCGGTATTATCTTAGGAAGTGAACCATTTGTATTTATATTTATAACACCACGCTCAGTTTTAGCCCTAATCATGGTGATTGCTTTTTCAATAACTTTCCATTGTAGTAATGGTTCTCCTTCACATCCCTGTCCAAAACTTACAATGGGTTCTTCCGCATCACAAAGATGGGGTACCGCTATATCAGCAATTTCTTCTGGTGTAGGAACAAAGGTTATTCTTTCTTGAGAGGGACAACAATCTCCAGATTGTTTAGATAGGCAGCCAATACATTCAGAATTGCATACCGGAGAAGTAGGAAGAGGAATTTCCCATCT
>NZ_MAVV01000022.1 GCF_001707915.1 Thermodesulfovibrio sp. N1 | reverse complement strand
AATTGTGCCTACGTTTACATGGGGCTTCTTCCTCTCAAATTTTGCCTTTCCCATCTCTTCCTCCTTTAATTTCTCCTAAAACTTTTATTTAGCATTTCCCAAAGCCCATGACCGGGATCGAACCGGTGACCTCGTCCTTACCAAGGACGTGCTCTGCCGACTGAGCTACATGGGCATAAAAAAGCGGGAAACGGGATTTGAACCCGCGACCCTCAGCTTGGAAGGCTGACGCTCTACCGCTGAGCTATTCCCGCAAATATGGAGGGGGAAGGATTCGAACCTTCGTAGGCTGACGCCAACAGGTTTACAGCCTGTCCCCTTTGGCCACTCGGGTACCCCTCCGAATGTAATATTATAATTTTTTCTTTTCAAGTAATTCAAGCCACCGAAGGGATTCGAACCCCCGACCCGCTGATTACAAATCAGCTGCTCTACCCGCTGAGCTACGGTGGCACTCTATAACTTTAACTTTATAATATAAGAACTTTTAAAGTTTATTGTCAACTTTTATAAAAAACTGTATAATATTTTAACAAAAATATTAACTGGAGGTAAAGAATGAATACTAAAGTAAAGGAAATAATGAACATTAAACTGGAAACAATAAAACCAGATGCATCTGTTTATGATGCTATTGAAAAACTTGTTGACAAAAGAATGAGATCTTTAATTGTACTTCCCAAAAATGAAAATGATGTATATGGAGTTATTACAGTAAGAGATATTGTTTTTAAAGTAATTGCCAAAAATTTAGATCCTAAAAAAATTAAAATTGAAGAAATCGCATCAAAACCTGTTATAAGTATTGATAAAGAAACCGAGCTTGAACATCTTATAAGATTGATGGAAAAATTCAATATTGCGAGAGTCTTTGTTCACGAAGGAAAAGAGATTATAGGAGTTGTATCTCTTTTAGATGTCTTATCAGCTTCTTTAGTAGCAAAAGCAAGGAGCAAGTAAATGTTTGACAAAATTATATCAAGTGGTAAATTAGAAAAAAAGGTTATTGAAAGTATTAAAATTCATTTAAAAACCCTTTGTTCTGCTGCAGAATGCTTTAGACAGGCTATCTCATCAGCAGATAAAGAGTCTACATTCTGTGTAGCCCAACTTGAAAGAGAAGCAGATACAATCAGAAGAGAAATAATAACAACAATTCATCAGGGAGCCTTTCTTCCATTTATAAGACCTAATATATGCAGATTCATAGAGATTGTTGACGAAGCCTTTGATACCTTAGAAGACGCAGCCTTTGAATTTAGATATGTTAATAATGAACTTTTCAAGATAATAGAACCTGAATGTTCAAGAATTGCAAAAATTAATTCTGAAATGTGTGAAATACTTTCATTAGCCTTTGAGGCATTAATAGACAAAGGAGATCTTAAAGAAAAAAATTTAGCAATAAGAATATGCGAAAAACAGATTGATGACCTGAAATTTGATATTATAGAAAAATTAAGAAAAATAGAAATTCAGAACTTCTGGGATGGCAAAATTATTAGCGACTTTGTGGATTATTTAACAAGATTAAGCGATTTATTAGAAGATGCCAGTGATTACCTTTATATAATTGAAATAAGCCTAAAATAAAAAATTACATTCTCTCAGACACTTTGTGTCTTTAAATTAAAAAAAATTATATTACAGGAACAGAAATGATAGAAATTGCAGTTGCCACGAGTTTTTTAATTGCCTTCGGTATAGGCTCCAATGATGCTTCAAATGCTCTTAGTATCTGTGTAGGTGCAGGAATAATCAGACTCAGAAGAGCTATTCTGCTTTTTGGTGGTCTTGTATTTCTTGGAATAATGCTTCAGGGAAGTCAGGTAATGAAAACAGTTGGCAAAAATCTTGTAGATGTAAATATTACAATTATTATAGTTGCTATGACTGTGTCTGCATCTTTAATAATATTCTCAAACTGGCGCAAACTTCCGCTTTCAACTCATCAGGTTATAATTGGAAGCCTAATTGGTTCTGCTCTGGCAGCAGGTGTTAATGTAAATTTTAATTCATTCTTAAAAATCGTTATTTCCTGGGTAATATCTCCCTTTGTAGCCGTCGGATTTTCCTATTTGTTTTATAAAATTATCGAAAAAATCCTTTCAAAGTTTTCATTCTTTCAGATTGAAAAAATTCTGAGAATTCTATTGCTTTTAAGTGGCTTTTTAATTTCCTACAATACAGGTGCAAATGAACTTGCAACTGTGCTCGGACCTGTCATTCATTCTAATATTGGAATAGATAAAATTTATTTATTCTTAATTGGTTCACTCATGGTTTTTATGGGTGCAATTCTATTAAGTCACCGGGTTATTGAAACTGTTGGAAAAGGTATAACAACATTAGACCCCTTTTCAGGCTTTGCTGCTCAGTTTGGTGCAGGATGTTGTGTTTTATTTTTTACCTTCTTGGGAATGCCTATTTCCACTACTTATTGCATAATAGGTGGAATTACAGGCGTTGGTCTTACAAAGGGAATTAAAACAGTGAAATTATCTCTTCTAAGAAAAATTGCCTTAAATTTTATAACTACACCTTCAATTGCCTTTGTTATCTCTTATATTGTTCTTAAACTAATTTATTCCTAAATATTCCTTTATCTTGGCTACAGCTTCTGGAATTGCGGACTCTACTTTCGGAGTTAACTGTCTACTTAAAGTTTCAACATTCTCAACTTCAATACCAATGATTTTTATTTCCTTTGGCATTTCATCAGGAAAAAGAGAGTAGCCAATTCTCAATATTTCAAAAACTGAAAGATTATGAGTTCCGCTTGCATATATATTTCCCCAATAATCAGTGTTAAATTCTAAGATACTTCCAGGCTCAGCCCCTGATTTAACTCCATCAACAATTACTGCTTTATCATAACCAAGGATTGAATCAATAATTTGAAAACTTATGTTTAAAAGTGAGACAGTGTCAACAACTCCGTCAAGATACTCTATAATTTTAAGTCCTACACCATCATCAGTAAAATTAGGATTTCCAATACCAACAACTATTTTTTTCATTTTACCCCATAAGAATTAATAATAAGATAGCGGGGGACAAAGCCCCCGCTTGAAAGATTGTTTTAGGTTATTTCAAAATTTCTAAGACTTTTTACAAGTTCACCATGGTGGTCAATGATATCAATTCTTACTGGAATTCTTCCAGGAAGTGTATGAGTTGAACAGGCAAAGCAGAGGTCGTAAGGTCTATAGGCAATTTCAACAAGATTAAGAATTCCTTCATCAACCTTACCATTCTTAATGAAGTTTTGCGCTGCCCTCTTTACTGCTATATTCATTGGACCTTTGTTGTGAGTTGTTGCAACAATTAGGTTTGCATCGGTAACTATACCTTTATCATCTGTTTTATAATGATGGATCAATACACCTCTTGCTGCTTCAACAATTCCAACTCCCTCACCAACTGGAGTTCCAAGCTCCTGACGAACATTAGGATCAGTAATACTTTCATCAGATGCTATCTGTTTTACTTTCTCTGCTGCATGCATAAGCTCTATTGCTCTTGCCCAGTGATAGGCAAGTGTATTGTGAACAGGTTTTCCACCAAATGCAGCAACCATCTTTTCGTAGGCTTCTTGTGCCAAAGGAGTGTCAAAACCACTTGCAACATTAAATCTTGGGAGAGGTCCTACACTGTAAATACTTGTTCCATCTCCATCAACAAGACCTGTCCAGCCAATTTTCTTTAAATAAGGAGCTTTCTGATAACTCCATGGTAAAGTTCTCTCAGCAATATAATCGAGATACTGTATTCCCTTAAATCTACCTATTTCGTTTCCTTTGGTATCAACGATTTTTTGTGTTCCATCGTAATAGGTAACTTTATCGTTTTCATCAACTGTTCCTATGTAATTTGTTACTACTTTGTATACATCTCCTGTCACAAGAGCCATATATTCTTTGTTTTGTAATACAACCTTATCAAAAACATCTAAGGTTAATTTTGCAAGTTCAATACAATCATCAGCACATTTAAGAATCTCCTGTCTTTCTTCTTCTGTAATTCTCTTTGCCCAGCCACCTGGCAGTGCTGTAACTGGATGGCTTGTTCTTCCACCAGTTATTTCAAAAATTCTAACTGCTGAAAATCTTTTCTTTAAAACAAGTTTACCAACATCTGCACCTACTTTTAAAATCAGACCTATAAGGTTTCTTTCAGCAGGTGAAGCTGTTGGACCACAAACAAAATCTGGAAAACCAAGGGCATAAAGAATTCCTGTATGATCTTCTACATAATGGGCATTATAAAAAAGTTCTCTAATTTTCTTTGCTGTTGGAGTTGGTTCAACCCCATAAACTCCGTCTGCAGCCTTCACTGAGGCTGTATAATGTACACCCCTTCAAACTCCGCAAATTGTTTGAACTGTTCTGGGAACCTCTTCAATAGGCATTCCAATAAGAAATTTTTCATAACCCATAAACTCAACTACTTGTAAGAATGCATTTTCAACATTTCCTTGTTCATCAAGGAATATAGTTATTTTTCCGTGGCCTTCAAGCCTTGTCATCGGATTAATTTCAATTTTCTTCATTCCCTTTCCCCCCTTCTGGGTTATTTTTTTTATTATATCTATCAAGCCCATTTTTTATCTCTTTATTTTTTTGCCAAGGAAAGAACTCGGTAATGTATATCTATAAAACAGATGTACTGGATCAGGAATCTGGTCAACAAGCTCTTCATTGTCAAGCATACTTGCAATAGCACTTATAGCTCTTAAACCAAAATCTTTTACTCCTGGAATTGGTCCACCACATCCTCTACATGGTACATTTGCAGAAGGACATTTTGATCCACAGTCTCCCTGAGTTACAGGACCGAGACAGAGATATCCTTCTTCAAGAAGACAGCCATCTTCACTTGGGGGTCCGTCAATGGTTCTTTTTACTGTAGTCGCGAATTTCTTTGACTTACCCTGTAAAACAGGATTTCTATTACAGACCTCACATACTGCTTTGCCCATAGTAATCCATGAACCTGAAGGTGGAAGCTGACCTGAAAGTAATGCCATAAATGCCTTTCCTATATGTTCATGATAGGGAGGGCATCCACCTACATAATAATCTACCTTTACAACTTGATCAAGAGGTCTTGCATCCATTAAGGAAGGTAAGGTTAATTCATACTTCCCATCAACAACAACAGTTGTCTGAGGAAGTATTTTTTCTGGATTGTCTGTACTAAATGTGTTTATATATGCTTTATCAAGTAATTGCTCTGTAGTATGTAAGTTTACAAGTCCCTTGATTCCACCACAGGATGCACATATTCCAAAAGCTATGAGAACTTTACATTTTTGTCTCATTACCTTTACTATATGTTCATGTTCAGAGTTTCTTACATTACCAGAAACTAATCCTACATCAATTGAACCATCAGGCATTGCTTCAAGATCTTTATATTTTGCGTCTGCCACTGTTGGTGCCCAAAATACTATATCTAATTGTAAAGCAACATCTACCAATGTCTCAGACAAATCTACAACCGCAATATCACAACCACCGCAACCACCAGCAAGATAGTATGCAAGTTTAGGTTTGCTCATTGTGCTCCTCCTTTCAATGGATTTGGTCCAAGTTCTCTAATTTTAGCATCAAAAGCTGTCATAGATTCAGCAAACTTCTTTCCTTCACTTCCTGAAATCCATTCAAGCTGAATTCTATCTGGTTCTACTCCAAGCTCTGTAGCAACTCTTTTAAAGAGATTAAACCTTCTTATAGCTTTGTAATTACCTTCTTTGTAATGACAGTCACCAAAGTGGCACCCACCTATAAAAACTCCGTCTGCCCCTCTTATAAGGGCCTCTGCTATAAATTCTGGTTCCACTCTTCCACTACAGGGCACTCTTACTATATGCACTGTAGGAGGATAACTATAACGAAGACTTCCTGCCAGGTCTGCCCCTGCATATGTACACCAATGGCAGGCAATAACAATAAGCCTTGGCTCCCATGCCATCTTAATTCCCTCCTTTTATCTTAGTTATTACTCCATTCAAAGGTATGCTTGCCATAGCAGTTGCTTTTTCCACCTCTGCTCCTAATGCTATGGCTGTAAGCTGTGCGAGATGAAGAGCTGGAATTTTATAATTAAGCTTTTTCTGCTCTATAAGAAGTGCCTGACCAGCATCAAACTGAAGAAGACAGGAACTACAGCCTATTACAGCTAAATCCGGATCAAGTTCTTCTTTTATAACATCGAGTTTCTTTTTGAAAAGGGCAAGAGATTTTTCAGGTGCATTTGATCTTAAAGCACCCATTCCACAGCAGTCTGTTATTGTGCTATAGTGGGGGGCAACTCCTCCCATTATTTCACAAATTTCTCTTAATCTCTTTGGGAAAAAGGTGTTATCCTCTCCTGATGGAAATGCTTTGCTTGGCCAAAGATTGTGACATCCTGTCTGAACAGCACATTTTAAACCATTTAGGTTATATTTTATTTTCTGTTTTAATGTATCAAGTCCTATTTTTTCATAAATAAAATTAATAACATTCCACACCTTTACAGTTCCATCATATTTTCTTCCTACCTTTGCTAAAATCTTGTCAACTTGCTCTTTAATTTCAGGATGTTTTTTAAGATAGTAATTAGCCTCATTTTGAACTCCATAACAGGAACCGCAACCTGTAAGCATATCTACACCTTTTTCTTCTGCAATACTTAAATTCCATGCTGAGGCAACTGCCCATTCTAATAGCCCTAATGATGGCATTGTTCCATAGGCAGGACAACAGGTTGCACCTTCTAATTCTACAATTTCAACTCCTAACTCTTTTAAAAGAAACCTCATTGAATACTCTATATCTGGCCTATTAAAAGGTATGTTACATCCAAGAAAAATTCCTATTTTTTGCATTTCTTTCCTCCTTAATCAAGTGGGAATGGTGCTATTTCTTCCAGGATTGTCTGTCTTAACAATTCCTGGTACTTTTTTCTAAATTCATCAAAACTTAATGCTGTTGGTGGTTTCTCTGGCAATCCTACTTTCTTTCTTCTTTCTTCAAATCCCTTTGGAAATACTGCATGTCCAAATCTGTAAAGATTTCTTAATCCTTCATATGTATTTGCAGGACATGCTTCAACCTTTACTGCAGCTCTTCTTACTGCCTGAATTACTTCGTATGGTTTTATATCCATTGGACATATCTCAACACATCTGTTACAGGACTGGCAGCCCCAAACTGAAGAGTCCTCAAGTAAAATATCTCTTAAACCTAAATTAGCAGCATGAACTATTCTTTTAATAAAAAATTCTAATCCTGCTAATGCCATTGGGCATGTAGCTCCACATTTTCCGCACTGTATACATTCTCTAAGCTCATCAGCTCCCAAAGCTATGAGTTCTTTTACAAAACTTTCATCGCCCTGTGTAAGGTCAATTACATTTACGCCACCCTCTTCCATATTTATCCTCCTTTATTTTATTTTTAAGCTTCTGTTAATGCTTCAATCTGTGCCATAATCTGGTCGGTTGTAAATCCATGGAATGTAATAGCTCTTGATGGACATGCAGATGCACAGACACCACAACCAGCACAGAGCGCTGGTTCTATGTATGCTTTTTCTTTTCCTTTGTATTCTACTATTCTTATAGCTGTGTAAGGACAAAGAGGAACACAAACACCGCAACTACTACATTTATCCCTGTCTACCTCTGAAATAATAGCTTCAAACTTAATCTTTCCAGGTATTACAAGTGCTGCTGTAGCTGATGCTGCTGCACGGGCTTGTGCTATTGACTCTGGAATGTCCTTTGGTCCCTGAACACATCCTGCAATAAACACACCTCTTGCTTGAGTCTCGACAGGATATAGTTTTGTATGGACCTCTCTTAAGAAACCTTCTCTACCGCATGTAGCAGTAAACATGCTTCCCAATTCTTCAACTCCATCAGGTGGCTCAATAGCTGTTGCAAGAACGACAAGATCAGCTTCAAGCTCAACAGGTGAGCAAAGGTCAACATCAAATCCTCTTACTCTTAATTTTCCATTCGGTTTTACATCAACTGATGAAACTCTTCCTCCTCTAATTATCTTTGCGCCAAGCTCTCTTGTATAAACATAGAATTCTTCAAAATCTTTACCTGCTGTTCTTACATCTATAAAGAATAGATAAAGTTTAATGTCTGGATATTTTTCTTTAAGGATTCTTGCATGCTTAAGCATATACATACAACAAACTTTTGAACAGTAAGGATGATATCTCTCATCTCTGCTTCCAACACAAGAAATCATAGCAATTGTCTTTGGTTTTGTTCCATCTGATGGTCTCTTTAATTCACCACCAGTTGGTCCTGTTGCAGAGAGTATCCTTTCAAATTCCATAGAGGTTATAACATCTGGGCTGTGAGGAGAATATTCTTTGAAGTAATGTTTAGGCATTGGCTTGAATCCAGTGGCAATTATAACTGCTCCTACTCTAATATTCATATATTCATCTTTATCATCAAATTTTATGGCATCTGCTGGACATCCCTGTATTCCTTTTGGTGGAATACCTTTTTTACATATTTCACAAGCGGGTTTACCTGTCTTTTTTATTGATTTGAAGTATAAACAATTTGGTTCATCTATAACTGCCTTTTTTGGAACAGCCTGTGGATACTCTATATAAGCTGCTCTTCTCTGATCTAAACCGAAATTATATTCATTTGGAACTCTTGCTGGACATATTTCAGTACACACACCACAGCCTATACACTTATCCCAATCAATATATTTTGCCTTTTTCTTTATACGGATATCGAAATTACCTACGTATCCTTTAACATCATCTACTTCTGCATAGGTAATAAGTTCAATATTTGGATGCTGGGCGACCTCGCCCGTCTTAGGTGTGAGTATTCAAGCAGAGCAATCCATTGTTGGGAAGGTTTTGTCAATTTTTGACATATTCCCACCAATGGATGGCTGTTTTTCAACAAGATATACTTTAAGACCCATATTTGCAAGATCTAAAGCTGCAAACATACCTGCAATACCACCGCCTATAACTAAAACTGATTTTTCCATGTCTTCATAACGATCTTCAAGAGGTTCATTAAGTCTTACTTTGGCTATAGCACTTTTTAAAAGTCTTTTTGCTTTTTCAAGTGCTCCTTCTTTGTTATGCCAGTGTGGCCAGCTATCCTGATCTCTAATATTTGCCATTTCAAAAAGATAACCATTGAGTCCTGCGTCCTCAATGGCTTTTTTAAATATAGGACCGTGAGTTCTTGGAGTACATGCTGCAACTACTACACGGTCTACATTACCACTTTTGATATCCTGTTTAATTATATCTTGGCCAGGATCGGAGCACATAAATACATAATTTTTTACTACAGCTACATCTGGTAGAGTTTCTACATACTTTTTAAGCTCTTCAATGTCAATGGCGCCCTTGATGTTTTCTCCACAGTGACACAGATAAACCCCTACTTTTGCCATTTTAAGCCCTCCTTTGAATGGATTTTTAAATGTGGTTTACCCTTTTTACCATTTTTTGAAAAATTTGTCAAGAGGTATTTTTCAGTATTTACAACATGTTGATTTTTTTTAATTTTTTATGCTATCGTTTTTTTCATAGCCGGTGTGGTGGAACGGCAGACGCGGCGGACTCAAAATCCGCTGGGAGCAATCCCGTGTGGGTTCAAATCCCACCACCGGCATTTAAATACAGTTTCCTCTCTATCAAAATTGATTATGGGGTGAAATGGAAGAATTTTTAGAAGTTGTAGATAAGGATGGACGTATCATATCAATAGCACCAAGAAGTATTATCCATGGAAATCCTTCAATGCTTCATAGAGTTGTCCATATATTGGTTTTTAATTCAAAGGGAGAAATTCTTTTACAAAAAAGATCTAATAATAAAGATGTTGCACCTGGTAAGTGGGATACCTCAGTTGGTGGGCATATAATGCCCGGAGAAGATATAGTAAACGCAGCTAAAAGGGAAATGTATGAAGAACTTGGTGTGGAAGCACAAAATCTTCAATTTTTGTATACCTATATACATTCAAATAATTACGAAAGTGAACTTGTTTACACTTACTGGACAGTTCATGAAGGTCCTTTTAATTTTAATCGGGAAGAAATCGAAGAAGTCTCTTTTTGGAGCATAGAAAAAATAAACAATGCTCTAAGTTTAGGACTTTTTAGTGATAATTTCAAACAAGAGTTTTTCAGATATATACATACTTTTGCCAATACTCCATTTTGGTTTAATAACTTTATATCAAAAATAAATGGGGCTCCTTCCATGAAAGAGACCCCTAATTTTTAAACCCAAATTACGCAAATATATGTAGAGTAATTTGGGGCTTCGCCCCAAATCCCAAATTCGAGATCACCCAAAAGGTGAATTAAAATAAGGAAAAATCTCAAAGGGGCTTTGCTCCTTTAAAACCTCCAAAAAATAAAAACAAACTTTTTTAAAAGGGAGTTTGAGGGACTTTGTCCCTCAAAGATTTATCAATATTAACCTGAATTACCTTGCGTAATTCAGGTTAAAGAATTTCTAAAGCTGAAAAGAAATAAGGAATTTCATAGGAAGCTGACTGAGGTGAATCAGAGCCATGTACTGCATTCCTTTCAATGTTTTCTGCAAAATCCTTTCTTATTGTTCCCTCTTCTGCTTGAGCAGGATTTGTTGCTCCCATAATTTTTCTAACTTTTGCTATTGCATCCTCACCCTCTAAAACCATTACAACACAGGGACCCTCAGACATAAAATCTGTAAGAGATTCGTAAAAGGGTCTATCTTTGTGAACAACATAAAATCCCATTGCCTGTTCCTTTGTCATCTTGAGCTTTTTAAGGGCTGCAACTCTTAAACCATTCTTCTCAAATCTTGAAATTATCTCTCCGATAAGGTTTTTCTTTACTGCATCTGGTTTAATTATAACTAATGTTTTTTCCATTATATCTTTCCCTCCTCCTTAAGAATTTTAATCATGTTGTTTACCTCTTCTGTAGAATTTGCAAAGGCTTGTTTTTCTTCATCTGTAAGCTCAATCTCAATTATTTTTTCAAGTCCCTGTCTTCCAAGAATAACAGGAACACCATTGAATACATCCTTTGCTCCATATTCACCATCAAGATAAACAGAACATGGAAGAATTCTTTTTTCATCAAGAATTATTGCTTTAACCATTTCAAAGGTTGACTGAGCTGGAGCATAATAGGCAGAGCCTGTTTTAAGAAGAGATACAATTTCAGCACCACCTTCGCGTGTACGTTGAACAAGGGCTTCTATTTTTTCCTTTGAAAGCCATTTTGAAAGAGGAATTCCCTTTACGGTGGTAAATCTTACAAGAGGAACCATATAAAGTCCATGACCACCAAGAACAAGGGTTTCAATGTCCTTAGGTGCAACTCCAAGCTCCATTGATATAAATGTTTTGAACCTTGATGAGTCAAGAATACCTCCCATTCCAAGAACTCTTTGTCTCCCCACTTTGGATATTGCAAGAGTTAAATAAGCCATTACATCCATTGGATTCGTGACTACTATATAAATTGCATCTGGGCATTGAGGTGCGAGCTTTTTTACAATACCTCCTACAATATCTGCATTAGCCATCAATAAATCCTTTCTTCTCATACCAGGTTTTCTTGCTAATCCAGCTGTAATTACAACAATGTCAGAGCCAGCAAGGTCATCAAGATTGTTTGTTCCTATGATATTTGCTTTGATTCCCAATACTGCGGTATTTTGTAAGATGTCAAGGGCTTTACCCTGTGGCATTCCTTCTACAATGTCAAAGATTACGACATCACATAAACCACTATTTACAACAAATAAAGCAAGGGTAGCTCCAACATTTCCTGCTCCTACAATACCTATTTTTTTTCTCATTTTGATTCCTCCTTAATTTTTTCTATATCACCCAAATTTTCCACATTTAAAACTTTAACAGAAGAGTCAATTCTTCTTATAAGACCTGAAAGCACCTTATTAGGACCAATTTCAATGAACGTGTCAACTCCCTTTGAAATCATGTATTTTACACAATCCTGCCATCTTACAGGACTATAAAGCTGTCTTATTAAGGCATTCATAATATCCTGGGGATCATGAATTTCCTCTGCAAGTGCATTACTTACAATAGGAATTTTTGAATTATTAAATTTAAAGCCCTTCAAATACTCCTCAAACTCCTTTGCCACTTCTTTCATAAGCATACAATGGGAAGGAATACTTACCTGAAGAGGAACAACCTTTTTAGCACCTTTTTGTTTTGCGAGCTCAGAAGCCCTTTTAACCCCCTCTGCTTCCCCAGATATGACAATCTGTCCAGGACAATTAAGATTTGCAAGGTCAACATAAAAATCAGTAATACTCTTACAAATTTCTTTCAGAGTATCTTCATCAAGCCCTAAAACTGCAGCCATTGCACCTTTGCCCTCTGGTTGAGCCTTCTGCATAAGTTGTCCTCTTTTCCTTGTAATCTTTACTGCATCTTCAAAAGAAAAAACCTCTCCGCATAAAGCTGAGGTGTATTCTCCAAGAGAATGTCCAGCGGTATAAGAGGGCATTATTGATTCTGAAAGAACTTCCCTTAGCAATGCATAGGAGATGGTAAGTATGGCTGGTTGAGTATTTTCTGTTTTATTTAACTCAGCATCAGGTCCTTCAAAACACAACTTTGCTATGTCAAAACCAACGATATTACTTGCTTTTTCAAACAAATCCTTTGCACAATCAATCAAATCCTTACCCATTCCAACATACTGAGAACCCTGACCTGGAAAAACAAAAGCTATCATTCAGAAACTCCTTCTTTGAGTTTTTTTATCATTAAAGGTATTATTTCCTTTAAATCACCAACAATTCCATAGGTTGCCACATTAAATATGGGTGCATTTGGATCCTTATTTATTGCAACAATTATATCAGATGATTGCATTCCTACAAGATGTTGAACTGCACCTGAAATACCACAGGCAATATAAAGTTTTGGACATACTGTTTTACCTGTCTGTCCTACCTGATGGGCATAGGGAATCCATCCTTCGTCAACTGCTGCACGGGAAGCTCCAACAGTTCCACCAAGAAGATTTGCAAGTTCCCATAGCAAAGTGAAATTCTCTGGCGAACCAAGTCCTCTACCGCCTGATACTATAACTTTTGCATCCTGTAAATTTACTTTACAGAAGGAGCTATCGTGAATCCTTTCAAGAATTTTTACTCTTCCTTTAGATTCAAGGGGTTCAATTTTTATTATTTCACCTTTTTTATTTGGAGCATACTCACCCCTTTTCATAACACGAGGCCTTACTGTTGCAATTTGGGGTCTGCTTGTTGGAGAAACAATTGTTGCCATAATATTTCCTCCAAAGGCTGGACGAATCTGAAGAAGATTTCCTGTTTCTTTATCAATTTCAAGCCCTGTACAGTCTGCTGTTAACCCTACCCTTAATCTTGCAGCAACTCTTGGTATAAAAGAACGACCTATGGCAGTTGCACCTGCAAGAAGAATTTCAGGCTTGTGTTGATTTATCAAGTTTACAAGTGTTTTAGCATATAATTCATCATCTAAATAACCATACTGAGATGCATCTGTATAGTAAACTTTGTCAGCACCCCATTTAATAAGCTCCTCTACTTCTGGGGATTCTCCAAATAAGACAGCAGAAAGCTCTGTTTGAAGTTCATGAGCAAGCTTTCTTCCAATGCCAAGTAATTCATAGGCTACAGAAGCTATCCTGCCCTGTGATTGTTCAGCAAAGATCCACACACCTCTGAAATTTTCCTCTTTTTCTCCCTCTCTTGCTCTTTCGTCAATTATTGCAGACTCTGGACAGCTCTCTACACAGGCACCACAAAGGGTGCAGGCTTCTGTAATGAAAGCTTTATCTTCTTTGATTATTATTGCACCAAAGGGACATAGATTTAAACAGTTTCCACATCCTGTACATTTTTCTATGTCAATTCTTATAAGCATCCTAACCTCCTTAACTCCTTAAGAAGTGTATTGACCTGCTCTTCAGGTGTTCCTTCAAGAATTCTACGTTCACCTCTTGGTGGAGGTGCGAATATGTTTTTGACCATTGTGGGCGAACCCTTAAGTCCTATTTTGTCTTCTTCTGCTTCAATATCATCGGCATTCCATCTTGGAATAACTGCTTTTTTTGCTGCCATTTTACCTCTTATTGAAGGTGGACGAGGGTTGTTTAACTCCTTTACAACAGTTATCAATGCTGGTAGGGAAAGCCATATTTTTTCATAACAGTCATCCATAAGTCTTTCAATAATCATTTCTGAAGGTTCTATTTTATCAATTCTTCTTACATAGGAAACATGAGGAATATCAAGAAATTCAGCCATTTCCGGTCCTACTTGTGCAGTGTCTCCATCAATTGCCTGTTTCCCGCAAATTATTAAATCAAAACCTATCTTTTTTGCTGCAAGGGAAAGGGTATAAGCAGTTGCCCATGTATCAGCTCCAGCAAACCGTCTGTCTGTAAGTAAAACAGCATCATCAACTCCCATTGATATTGCCTCCCTTAGTACCTCCTCTGCCTGTGGCGGCCCCATTGTTATAACTGTAACCTTACCTGAAGTGGCTTCTTTAATCTGAAGTGCTGCCTCTACAGCATGCAAATCATAGGGATTCATTATACTTGGAACACCTTCTCTTATAAGAGTGTTTGTTTTGGGATCAATTCTTACTTCTGTAACATCTGGAACCTGTTTGACGCAAACTATAATTCTCATTATAACCTCCAACCATTTTTTGGCAGAAAACCCTCTGCCTGAAAATTTGTAAATTTAAATTATACTTTATAAACAAAAACTTATTCAAATCATATTGATTTTCAGAGCACTTAAAAGGACATTCAATAAAAGTTATAATTTTCCTGACCTAATAATTGAGATTATTAGCCAAACTCCAAGAAAAAATGCCACTACACCAGTTATAAGACCAAAAATTGAAATCCCATTCATTAAAGGTTTTACCTCTGCAGCATGCATTATTGCCGAACTAAGAATCATGGCACTTACAATAAGACTAAAGGATATTTTATTACTTGATTTTTCAATGTCTTTCAAAAATTCGGGCATATTTACATGAAACATTTTTACTGTTATATCATCCCTTACAGCCTTACTTAGTAACATCTTGAATTGAAAAGGTATATTTTCAACAGCATTCTTAAACTCTTTGAAAATCGTTAAAAATTTTTTTATGTAAAAATCAGGGCTGAACCTTCTTGCAATTATATTCTCAGCGTATGGTTTAAGCATCTCAATTATTGATGTTTGTGGAGAAAGTTCTCTTGCTAGTCCATCAAGCATTATTAAAACCTTGTCAATTAACAAAAGTTCTGGAAGAAATCTTAATTTATGTTTTAAACTAACCTTCATAATTGACTCTATAAATTCAGAAATTTTAATCTCCTCAAAAGATGAAGAATAAAGGGGATAGAGAATGTCTTCAATGTCTTCCTTAAGTTCTCTTTTAAGCTTATGCATATCAATGTTATCTGGAATTATTCCAAGTTTTAAATAATTGTCAAGCAGAAGATCAAAATCCTGCTTAATAATTGCCAGTGCAATATTAGCATAGGATTCTTGAAATTCCTCATCAATTTTCCCTACTATACCAAAATCAACCATTACTATTCTTCCATCTTCTGTTACAATAAGATTTCCAGGATGGGGATCACCATGGAAAAAACCGTGTTCAAAAATCTGGATAAAATATATATCAATAATTGTTTTAAAAATCTTCTTAACATTTAAACCCATCTGAGTTAGTGCTTCAATATTATCAATTCTTACTCCTTCGACCTTCTCCATAACTAAAATTCTCTCTTTCGTGTAGTCTTTATATATAACAGGAATATAAATTTTTTCGTTTTCCTTAAAATTTTCTTTAAAGATCATCGCATTTCTTGCTTCTCTGCGGAAATCGAGTTCTCGTAAGATAGATCTTGAAAATTCATTTACTATTCCCACAGGATCGAAAATTCTACTTTCGGGAATATGTTTTTCCATAAGCCTTGCAAGAGTATTAAGTATCTTAATATCAATTAAAATCTGTTCTTTAATTCCAGGCCTTCTAACCTTAACTATAACCTTTTCCCCATTCAGTAAAACAGCTTCGTGAACTTGAGCAATTGAAGCTGAACCAATAGGGATAGGATTGAAACTTTTGAAAATTTTATCAGGAGTTAATCCCAACTCTTTTTCAACGGTTTTATTAACATCATCAATGCTAAAGGGGGGTACTTTATCTTGAAGTTTTTTGAATTCTTTTATATTTTCACTGCCTATAATATCAGGTCTTGAAGCAAGAAGCTGTCCTAATTTTATAAAAGTAGGACCTAACTCCTCAAAGGCCATTCTCAATCTTTCTGAAATTGAAAGTGTAGGCTGAGTAGTCCATCTACCAAATTTATGAAATCTTCTCTTAATAGCAATAAATTTACCAAGATTAAGCTGATCAATTATTTGTCCAAAGCCGTGTTTTATAAAAATATTAAGAATTTCTTGAACTCTTTTAGCAGAAAGATAGGTCTGTTTAAATTTAAAAATATCCATTATAAAGGTATTATAACAAAATCCCATAGTTCAAACCTTCTATGCTATAATACTTTTCATGGGTAAAAAAAGAGGATATTTTGGACAGTATGGAGGTTGTTTTGTTCCTGAAACTCTAATGCCAGCCTTAGAAGAACTGGAAAGGGCTTTCTATAGAGCAAAAAGGGATAAAAAATTTAATGAAGAATTTGAATCTCTTCTTAAAGAGTATGTAGGTAGACCTACTCCACTTTATTTTGCTAAAAGACTCACTGAACATCTTGGGGGAGCAAAAATATATCTAAAAAGAGAAGACCTTGCCCACACTGGAGCCCATAAAATTAACAATGCTCTCGGACAGGCTTTATTAGCTAAAAAATTAATGGGGAAGGAAAGAATTATTGCTGAAACTGGAGCTGGTCAACATGGCGTAGCAACTGCTACAGGTGCTGCACTTGTAGGACTTAGCTGTGATATATACATGGGAACAGAAGATATTAGAAGACAAAAGCTCAATGTCTTCAGGATGAATCTTCTTGGTACAAGGGTTATTCCTGTTGATACAGGTTCAAAAACTTTAAAAGATGCTATTAATGAAGCTCTTAGGGACTGGACCACAAATGTAAGAACAACCCATTATGTTTTAGGTACTGTCTTTGGACCTCATCCATATCCTCTTCTTGTAAGATTTTTTCAAAGTGTAATTGGTAAAGAAACAAAGAAACAGATACTTCAAAGGGAAAAAAAACTTCCTAATATCCTAATTGCCTGCGTTGGCGGAGGTAGTAATGCAATAGGACTTTTCAGTGCCTTTTTGAAAGATAATGTAGAAATGATTGGCGTTGAAGCAGGAGGGAAAGGAATCCAATCTGGACTTCACGCTGCAAGATTTGCAGGTGGAGCAAAGGGAATTTTTCAGGGTTGTCTTAGCTATGTTTTGGAAAATGAAGATGGAAATATTCTTGAAACTCATTCTGTTTCAGCAGGACTTGATTATGCCTCTGTTGGTCCTGAACATGCCTATCTCAGAGACAAAGGAAGGGTTAAATACACCTATGCAACTGATGATGAAGCATTACATGCCTTTGAACTTTTAAGTAGACTTGAAGGAATTATTCCTGCCTTAGAGTCTGCCCACGCTGTCGCAGAAGCAATAAAAATTGCCCCAAAGATGTCAAAGGATTCAATTATTATTGTAAACCTCTCAGGAAGAGGGGACAAAGATGTTCAAGAAGTAGCAAGAATCAAAAGACTTTCTCTTTAAGAGGTGGAGTTTGAAAGGTTTTTCTGTTAGAGAGAAACTTGAGGAACTGAAAAAAATTGGCAAAAAGGCATTTATTCCATATATTATGGCAGGGGACCCCGACCTTCAAACAACTGCCAAAAGGCTTAAACTTCTAAGTGATGCAGGAGCTGATATTATAGAGCTTGGAGTCCCTTTTACAGATCCTCTTGCTGATGGTCCTACAATACAAAGAGCAGCTGAAAGAGCATTAAAATCTGGAACAACTTTAAGAAAAATTTTGAACTTTCTTAATGAATTTAAAAATAGCATCCATACCCCCATTATTCTTATGACCTATTTGAATCCTGTTTTCTGCTATGGTATTGAAAAATTTTTCCAGAACGCAAAGGATGCAAAAGTTGCAGGAGTTATTTTCCCAGACTTAACTGTTGAAGAATCATCGGAATACAGATCCCTTGCAAAAAAATATGGTATTGACATAATTTTTCTTGTAGCACCAACATCAACTCCAGAAAGAGTAAAAAAAATTGTTAATGCATCTACTGGCTTTGTTTACTATGTCTCAATAACAGGAATAACGGGTACAGAACTCAGACTTGATAAAAAATTCAGAGAACACATAAATTTTGTAAAAAGCTTTGGTAACCCTGTATGCATTGGATTCGGAGTAAGTAAGCCTGAGGAGGCTAAGTATGTTGCTCAGTTTGCTGACGGAGTAATCGTGGGAAGTGCTATTGTTAAAAAATTTCATGAAAAACCTGAAGAAGTTTTAAACTTTATAAAATCTTTAAGAGAGGCAATATAAAATGGCATGGTTTAAAAGAAAAGAACCACCCTTAGAAAAAAAGTAAAAATTCCCGAAGGATTATGGGTTAAATGTGAAAATTGTAAAGAAATTATTTACCGTAAAGAACTGGAAAATAATTTTAAAGTATGCCCAAAGTGTAAATATCATTTTAGAATTTCAGCAAAGGAAAGAATTACTCTTATAACAGATTCAGGAAGCTTTAACGAATTAGACCCTGATCTTACAAGCCCTGATCCTCTTGGCTTCAAAGACACTATTCCCTATAAGGATAGATTAAAGGAAAATGAGAAAAAATCAGGTATTAAAGAGGCTGCTATTTATGGAGATGCAAAAATTAACGGAAGAGATGTAGTTATTGCTGTTCTTGATTTTTCCTTTATGGGTGGAAGCATGGGAACAGTTGTCGGAGAAAAAGTAACAAAAGCTACTGAAAGAGCAATACAGCGAAGAGTTCCTTTGATCATTGTGTCATCTTCAGGGGGAGCAAGAATGCAGGAAGGAATGTTTTCCCTCATGCAGATGGCAAAGACATCTCAGGCTATAGGAAGATTAAAAGAAGAAGGTTTATTATATATTTCTGTTTTAGCAGATCCAACTTTTGGTGGCGTTACAGCATCCTTTGCAATGCTCGGGGATATAATTATTGCAGAACCTCGTAGTCTTATAGGTTTTGCTGGACCAAGAGTAATTCAGGAAACAATAAAACAACAATTGCCCGAGGGTTTTCAAAGGGCTGAATTTCTCCTTGAACATGGAATGGTTGACATCGTTGTAGACAGAAAAGAATTAAAAAACACTATAGCTAAAATTATTGACATTTTAATGCCTTTACCAAAAGAGCATGTATGAAGTTTTAATAAATGAACTCTATAAAAGAAGAACAAAGGGTATCAAGTTAGGAGTTGAAAGAGTTTTTTCAGTACTTGAAACATTTGATAATCCCCATAGAGGGTTCAAATCAGTTCATATTGCTGGCACAAATGGCAAGGGTTCTACATCTAAAATAATTTATCATCTTTTAAGGGCTCACGGATTAAATACAGGGCTTTTCACATCTCCTCATCTTACAAGATTTACAGAAAGAATAATCGTTAATGATAGAGAAATAACAGAAGATGAAGTTGTAAGATTAATCGAGAAAATCAAACCCTTTGGCGAGGAACTTACCTTTTTTGAATTTATAACAGTGCTGGCTTTTCTTTATTTCGCAGAAGCAGGAATTGAATATGGGGTACTTGAAACAGGAATGGGTGGAAGATTAGATGCTACAAATGTTGTTGTACCAGAAGTTTCAGTAATTACAACCATCGGACTTGATCATCAAGAATTTCTTGGCAGTGACATTAAATCTATTGCTAAAGAAAAAGCAGGAATTATAAAAAAAGGAGTTCCTGTTGTTTCATCTAAGCAGGCTTCAGAAGCAGAAGAGGTAATTAGAAAAAAAGCAGAAGAATCAGGTTCAGAACTTTTTATCTACGGTAAAGATTTCTCAGCTGAACTAAAATCAATGAGTATAAAAGGCATCAATTTTATTTTTAGCTCAGCCTCAAACCTTCAGACTTCAGAGTTATTCTTACCTCTTATAGGATTTCATCAACTTGAAAATGTAGCAGTTGCTATGCAGGCCTTTATGACCATATATCCTAATTGGGATGAAAATTATATTAGAGAAGGACTTAAAAATGTTACTATTCCTGGTAGACTTGAAATAATATCAGAAGAACCTCTCATAATCTTTGATATCGCCCATAATCCTCAGGCTGCTCAAACATTAATAAAATCTTTGAAAATCATTACTGATAAAAAACCCGTTTTAGTTTTTGGAATAATGAGAGACAAAGATGTAGGCGGTTTTATTAAATCCTTTGAAAATTACGCAAACAAAATTATATTTACTGTCCCAAACTATGAAAGAGCTTTAAAGTATGATGAACTTTCAGAACGATTAAATGGTTATTCATTAAATCTATCCTATATTTCAGATCCTGTTGAGGCTTTTAAAGAAGGTGTTTCTGTCTGTAAAAAAAATCCAAATCTCTATCTTTTATGTACTGGTTCAGTTTATTTAGTTGGAGAATTAAAAGAATTTCTCGGCGAAAAAACATCCCATAGAAGGCTTGGTGAAGTTTTATGAAATTAAAAGTCCCTTTATTTTTATTTATTATTTTTCTGCCAATTTATGCCTTTGCTTTAGAAATAACATCTGATACACTTGAAAGCTTTGAAGAAGAGCAAAAATATGTAGCAATAGGAAATGTAAAAATTCAAAATGAAAAATTCATACTAAAAGCCCAAAAAGCAATCTACTATGAAAAAACTAACGAAGTTGAAGCCTTTGGAGATATGTATTATGAAGATGATGAAATAACAGCATGGGCAGAGGAAGGGAAAATAAATATAGAACAAAAAACAGGATTTTTGAAAAAATCTTTGATTCACATAAAAAAACAGGATATATGGATTACTGCCGATGAAATAGAAAGATTAAGCGAAATAAAATACAAGGCAAAAAAAGCCACTTTTTCAACCTGTGAGCCTGAACCAGACAAGGCTCAACCGTGGTGTTTTACAGGAGAAAGTGTTGATTTAATAGTTGATGATACTTTGATATCTAAAGCTACAACATTCAAGGTAAAAAATATTCCCCTTGCTTTTTCACCTATTTTCTGGGGTCCTGGAGGAAACACAAAAAAATCCGGATTTCTTCCATTAAAAATTGGAAACTCAAACATAAGAGGTTTCCAGTTTTCTCCTGCCTATTATCTTGTTATAGATAGCAATAAGGATGCAACCTTATATCTGGACTATTTTTCAAAGGCAGGTCTTGGGAAGGGAATTGAATATAGATATATGGATTTCAATACTAAAGGGATGTGGTATGCCTATCAAATTAATGATAGGATTCTCGATAAAAACTATCAAGAACTTCGAGCAATACATCTTCAAAAATTAAAAAACTTTGACCTTCTTATTGATTTGAATTATGTAAATAAAAATGACTTTTACAGACAATACGGAGATGTTCGCTCAGTTAATGTGACCTATCTTTTTAAGGAATTTGGAAAAGACCTTCAGGCAAGATATGATAGATTCTTACAGTCTTCTATGGAAGTATCTGTTCCTCTTGTTCAGTCAAGATTTTATTTGTTGGGACAGGGATGGAAGGATTTAAAAAATGATGGAATGAGTCCACCACTTAAAGCAGAACTTGGTTATATTGTCTATCCCTATAAAATCGGACCCTTTAATGCCAATTTTAACATAAATTTAGCAGAGTTTTATAAAGAAGACGGTCTTAATGGGCAAAGAGTTGAGATAAATCCAGAAATAACTCATAATTTTGGAGATGTTGTTAAGCTCACACAAAATTTAAATGCAAAAGTTATATTTTATAATCTTGAAAAAACCACACCCTATAAAGATGTATCTCATAGAGAAATGATTCAATATAATGCAAAGGCTTTTATGCTACTTTATAAAAAGGAGAGTGATTTTAGTCATTTAATCGAACCCTTTGTAGAAGGAGTTTTTATTGGTGTAAATGGAAAACCACCAATTTTAAAAGATGCTGAAATACTTGATGATACAGGATTAATAAGAGCAGGAGTTTACAATAAATTGCAATTTAAGAGTCTCACCATTGAGGGAAGAATAGCACAGGTTTATGATTTTAGAGCAAAAAATGAATGGGATAAAATGTATCCTATTTTAATAGAAGGAAGAGCATCTTTCTGGAAAATAAGTTTTGGCTTTGATACCTATCAAAATATTTCTAAAAAAAGAATGGAACGTTTTAATAGCTGGATAGGATTTTCTCCTGATGAAACAACTTCTATTTCATTTAGTCAAAGATATACAAGAGATGAAGCCCTTTCTCCTGCCTATTTA
The DNA here is from genome assembly GCF_001707915.1 of Thermodesulfovibrio sp. N1. Classification (GTDB taxonomy): domain Bacteria; phylum Nitrospirota; class Thermodesulfovibrionia; order Thermodesulfovibrionales; family Thermodesulfovibrionaceae; genus Thermodesulfovibrio. The sequence continues at coordinate 7,122 of NZ_MAVV01000022.1, read as the reverse complement.
TGGGCTCCTACATTAAGAAACCAGTATGATTTCTATGAAAATGAAGAAGGAATAAAAACATATGCTTTTTCTTTAGCAAAAAAAATATCTGAAAAATGGTCGTTTAATACAAATATAAATTACGATGCAAAGGGTGCTGGTTTAAGGGACAGTACTTTAAATATAAGATATGCTGAAAAATGCTGGGCAGCAAATATTTCCTTATCAAGAAAACCTGTTGAAAGACATGGTAAAGAGACATCTGACTTTAGTTTCCTTGTAATTTTTGAATTAAAAGGAATAGGAGCAATTAAACTTCTATGAATGTAGTACTGATTTTCAATAAGCCAAAGGGTTTTACAAGTCAATATGCTGTTACAAAAGTAAAAAGGATTTTAAAATGTAAAAAAGCAGGTCATGCTGGCAGTCTTGATCCAATCGCAACAGGTATTTTGCTTGTTTGTATTAATGAGGCTACAAAAATTACACCTCTTCTTATGGAACTTGAAAAGGAGTATCTTTTTAAAGCAAAATTTGGGATATCAACAGACACCTATGATGCTGATGGCAATGTTACAAAGGTGATAGAGAATTTTGAACTTAAAAAAGAGGAAATAGAGCAAATTTTAACGAAATATAAAGGTGAAATAATGCAAACTCCTCCAATGTATTCAGCAGTAAAGATTGACGGCACTCCCCTTTATAGACTTGCAAGAAAGGGAATTGAGGTAGAAAGAAAGCCTAAAAAGGTTATTATTCATTCCATTAAAATTGAAGAGTTTAAACCACCCTTTGTATCATTCCGAGTAGTATGTAGTAAAGGAACATATGTAAGAGCTCTTTGCAATGACATAGGTGAAGAATTAGGAATAGGAGCCCATATTGTTGAACTTGAAAGAACAAGAATAGGAAACTTTAAAGTTGAAGAATCCATTGATTTAGAGGAATTGAAAAAAATAAAAGAAAAGGCAATTTCAGATGCTTTTTTAACAATAGATAAAGCTTTATATTTCATTCCTTCTGTCATAATAGGTGATGCTCTTGTTAGAAAATTTTTAAATGGAAATTCAGTAAAAATTCCCTCTGGAATTGTTCCAGCAGGATGGGTAAAGGTTAAGGATAAAACAGGAAAAATTCTTGGCATAGGCTTTGGAAATGGCGTAATTATAAAACCTGAAAGAATTATATGGGAGGAAGAATTATGATAGAGAGATATACAAGAAAAGAAATGGGTCATATATGGAGCATGGAGAACAAATTCAGAAAATGGCTTGAAGTTGAAATTGCTGTATGTGAAGCATGGGCAGAACTTGGAAAAATCCCTCAAGATGCCTTAGAAGAAATTAAAGCAAAGGCAGACTTTGACTTAAAAAGAATTGATGAAATTGAAGCAATGGTTAAACACGATGTTATAGCCTTTTTAACAGCTGTTGCAGAAAAGGTTGGTCCTTCATCCCGTTACATCCACATGGGACTTACATCAAGTGATGTAGTGGATACAGCTTTAGCATTACAGATGAAAGAAGCAGGAGATCTTATAATGAAAGACCTTATTGAATTTAAAGAACTTCTTCGTGAAAAGGCTTTTCAATATAAAAACACTATATGTATGGGAAGAAGTCATGGTGTTCATGCAGAACCAACAAGTTTTGGTCTAAGATTTGCCTTATGGTATGAAGAAACAAAAAGAAACATGGAAAGACTAAGACAAGCTACAGAAAGAATCAGTGTTGGTAAAATATCTGGTGCTGTTGGAACTTTTTCAAATATTCCACCAGAAATTGAAGAAATTGCTCTGAAGAAGCTTGGACTTAAACCAGAGCCTGTGGCAACACAGGTTGTCCAGAGAGACAGACACACCGAATTTTTAAGTTGTCTTGCCCTCATTGCTGCAATGGTTGAAAAAATAGCTATTGAAATAAGACATCTTCAAAGAACAGAAGTCCTCGAAGCAGAAGAACCCTTTACAAAGGGGCAGAAAGGTTCCTCAGCAATGCCTCATAAAAGAAATCCTGTTGGATGCGAAAATTTATCAGGACTAAGCAGACTTGTCCGAAGTAATGCCTTTGCAAGTTTTGAAAATGTGGCACTATGGCATGACAGAGACATCTCTCATTCTTCCGTTGAAAGAATCATTATACCTGACAACTGCATATTAGTAGATTACATGCTTAACAGGCTTTATGGAATAATAAAGGACCTTGTTGTATATCCTGAAAGAATGCTTAAAAATATAGAACTTAGCTATGGACTTTATAATTCTCAAAGAGTACTTCTTGCTCTCATTGAAAAGGGACTTACTCGTGAAGAAGCATATAAAATCACTCAAACAAATGCAATGCGTAGCTGGCAGGAAGGTGTACCCTTTATAAATTTACTTCTTAATGACAATGAAATAAGAAAATATCTCACCGAAGATGAAATAAAAAGCATTTTTGATTTAAACTATTACACAAGAAATGTAGATTATATTTATGAAAGAGTTTTTGGAGATAGATAAAAACTTATTTTAAGGAGGCTCTCTATGAGTAGAGATGTTACAAAAATCAGAAACATTGCTGTTGTTGCCCATGCAGGTGCAGGTAATACTAAACTTGCAGAACAAATACTTTTTAAAACAGGGTTGATTGACAGGGTGACTACTGGTGAGTCTACCGGCAAGGTTATTGACTATGAACCAGAAGAACTTATGAGAAATATGACACTAAGTTCCAAAGTTGCATACTGCGACTACAAAAATTATAGAATCAATATAATTGATACACCTGGCTTTGTTAATTTTCTTGAAGATACAAAAAGCATTTTAAGAATTGTCGATGGTGCGGTTGTCATAGTTAGCGCAATTTCAGGGGTAAAGGCAGAAACAGAAAGAATATGGAAATACTGCGATGACTATGACCTTCCAAGAGTTGTTTTTGTAAATAAACTTGATAAAGAGAATGCTTCCTTTCAGAGAGCAGTGGCAGAAATTGAAAAAATCTTTGGACAGGAAGCAATTCCTCTTACACTACCAATTGGAGAAGGTCCTGGACTAAAGGGAGTTGTTGATTTAATCTCATTGAAAGCATACATTTATGATGGGAATTCTCTGAAGGAAACATCAATTCCTACTGAACTTTCTTCTTCTGTGGAAGAATACAGGAAAAAATTTGTTGAAAAAATTGCTGAACTTGATGACAGCCTCCTTGAAAAATATCTTGAAGGTGGAGATCTTACAGAAGAAGAATTAAGAAAGGGACTTCATGATGCATCCCTTGCAAGAAGATTTATTCCTGTGTTGGCAGGTTCAGCTCTCCTTGGAATTGGAATAGAAGCATTGCTTGACAGCATAATCCTATGTCTTCCCGATCCTGTAGAAAGGGCAAATATCTATCCAATAAAAGGAACTAATCCAAAAGACGGTTCTGAGATAATTAGAAAGCCCTCTGAATCTGAACCCCTTTCAGCCTATGTTTTCAAAACTACCATTGATCCCTTTGCAGGGAAAATATCTTACATAAGAGTATTTTCAGGAATTTTTAAAGCAGACTCCACAGTTCTTAATCCTAATATAGGTTCAAAAGAAAGAATTGGTCAGATTTACTATGTACTTGGTAAAAATCAAACACCCTGTCAGAAAGCAGGTCCCGGTGAAATTGTTGCAACAGTTAAATTAAAGGATACTCTTACAGGACACACCCTCTGTGATGAAGCAAATCCTATAATTTTACCAGAGGTGAGATTCTCTGAACCTCTTATTTCCTATGCAATTGCACCAAAAACCAGAGGAGATGAAGAAAAAGTAAGTGCAGGACTTCATAAATTACTTGAAGAAGACCCTACTCTTAGATTTTCAAGGGATGAAGAATCAAAGGATATGATTTTAAGTGGAATGGGACAGGTTCACATTGAAGTTGCTTTAGAGAAACTTAAGAGAAAATTCGGAGTTGAAGTAAATCTTATGGCTCCGAAGGTTCCTTACAGAGAGACAATCAGAGCAACTGCAAGAGCACAGGGTAAGTATAAAAAACAATCTGGTGGAAGAGGGCAGTATGGAGACTGCTGGATTGAGATTGAACCGCTTCCAAGGGGTGAAGGATATCAATTTGTTGATAAAATAGTAGGTGGAGTAATACCTCAGCAGTATCGCCCTGCTGTTGAAAAGGGTATTCTTGAGACAATGAAAGAGGGTATTTTGGCTTATTATCCAATAATTGACATAAAGGTCACTCTTTATGATGGAACATATCATCCAGTTGATTCCTCAGAAATGGCATTCAAAATTGCAGGAGCTTTAGCTTTAAAGAAGGCTTTCATGGATGCAAAACCTGTTTTGCTTGAACCAATAATGAAAACAGAAATTATTGTTCCCGATGAAACTCTTGGTACAATAATTGGAGATTTAAATGCCCGTAGAGGAAAGGTCCAGGGAGTGGAGCCACAGGCAGGTGGAAATCAAAAAATAATTGCCCTTGTTCCAATGGCTGAAATGCTTACATATGCCAATCAGCTTCATAGTATGACCTCTGGTAGAGGAATTTACTCAATGGAGTTTTCCCATTATGAGGAAGTTCCATCTCATATAGCTCAAAAAATAATTGAACAAAGACAGAAAGAACGTCAGGCAAAGGCAGAGGAGTAGTAATAGATATGTATTTCAAGGGAATACCTTCTTTTTCTGTCATTCTGAGGGGCTCGATGCCCCGAGGAATCTCTCGGAATAAGGAGGAGATTCTTCGCCTTTGGCTCAGAATGACAAAAAAAGAGGAACAGAATGACAAAAAAAGAGGAACAGAATGACATGGAAAACCTCAGAATGAGGAGAAAAGAGACTTCAGAGGTTATCATCACAAAACAAAAGAGCGACAAATAAAGGTATAGGAACAATGAAAAAGCCATGGGGTGGAAGATTTAAGGAAAAAACAGCAAAAACACTGGAAAAATTCTCAGAGTCAGTATCCTTTGACCAGAGATTATGGCAGGAAGATATTGAAGGAAGTATTGTCCATGCAAAGATGCTTAATAAACAAGGAATAATAAATGATAAAGAGTTCAAGTTAATATCAAAGGGGCTTAAAGAAATAGCAAAGGAAATAGCGGAGGGAAAATTTCAGTTTAAAACAGAGCTTGAAGATGTTCACATGAACATTGAAAAAGCACTTATTGAGAAAATAGGTTCAGCAGGTGCTCGTCTACATACAGCCCGTTCAAGAAATGATCAGGTTGCAACTGATCTGAGGCTATATTTAAGAAAAAAAGTTACTGAAATCAATGGACTTCTTACAGAGTTTGAAAAAACAATTATTAATATTGCACAAAAACATATTGATATAATCATGCCCGGATATACACATATGCAGAAAGCTCAGCCTGTGCTTCTTGCTCATCATCTTTTAGCCTATGCATGGATGTTTGAAAGAGACAGAAGTAGACTCACAGAGGCTTTAAAGAGAATAAATCAATGTCCCCTTGGAGCCTGTGCAATAGCAGGAACGTCACTTCCAATTGACAGAGACTACACAGCTAAAGAACTTGGAATGGAAAGAGTAATCCCAAACAGTATGGATGCTGTCTCTGACAGAGATTTTGTTCTTGATGTTCTTTACTGTGGAGCAATGATAATGATGCATCTTAGTAGACTCTCTGAAGAACTCATAATATGGTCAACTGATGAATTTGGATACATAGAGCTTCCTGATAAATTTTCAACGGGTTCAAGTATGATGCCTCAGAAAAAAAATCCTGACTCAGCTGAACTCATAAGAGGAAAAACAGGAAGAGTTTATGGGAATCTTATTTCTCTTTTAACAACAATGAAAGCTCTTCCTTTAACTTACAACAGAGATATGCAGGAAGACAAAGAGCCAGTTTTTGATACCTGCGATACAGTTATTATGAGCCTTAAAATTATGATAGAAATGCTTCCTCAGGTAAAATTCAACGTTGATAAAATGAAAGCATCGCTAAAAACAGGGTTTCTTACAGCAACAGACCTTGCAGAATATCTTGTAAAAAAAGGAGTCCCTTTCAGGATTGCCCATGAAATTGTAGGCAAAATTGTACTTTACTGTATTGAAAAAGGTAAAAATCTTTCAGAACTTGAAATAAAAGAATTCAAAAAATTCTCAGATAAAATTGATGAAAATGTTTATGAAATTTTAACTCCGGAAGGCTCAATAACTGCAAAACAATCCTATGGAAGCACCGCAAAGAAGTTTGTGAAAGAACAAATAATAATACTAAAAAAATCATTAGGAATGAAATGAAAACATATAAAATTAAGCCTCAGCGAAGAATCTCATCCATCTACAATCAAGGAGGAACCCCTTCGGCAAAGCCTCAGGTTGACAGAAGGAATAGTCATTCCTTCGAAGAGTCTATCCTGAGTAAACTCAAAGGACTCAAGACAAGGGCACCCAAAAAGGCTCACGACTTTTTGGAGACCCCGACAGCATCTAATCAACCTTTCTGTCATTCAAAGCCTCCTATATATCATTCTGAGCCATCTCTGTATCATTCTGATTCGCCTTTATGTCATTCTGAGCCGAAGGCGAAGAATCTCCTCCTTATTATCGTTTTACTTTTACTCTTTCTTTCTGGATGTGGGAAGAAAATGGATCCCACCATTGAAGATTATCTTCAACCAGAGCCTGTTCAAAAAATTACAATTAATGCTTATTATGATAAAATTCAGGTTTCCTGGAGTTATCCAGAAAAAAATAAATCTAAACTTGGAAGTTTTCTGTTAGAGAGGCTAAATAATGGTCAGGTAAAATCTCTTGGATTTTTTAGCCCAGAAGAAACTTCCTTTGAAGATAAAGAATTTGCTTTCGGTGAAACATATAAATACAGAATTTTTGCAATAAACAAAAAAGGAATTTACAGCAAACCTATAGAAAATTCTATAACTACCAAAAAACTTCCAGAAGTTACGGGGCTACAATATAAAATTACCCATGATGGAGTTTTACTTTCATGGAAATCAGAAAACTCTGTAATGTATAACATTTACAAAATAAAAAAAGAAGGTAGTGCCTCAAAAATTGGTTTTACAGAAAAAAACTATTTCTTAGTTGAAGAAACTTTCAAAAATCTTCTTAAGCCTACAGATTCGAACCTAAAGTCTCAATTTTTAATTTATTTTGTTACTCCATACATATCTGA
>NZ_MAVV01000021.1 GCF_001707915.1 Thermodesulfovibrio sp. N1 | reverse complement strand
TTTTTGCACCAGATCCAATTGTGTTAGAGAAGGCTATTGAAAAGGTAAAGACAGTAGCAGATGAAGCAACTATAAAAGGGTATCAACCTGTGCTCATTTGTTCGCAAGTAATAAGAAGATTTATAAAGAGGGCAGTTGAAAGAACCATACCTTCTTTACCAGTTCTTTCTCCCCAAGAACTATCACAGGGTGTAAAAGTTTATATGCTTGCTACAATTAAAATATAAACGTGGAGGTAATATATGAAAATAAAAAAGTTTCAAGGTAAAAGCTTCAAAGAAGTTTTAGAAACAGTAAAAAAGGAATTAGGACCTGATGCGGTAATTATTTCAAGCATAACAAAAAAAGACCCTTTGTCAAACAATTCTTTGATTGAAATAACAGCAGCCTTTGATGACTCACAAGAAAATGGTTTTTCAATACCTTCAATTCAAAATATAGATCAAACAGTTCAAAGGGAATTAGAAAAAATAAAAATTGAGCTTGCCTTATTAAGAGAAAGTGTTACTCATCTTTTCCCATCATTGAATGACAATTCAAAGGCAAGTTTATACAATTTTATGATAAAAATTGGCATAGAACCTCATCTTGCCCTTATGTTATTAGAAAAGGTATCGGATATCAATGAATTAAGGAATGTTATAGAAAAAAATATAAAAGAAGCAGAAAAGGATTTTGAAGATGAGAGAGGATTTGTATTTTTTGGATTACCAGGAGTTGGGAAAACAACTACATTATTTAAATTGGGACAATCAATTAGAGCAAAAAATCAAAAAATTATGATTCTATCCCTTGATCAAAGAATAAGTTCTGTTGCTTATATAAAGCAAATAGCTCTGTCTTTGAAATGTGATGCTAAAATAGTCAAGGATCTGAAAGAACTTTATAAGATTATTCATAGAGATATTGACAGAACAAAGATTTTAATTGATACTCCAGGAGACGGAAACATAAGCAGTCTATCGGAGTTAAAGGATTTATTGAAGGATGTTCCAATAAAAAAATGTCTTCTCATGGATGCCTCTATGTCAGCAGGTTCATCTCTTAGGGTTTTAAGAAATAATGATTCGTCAAAAATTGATTGTATAGCCTTTTCAAAGATTGATTTAGCCCATAATTACGGCAATCTCTATAACATTGCTGTTTACAGTGGAAAACCAATAAGTTTTATTACTTCTGGAGACTATTATGATAATCCTAAAATTTATCCTCCTCGTGCATTAACAAATTTTGTTATAGGAGGTGTCTGTGAAAACTAATATACCAAGAATAATTGCTGTATCAAGTGGGAAAGGAGGGGTTGGTAAGACCAACTTTGTCACCAATATTGCATTAATTTTTAGAGGAATGCAGAAAAGAGTTCTTTTGATGGATGCCGATATAGGATTAAGTAACATTGATATTATGTTTGGGGTAGCCCCTAAGTATAATATCAAACATTTGCTTACAGGAGAAAGGAATATAAAAGATATAATTTTCAAATCCGAACAGGGTATTGATATTATACCTGCCAGTTCTGGCATAAGAGAACTTACACAACTTACTTTTGAGCAAAAAATTAAGATTATTCAGGAGCTTGAGAGTCTCGATGAAAATTACGATATTTTTCTAATAGATACAGGCGCTGGAATTTCTGATAATGTAACCTTTTTCTGTTCTGCTGCCCATGACAACATTATAATTGTCACATCCGAGCCTACATCAATTGCCGATGCCTATGCATTGATAAAGGTTCTTTATAAAGAGTATGGCGAAAAAAACTTTCGGATTGTAATAAACAATATAAAAAATCCTAAGGAGGCAAGAGAGACCTTTAGAAAGATTTCTCTCGTTACAGAGAGATTTCTCGGTTTAAGTTTAGATTATCTTGGTTTTCTTCCCTATGATGAAAAAATTAAAGATGCTATTGTTTCACAGAAACCTTATGTAAATCTATTTCCTACTTCAGATTTTTCTAAAAAACTCTCCGATATCGCAAAGGAGATTTTAAAAAGAGATGTAAACTTATTTAAAGGAGGAATGCAGTTTTTTCTAAAAAAAGCTTTAACTACAGGATAAAGTAAATGTTTTATTCTGAGGAGGAAAAAGAAAGACTTATAAAACAATTTTTACCAAAGATAAAGCATCATGCTTTAAGATATTATCATATTGTGCAGTCTTTTCTGGATTTGGATGATTTAATTTCTGCAGGTATAAAGGGACTTCTTGAAGCATTAATAAAATATAATCCTTCTTTTAATGTTCCTCTCTCTTCTTTTATAGATTATAGAATACGAGGTGCTATACTTGATGAAATTCGTTCTTTAGATATTTTTTCAAAGGAATTCCGTAAAAAAGTTGAGGGTGTAAAAAGGGCATATAAAGATTTAAAAAATGAAGGTATAGAACCAACAGACGATGAAATTACATCATTCTTAAAAATTTCTCATAGGCAATTACAGGAAATTTATCAGAGCATTAAAGCCTCAGATATTGTAAGCTTAGATGATTATCTTGAAAGTAAAAATGGAGACAAGTTAAGCATTATAAATGTAATTGCCGATAAAAATGATATTTTCGAAGAGATTAAATTAAGAGAGATTAAAGAAAAACTCACAAAGGCAATAGAAAGACTTTCAGAACAGGAAAAATTGGTTATTTCACTTTATTATTATGACGAATTAAATATGCGAGAAATTGCAGAAGTTTTAGGACTTTCTCTTTCCAGAGTAAGCCAGGTCCACGGACAGGCTCTTATAAAATTAAAAAATTTTATTGAAAGTAACTGAAAAAACAGAATATTTTGGTATAATAAACCTGAATATTTATTGGGAGGGTTTTTGAATGAAGAAAAATATAAAAAAACTTGTGCTAAAGTTATTAAATGATTCAGAACCTTCAGAGAGAAGGCAGGCTGCAGAGGAACTTTCATATTTTGATGAAAGAGCTATATATCCTCTAATTAAAGCTCTTAGAGATGAAAACACCGCAGTCCAAGAAGCTGCTACCCATGCTTTAATAGCAATTGGAAATTCCGAAGACGAAAGATTTTTAATCAATCCTGGAGAACTTGTTACCTATATGGTGATTCCTCTTTTAAGAGAAGAAGAAGCCTATCTTAGGAATACAGCTTTATTAATTCTTACTGAGATTGGAAACAAATCTCCCCATCTTATATATCAACTTTTAAAAGATAAAGACCCCGATGTAAGAAAATTTGCTTTAGATTTAATAGCAGATATAAAAACAGGTTTTGATGGCGCTAAGGTTATTCCACTCCTACAGGATTCCAATGGAAATGTAAGAGCAGCTGCTGCAAGGGCAATAGGTGAATTAGGATATAAAGAGGGAATTCCAGCGTTAATTGAAAGACTTAATGATGAAGAGTGGATAGCCTTTTATGTACTACAGGCTCTGGCAAGTCTTAATGCAGAGGAAGCAGTAGATGCAATTGGTGAGCTACTTCTTAATACAGATTCTTTACTTGTAAAGGCAGAGGCAATTGAAACATTAGGTAAAATTGGAACGGATAAAGTAATCGGTCCACTCTTAAAATATTTTTCTATTGCAACAAGGGATGAGAAAAAAGAAATTATAAAAGCATTAATAAGAATTGGAATAATTCCTCCAGGAGTAGATATAAAAGATGAATTGTTAGGGATTTTAAAAGAAGGTGATTGGGAAGAAAAAACATTGGTATATAAAGGAGTTCAGTTAACCAATTTAATTGATGCAGTTCCAATTGTAGTTGAAGAAGCAGGAGCATTAGATCCTTCATGTTTTGATTACGATGAAAAAATAGGATTGTTGCAGAATACTCTTTTAGGAATTGATTCAGAAGATACACTAATTGAATTGCTTGAAAAAGACAAATTAAAGTATAGGGCTAAAGCTTTTGTTATAAATACTCTTGGAAAAATGCGTAGTAAAAAAGCTGTCCCAGTATTAATAAAACTTCTTGAGGATATAAAAAGGGATGTAAGAATAGCTTCTGCAAAGGCATTAGGTGAGATAGGAGATGAAAAATCTGTAAAATCCCTTATAATCAGAAGTACAGAAGACCCTGATGCTAATGTTAGAAAGGCAGCTATAGAGGCTATTGGCATGATCAGAGCAAAGGAAGCCTTCCAGGTTCTTTCAGGTCTCCTTGAAAAGGAAATCTATCCAGATATTATCGAAGCTACGGTTTCAGCTCTTATCTGCATTGATCAGGACTCTTTTTTAAGTAACATTAAATCTTATAAGACTGAGACAAAAAAGGCACTTGCCAATATAACCTATTCAATGGAAATAATAGATATGCTACTTAAATGCGAAGAACCTGAAGTAGTAAAATCTGCCATATATGCCTTAGGAAGAATTGGTACAGATGAAGCCATATCAAAACTGTTAGAATACATATCTTCAGACAATAAAGAGTTTAAAAAAGCAGCTATTTCATCCTTAGGCGAAGCAAGTTTTTGCTCTGATGCTCTTTTTGAATGCCTTAAAGATGAAGATCCATGGATTAGATATTATGCAGTAAAAGCAATTTACAAAGGATGTGATTCTGAAACATTAATAGAAAAACTCTCACCTCTTTTAAATGATCCCTTTCCTCCTGTTGTCATAGCAGTCATAGATGCCTTAGGAGAAATAGGCGGTAGCGAAGTTTATGAATTACTTTATCCTTTAAAAGAACATTCCAAAGGAGAAATTAGAGAAAAAATAGAGGAGGTATTAAATAAAATATGATTACTGCTACAGCCTCTACATTAACAATGAATGAGGATATTTTTAAACAGCTACGAGATTTTATTTATGAAAAAACTGGTATATATGTACCTGACAATAAAAAGTATTTTCTTGAAAATAGATTGAGTAGAATTGTTAAGGAGAAAAATTTTAGAGGATATGAAGATTATCTTCATTTTTTGAAATACAGTGCCCAAAGGAATGATATAGCTCGCCTTTTTGATGCTATTACAACAAATGAAACATTCTTTTTTAGAGAACCCCAACAGTTTGAGGTTTTTTCAAATAATCTTGTTCCACAGATAATCAAAGAGAATGTTCAAATGGGAAGAAAAGATATTAAAATATGGTCTGCTGCCTGCTCTACAGGAGAAGAACCTTATACAATTGGCATGATTTTACTTGAAAAAACAGAATTGGTGTCTATAAGAAAAGAAATCTATGCTTCTGATATAAGTGAATCTGTTTTGATGTCTGCAAGAAAAGCCATGTATGGAAATTATTCTGTCAGAAATATACCTCCACAGTATATGGCGAAATATTTTAAAGACTCAGGAGGTATATACGTACTTTCAGATATTGTGAAATCAATGGTAAAATTTATGAATATCAATCTGATAGAAGAAAAAGAAGTAAAACAATTAAAAGGAATAGATGTGGTATTTTGCAGAAATGTTTTAATTTATTTCGATGATAAGGCAAAAAAGAAGGCAGTATCCTTGATTTACGATGTACTGCGTCCTAAAGGTTATTTATTTGTAGGTACCTCCGAGAGTTTACACAACATTACAAGAGCTTTTAGACCAACGGTTATAAACAAAGTGGTAGTTTATCAAAAAGTTTAAATGGAGGAAGACAATGAGGGTTCTTGTAGTTGATGATGATAAAACAACAAGAAAAATGCTTTCTTTAATTCTTAAAAGTAAAGGATACGATGTAGTGACCGCAGAAAATGGTATGGATGGATTGCAAAAGTTAGGTCTTGAACAGATTAATCTAATTCTTACTGATATGAATATGCCCTATATGGATGGTATAGAGTTTACAAAACAGGTCAGAGCCAATCCTGATTTTTCTCATATACCAATAGTTATGCTTACTACAGAAGCAGATGAAGAAGAAAAACAGAGAGCCTATAAAGCCGGAGTTGATGACTATCTCGTAAAACCTGCCACAGCAGAACAGATTGTAGATAGCATGAAAAAAATAATAAAAAAGATTTTTGGTAAAAGAGAATAGGAGGTATATAATGTTTAATTTTAAGATCAAGGTCTTAGTTGTAGATGATTTTCCAACAATGCGTAGAATAATAAAAAATCTTTTAAAGCAATTGGGATTTGAAAACATAGATGAAGCAGAAAATGGAGAGGATGCTTTAAGAAAGTTAAAAAGTGCAGATTACGGGCTTGTAGTTTCCGATTGGAACATGCCTGTTATGGAAGGAATAGAGCTTCTTAAACATATAAGAAATGATCCTCAACTTAAAGATATTCCTTTTTTAATGGTTACAGCAGAGGCTGAGAAAGAAAAGGTTATTGAAGCTATAAAGGCAGGGGTTGACAATTATATAGTAAAGCCCTTTACAGGTGAGGTTTTAAAGGAAAAACTTGAAAAGATTGCTCAGAAAAAACCATCTCTTAAAGGAGGACAGTAATGGCTGATGAGATGGATGAAATAATAAATGAATTCATTATTGAAGCCGAAGAAATTTTAGACCAACTTGACCCACTTTTTGTAGAACTTGAACAAAAGGCCCAGGACCCTGAGATTATAAATGAAATTTTCAGAGGAATGCATACCCTTAAAGGTGCTGCAGGATTTTTAGGATTCCAGAATGTTGTTGATGTAGCCCATAGAGCAGAGGCAATTTTAAAAAGATTAAGGGAAGGAGAAATGTTAATTTCTCCTGAAATAACCGATGCGATACTAAAAGCAACAGACACCTTAAGAATGCTTATTTCTTGTATAAAAGAAAAGAGAGAAGTAAAGGAAGACCTTTCTCCTATTCTTAAACTTTTAGACAGTGTTTTATCCCAGGAAACAGTTATAACATCTGAAACAAAAGAAGAAGCCCATGAAGAAAAAATACAGCCTGTTGTTCCTTCAAAACCTGAATTTGAAGAAAAAACATTTAAAACAGAAGAAACAGTATCTCAGGCACCAAAGGAAAAAGAAAAGGAAGTAGCAACCCTTAGAGTTGATGTGGCAAGGATAGACAAAGTTATGGATCTTGCAGGTGAAATTGTTCTTGCTCGAAATAGATTGCTTAATCTTGCAAGTAAACTTGAAGTTAGATATGCAGGAGATGAACAAGTAGAAGGACTTGTAGAAACCACAGCTTTTCTTGACAGAGTTACTTCAGATTTACAACTTGCTGTAATGAAAATGAGGATGCAACCTCTTCAAAAAGTCTTTGTAAAATTCCCAAGAATGGTAAGAGACCTTGCAAGAACACTCGGAAAAGACATAGACCTTGAAATTATTGGTGAAGACACAGAAGTTGACAAATCAGTTATTGAACATATTGGAGACCCCCTTGTTCATATAATAAGAAATTCAATAGACCACGGAATAGAATCACCTGATGAAAGAGTTTCAAAGGGTAAACCACCAAAGGGTAAAATCACTATTAATGCCTATCAGAAGGGTACACAGATTGTTATTGATATTGTAGATGATGGTAAAGGAATTGATGTTGAAGCTGTAAAAGCAAAGGCAATTACACGAGGACTTATTACTTTAGAGGAAGCAGAAAAAATGTCCGATGATGCCATAATAAATTTAATCTTTTTACCAGGCTTTTCTACCAAAGACATTTCTACAGAGGTAAGTGGTAGAGGAGTTGGAATGGATGTTGTAAAATCCAATGTGGCAAAGCTCAATGGCTATGTTGAGATATTTACAGAAAAAGACAAAGGAACCACATTCCGAATAAGTCTGCCTCTTACTCTTGCAATAATGCAGGCAATGATGATTCAGGTAGGTGAAGAAATCTATGCAATACCCCAATCAATGATAGAAGAAACATTAAGAATCCGCACTTCACAGGTAAAGGAAGTATCAGGACAAAAGGTTCTTACAATCAGAGAGAGAGTTTTGCCTCTCTTTATCTTGAATGAATTGTTAGGTGTTTTAGGAAGTTCTAATACAGACCAAAAATATATTCTTGTTGCCTCAGTTGGAGACAGGAGATTCTGTATTGCTGTTGATGCAGTTCTTGGACAGGAAGAAATAGTTATTAAGACAATCAATGGCATAGATTCAGAAGCCTGCGGAATTATGGGTGCAACCATAACTGGGGATGGAAAGGTTGTATTAATTCTTGACTTAGCCTTACTTTCAAGAAAGGTTTTTGCTATTAAATAAAATTAATTAAGGAGAAATAGAAGATGAGACAGTGCATAGGCTTTCTTTTAAATGAGAACGAGTATATTATTCCTATTCTTAAAGTACAAGAAATAATCAAAATCCCGCAGATTACCAAAATGCCAGGTGTTCCCTATTATGTGGAAGGTATTACAAATCTAAGAGGTAGGGTTATTCCTGTTGTTAACTTAAAGAGACTTTTAAGTCTACCAGAGGAAACAGAGGGCAATAAAGTTATTGTTATTTCATCAGGGAAAATAACATTTGGTGCATTAGTTGACAACATCACAGGAGTAGTAAACATTGATGAATCTACTATTGAACAGGCAGATGAATTTATGCAGCAAAGTCAGAGTCAGATAGAAGGTGTAGCCCGTTTAAATGACAGATTATTAATACTTCTTGACATAAAAAAACTTATCCCCACAGAAGACCAGTCAATTTTTGAAGAAGAGATTGTTAATGTAATTGAAGAAGGAGATAAGGTGGAGGTAGTAAAAAAAGTTAGCACAATGGCAGGAGAAGTTACAGTAAGTGAGGTGATTGATCCAGTAAAGTTTTATGAAGGAAAAGGAATTCCAAAGGATGACCCCAAATATATTCTCTTAAAAGAAATTACAAACTTTATGAATGCTGTATCAAGCGGAGATTATGAAAACGCTGACAAGATAATGAACAGTATAATTCAGAAAAGTCAGAGCGATTTATTTAAAGAAGTTGGAAAAGTGGCGAGGAAACTTCATGATTCATTAAAAAGTTTCAGAGAAGTTCTTGATCCAAAATTAAGAGAAATTGCTGTAGAACATATGCCAAGAGCAGTGGATCAACTTCAAATGGTTATTGATAAAACAGAGGAAGCAGCAAATAAGACAATGGAAATTGTTGAAAAATATATTTTAAAAATGGATGATCTTGCAAATCATATCAGGGAAATTCAAGGACCTGAAAGCTCTGTTCAATTTTTAAGAGAGTTTAAAAACTCCTTAGAAGATGATTTAACCGAGATTCTTACAACACAATCCTTTCAAGATTTAACTGGACAGGTTTTAAAAAAAGTTATTGCTTTGGTAGGTGATCTTGAAGTTGAGTTAGTAAGACTCATAACCACATTTGGGCTTAAATTTGAAGAAAAAGAACCAGTTAAAAAGGAAGTTGAAAAGGTCTCCCAGGAGGATGTTGATGAACTTCTTAAAGAATTTGGTTTTTAAGGGGTCTGAGGTATGATAAAAGTTTTAGTAGTCGATGATTCAGCCTTTATGAGAAAGGCATTAACAAGCATGCTTCAGGAGGACCCCGAAATCAAAGTTATTGGAACAGCAAGGGATGGTGTTGAAGCTATACAGATGATTCAGGATCTAAAACCAGATATTGTTACAATGGATGTTGAAATGCCAAGAATGGATGGAATAACAGCATTAAGGGAAATTATGCAGAAGTGTCCTGTTCCAGTTATTATGGTTAGTTCTCTTACAACCGAAGGAGCAAAGGTAACTCTGGAAGCATTGGAACTTGGTGCAGTTGATTTTATTCCTAAAAATCTTGCTGAACTATCAGTAAATATTGTAAAGATTAAGGGAATGCTGATTGAAAAAATTAAAACAATAGGTAAAAGAGGAATTATAAAGAGAAGACCTATTGGAAAACCAGCAGAAACAAAAATTGAAACACCCAAAGTGGAAATTCCAAAAGTAAGAGTAACAACAGAAAGAAAAGTAGGAATTGTTTCTATTGGAACATCAACAGGTGGACCAAAGGCTCTTCAGGAGATAATTCCAAAACTTCCTAAGGATTTTCCAGTTCCCATAGTTATTGCTCAACATATGCCTCCAAATTTTACAAAGCCCTTTGCTGAAAGACTTGACCAATTGAGTCAGCTTTCTGTAAAAGAGGCTGAAGAAGGAGAAGCTATTAAACCAGGAATTGTTTATGTTGCTCCTGGTAGAGGACATATGAGGCTAAAAAGAAGAGGCATTGAAACATTGGTAACCATATCGGAGGATAAAGAAGAATTTATTTATAGACCAAGTGTTGATGCTCTAATGCTTTCTGTTGCAGATTGTTTCCCTGGAAGAAGCCTCGGAGTAATACTTACTGGTATGGGAAATGATGGAGCAAAGGGATGTAAAAAAATAAAGGAATCAGGCGGAAGAGTATTTGCTCAAAATGAAGAAAGTTGTGTAGTATATGGTATGCCAAGAGCTGTTATAGAGGCAGGCATAGCTGATAAAGTAGTATCCCTTGAAGAGATGGCAGGAGAGATAATTAATGCAGTATAGGAGGTTGATGTGCAGGAAGATGTAATTGAAAAAATAATACTGAAAACTGTTGACATACCCTCCCTACCACCAATTGCTATGAAAGTTATGAATCTTATACAGGATGATTACGCATCCCTTTCAGTTCTTGAAGAAACTATATCCCGTGATCAAGGTTTTGTAACAAGACTGCTAAGAATTGCTAACTCTCCTTATTATGGTCAGGACAGAAAAATAGAGGATATAAAACAGGCATTACTCTTGATAGGATTTGAAACACTTAAATCTCTTGTAGTTGCTACTGCCTTAAGAGACCTGCACAGAAAATTTGATGCCTTTGAACAGAGATTATGGGAGCATAGTCTTGGTGTTGCTTTATGTTCAAGTTTAATTGCTATGGTGACTCGTTTAGCTAAGCCAGATGAAGCATTAGTATGTGGACTTATTCATGATGTAGGCAAGACCATTATTAATAATTCAATGCCCGATGTTTATCCTAAGGTTTATGAAAAAATGTATAAAACTGGTGAGACAGTAAGAGATATTGAGAATGAAATGTTTGGATTTGACCATACTGTTTTAGGTGCTCTTATATCGAAAAAATGGAAACTTCCTGAAAAACTTGAAATGGTTATAACCTATCATCATACTTATCCTTTTCCTGATTACGAAGATGCAGCTTTTGCTGATATATGTAATATTGTTAGAGTAGCTGATCAGATATGTAATAATATTGGCATAGGACTAAAAAATCCTTTGGATATTCCCATTGATTATGTGAGCTTAGACCTAACAGAAGAAGCTTTAGTGGAACTTATAGGCTTGTTTAAAATTAAGTTTGAAAAACAAAAAGATACATTATTAAGCTAATGACTCCTGATGATAAAATAGACCCCTTAGGTCCTTACAGAGGAATCAGACCTGTAAAAGAGGGGTCTGTTTTTGCAAAATTTAAAATTAAGAAAAAACCTCCAAAGAAAGAAGAAAACTCAGAAGAGAAATCTTCAAAAGAAAAAGAACAATCAGAACATAAAATTGACATAGAAGTATAAATTTGGGAATGGGAAAAAATTTCCCATTATCTTAAAAATTTACCTATCCTGAATAAGGTTTTTCTCATAGATCTGTAAGTTTTTAAACTTTAATTTTTCAAAATTATCAAGCTTCTGCAAAATTTTAAGGAACATATTATCATCTCGAGAAATATATCAAAACTGGCATATCCTTTGCTTGTAAAAGTAATAGGGAGGTGAAGGATGTATAAAGGTATATATATATCAATGACAGGAATGTTTATGAGGGAAAATGAGCTTTCTGCTGTTTCTCACAATCTTGCAAATATCAATACAACTGGTTATAAAAGAAAGCAGTTTGCAAGCACTCTTTATCCCCTTCTTTCAGGTAGGCCTACAGAGCGAAATGCTATTTATCTAGATGCAAGAGCTCAAACCTACTTTGGAACTCAGTTTATTGATACATCACAGGGAAATCTAAAGCAAACTGGTAATCCCTTTGAGCTTGCAGTGCAGGGAGAAGGTTTTTTTGCTGTTCAGAGGGGGCAAAAGATTTTTTATACAAGAGAAGGTTCCTTTACAAGAGACAGAGACAATTTTCTTATTACTCAATCAGGATTAAGAGTTCTTGATGAAAATAATAATCCAATAGTAATTGATGGAACGAGGATTGAGATTGGTAATGACGGAACCATATTTGTTGATGGTAATCAGGTAGCAAAGATAAAACTTGTAAAACTAAATAACATAAGACATGTTGGACAGTCCTTATATGAAGGAAATGAGGCAGGACAAGCTGATGGACAGATTTTTCAGGGATGGATTGAAAGTTCAAATGTTAATCCCCTTAATGAGCTTGTAAATATGATACAGGCTATAAGAAATTTTGAATTTGCACAAAGAATAACAACAAATTTTGACCAACTTGCTCAAAGAGCAGTAAGCGAAATTGCAAGATTATAAAGGAGGTAAACAATGTTAAGGTCACTTTTTACTGCTTCAACAGGCATGTATGCTCAGCAATTAAATGTAGATGTAATTTCCCATAACCTTGCCAATGTAAACACAACGGGATTTAAAAAGGGAAGAGCAGAATTCCAGGATTTACTTTATCAAAATATTATACCACCAGGTGCACCTTCTGATGATGGAACACAATATCCAACGGGAATTCAGGTAGGTCTTGGTGTTAGACCTGTTGCAGTGGCAAAATTTTTTACTCCCGGAGATTTAGTTAACACTGGTAATAGCTTAGATTTAGCTATTGATGGAGATGGTTTCTTTCAGGTAACCCTTCCAGATGGAACAATTGCCTATACACGAGCAGGAAATTTCAGGATTGACAGAGATGGAAGAATTGTTACTAATGACGGATACCCTATAGAACCTGGAATTACTGTTCCAACAGATGCTACAAGCATTACAGTTGGAGCAGATGGTCGAGTGACAGTGCTTCAGCCGGGAACTGTTGCTCCTGTTGAAATTGGGACAATTGAACTTGCAAGATTTGTTAATCCCGGGGGGTTAAGGGCAATTGGAAAAAATCTTTTCCTTGAAACAGATGCTTCTGGTGCACCGACTACAGGAGCTCCTGGAACAGAAGGTAGAGGGACTATAATTCAGGGGTTCCTTGAGATGTCTAATGTTAATATTGTAGAAGAGCTTGCTAATTTGATAATTGCCCAGAGAGCCTTTGATATTAATTCAAAGGCAGTTCAGACTTCTGATGAGATGTTACAGACTGTTTCAGCTCTTAAGAGGTAAAAATGATAGGGTTTATTGCATTTCTTTTTAATCTTTTTCTGTTGATTTTTTTCATATCATCAACTTATGCTTTTGATAAAACTCAGCTCATAAATCTTCTTGTTAATGAGATAAAAAAGTCTTCAATTAACAGAGAGGTTCAAATTAGTCAAATCAAGTTTATTGGATTTGAACCACAGGGGAATTGTACTTCAGAAAATTTAAAGATTAGAGAAATAAAAAGACCAAGTTCAGTAGAATTTACTTTTAACTGTGGAACAAGACAGTACAGGGCAATAGCAAATTATGAGGTATTAACAACTCTTTATGTAACCCAAAGACCTATGAAAAGAGGTGACACAGTTGAAGAAAAAGATCTCTTAGAGATAAAGCAACCAATTAGTAGAATTCCAGCAGGAGCTATTACAGACAAAAATTTAATTATAGGCAAGGTCGTAAAAAGAAGTCTTGCTCAGGGATTAATAATTAAGGATGACCACCTTTATGAAGGAATTCCTGTTAAGAGAGGAAGCAAAGTAAATGTAATTATAGACACAGGAACAGTCACCATAATGACAGAGGGTGTCCTTAAATATGACTCTGTTGTTGGAAATAATGTAAGAATATTATGTATTCAAACTGGCAAGGAAATTGTAGGAAAATTGATAGATAAAGATACAGCGAGGGTATCAATATGAAAAAAAGATTAAATTTATTATTCTTTTTAGTGACTGTGGTGTTTTTACTTTCAGCCTGCTCAGAGCTTAAAGAAGTAAGAGATATAAAAAACGCAGGAATGCCTCCAAAGTATTATCCAGAACAACCACAAAATCAAGTGGAGGCTACAGAAGGTTCCTTATGGCGAAACAAAGCAAGTTTATTTGAAGACAAAAAGGCTCGAAGGGTAAATGACCTTGTAACAATAATTATAAATGAAACAACCTCAGCCCAGAAAAAGGCTTCTACTTCTGCATCAAGAGACTCTTCAACAAACTATGGATTAGAAAACTTTTTTGGCATGAATACAGATTTTAATATACAAAATCTTCCAATTATTAATGGTTTTTATAAAGCAGGAAATGTATTTTCTCCTACAGTTAAGGGTTCTGCAAAGAGTGATTTCAAGGGCGATGGAAATACCGCAAGAACAGGAAGTATTACGGGAACTATTACCGCAAAGGTAGTAGAGGTTTTACCAAACGGGAATCTCGTTATTGAATCTCGTAAAGAAATTTTTGTAAACAATGAAAAAGAAATTCTTGTTTTAAGAGGTATTATAAGACCTGATGATATTAGCCAGAACAATACAATATTAAGCCAATATGTAGCAGATGCTCAGATATTTTTGGTTGGTGATGGCACATTGGGAGACAAACAGTCTCAGGGTTGGCTTGTAAGATTTCTTGACAAAATCTGGCCCTTTTAAAGGAGGAAGATGATGAAAAATAATAGAAAAAATCATTTTTTATCTGTCTCTAAAATCGTTCAAGACTGCTTTTTTCTAACTGCAAATTTATCTGTCATTCTGAGCGTAGCGAAGAATCTTCTCTTTGTATTTATAGTAATCCTTTTTTCATCCAATGCCTTTGCAGAGAGAATAAAAGACGTAGCAAAATGGTCTGGTGTAAGGGAAAACCAACTTGTTGGTTACGGTCTTGTTGTTGGCTTAAACGGAACAGGAGACAAAGATGGAACATATCTTTACCAGCCAATTGCTAACATGCTTAGTAGAATGGGAATTACAGTAAATGTAAAAGATTTAAAGGGTAAGGTTAAAAATGTTGCCGCAGTTATGGTTACTGCAAAGTTACCCACCAATGTAAAACCAGGGACAAAAATTGATGTTCAAGTATCATCTATCGGAGATGCTAAGAGCCTTCAGGGAGGTACTCTTCTTATGACGCCCCTTTTAGGTCCTGATGGAGAGGTTTATGCAATAGCTCAGGGTCCTGTATCAATAGGTGGATTTATTGCTGCAGGAAGAGCTGCCCAGGCAATAAAAAATCATCAAAATGTTGGATATATTCCTGAAGGAGCAATTGTTGAAAAAGCAGTTCCTGTTAATCTTCTTGTAAGAAGTGATATACATCTATTATTAAATATGCCTGATGCAATTACTGCTACGAATATAGCAGAAAATATCAACAAAAAATTTAAAATTAAAATAGCAAAAGCAGTAGATCCCTCAACAGTATACATAAATATACCTGAAGAATACATGGGTAATGTTCTTGAGTTTATGGCAGAAGTTGAAAAAATTGAAGTTTCCACTGATTTGCCAGCCCGTGTTGTTATAAATGAAAGAACAGGTACTGTTGTTATTGGATCAAATGTGAAAATATCTCCTACTGCATTAGCCCACGGAGGCTTAACAATTACCATTAAAGAAGCTCCCGAAGTAGTACAACCACCTCCTTTAGCTCCTGAAAGAGCAAGAACAGAAATTGTTCAGAGAACAGAAGTAAAGGTAGAAGAAAAACAAGCTTCCTTAGTAGAAGTTAAAGGTTCAACGGTTGGAGAATTAGTTAAGGCATTGAACACCCTCGGAGTTACTCCAAAGGATTTAATTTCTATTCTTCAGGCACTTAAGACAGCAGGAGCTTTAAAGGCTGAGCTTTTAATAATGTGAGGATAAAGTGATAGGAAAGGTTAATATTCATTCTGAAAATTTAAAAAACATAAATTCTAACAGCCTTAATGATGTTCAAATAAAAGAACTCTCTAAAAAAATAGAAACTCTCTTTTTGAGTGAGTTACTTAAAATAATGCTTTCTGATACTTCCTTTGGAAAAGAAAAAACCATGTCTACTTATATGACTGTTTTAATTCCAGAAATTGCGGGTATGATGAGTGAAAGAGGAGTTGGAATTGGGAAATTTTTAACAGAAAATCCAAATTTTATAAATACTTTGAGTAAACATGGTAAGATTGAATTGATCCCTTCAAAACCTGAAGAAAAATTGCAAAATGAGCAAATTATTAATAAAGATATTACTTTGCCAAAGAAAATATCTCTGCCAGTAAAGGGTGTGATTACATCTCAATTTGGATTAAGATTAGACCCTATTGATGGAAAAAGAAGACATCATAATGGAATAGACATTGCAGTGCCAGAGGGAACACCTGTTAGACCTGTTTTGTCAGGCAAAGTTATTTATTCTGGTTATTCAAAGGGATATGGAAACTGTGTTATAGTTGAACATGAAGATGGAATTCAAACTCTTTATGCCCATAATTCAAAAAATCTTGTCAAAACAGGTGATACTGTTACTCCCGAGATGGTTATTGCTTTTTCAGGTTCTACAGGAAGAACTACCGGTCCCCATTTACATTTTGAAGTCAGGAAAGATGGCAGGGCAGTGAATCCTCTTGCAATGATAAATAATTTTGAAAAATCACCGATTATATAAATATAAAACATGAAAAAGGAGGTATTAAAATGATAGGAGGACCAATTAGAATAGACGGAGTTGCACCAAATCCACAGATTGCCCCAGAGAAATCTCAAGGAAAAGCTCCAGAAAGAAGTGAAGAAGTTTTATCAAAGGATCAGGTTACTCTGTCAGAGTCAGCAAAAAATATTGCAAGACTTATGGTTGAAGTAAGTAACATTCCTGATATCAGAGCAGATAAAGTTGAAGAACTTAAAAATGCAATAAATGCAGGTACCTATGAAGTAAAGGGTAGCGAGATTGCAGGCAAAATTATAAAGGAGGCATTAATTGACAAGCTTGTATGATGAACTTGTAAAAGTTCTTCAGAACGAAAAAAATTTACTTAGCAGTCTCTATAAAATTGTCTCAGAAGAAAGGGATGCTATTGTAGCTCTTCAAGCTAAAGAGCTTGAAAGAATATTAAGAGAAAAGGAAGCAGTTTTAATGAAACTTTCTCTATGGGAAAGCGAAAGGGAAAGAATTCTTGAAAAAAATAATCTATATGGTAAATCTTTTTCTGAAATAATCTCCCATATTGAGCAAACACAGGATGTTCAAAGGCTTAGAGAATTATATTCAGCAATGAAAACCCTTTTGACTGCCATTGCTGAGATTCAAAAAATAAATGAACAACTCATTGATCGTTCAATTATAAATATAGGAACCGCAATTAAATTTCTTGAATCCTTTGGTATAACTCCAAAACAAAGCCTTTCAAAGGAGGCATAAATGGCACTTACTGCTCTTTTTGATATTGGAAAATCAGGCATATTGACTTATCAGAAGGCATTGGAAGTTGTCTCCCATAATGTTGCAAACGCTGCAACAGAGGGATATACGAGACAGGATGTTATTTTTCAAAACATTCCCTCTGGAGTATTAAGCTACGCAGGTGTAACTGGAAGAGGAGTAAAAATTACAGATATAAGAAGAATGTATAATTCATTCATAGAGCTTCAACTTAAAACAGAAAGCTCAAGACTTGGTTATTGGGATGTTTTTCAGTCGGGAATGCTTAGATTAGAAAGTATCTTTAATGATGCTTCAGATATTGCTTTAAGCAATGTTATAAATGATTTTTTCAATGCTTGGCAGGAACTTAGCCAGAATCCTTCAGGAATAGCAGAAAGAAGTTTACTTCTTGATAAGGCAACTTATCTTGCCCATAGATTCAATTTATCATATAGAGCTCTTCTTGATGAAAGATATGAAATTTATAAGGATTCTCAAAATTTTGTGAATCAGATAAATCAATATCTTGATCAGATAAATGAACTTAATGAAAAAATTGTTGCAAATCCTGGTGCCCTTGATGCAAAAGATCAGCGCGAAAATCTTGTTAAGCAGTTAAATGATATTGTCAATATCACTTATTTTGAAGATAATGCAGGAAGATACTCAATTTTACTTGGTGGTATGCCCCTTGTTGATGGTGGAAGAGTGTATCACATGAATGTAAGGCTTGATGGCAATCAGAATTTACAGTTTAATCTTGAAACAGTCTCAGGAAGTATTGATGCAACAAGGTTAATTCAGGGTGGAAAACTTAAAGCAGAAATTGATTTAAGGGATACAGTAATTCCAGAATATATGAATAAATTAAACATGCTTGTATTTGACCTAACAGATGCAGTAAACAGAGTGCATCGTCAGGGTTATGGTCTTGATGGTTCAACAGGGAATAATTTTTTTAATCAGCTATATGATTTAACAGTTATATCTGGTAGCCCAGATATAACATCTCTTAATATTTCTTCAGTCAATGCAAACATCTATAACCAATATCAGATTCAATATGATGGCACTAATTGGACAGTTACTGACCAATCTACGACTCCCCCTACATCAATAACTCCTATGGTTACATCATGGTTTGAAGGAACACCTCCAATTAATTACTATCGTCTTAGTTTCAATGACATAAACATAATCCTTAGAAATCCATCAGCGGGGCTTGATTTTACATTCCAGATTAAACCAAACACGGCCCTTTATTTTGGTGTCGCAATTACTAATACGAATCATATCGCAGCAGCATCTGAAAATCCATTAACAGTATCAGGATCGATGGATAACAGAAATGCAAGGGCAATTTATGGATTGCTTGATTCTCCAATAATTGGAAATGCTAAACCAATAGATTTTTATCGCTCAATTGTCTCAGAAATCGGAGTCTACTCTTCAAGTGCAAAGACTCAGAAAAACTTTCAGGAGGCTTTGGTTCAGGAGATTGAAAAAAGAAGACAGGATATCTCAGGCGTTAGTCTTGATGAAGAGGCTATAAATCTAATTAAATATCAGAAGATGTATGAAGCTTCTGCCCGTGTAATAAGAGTTGCCGATGAAATACTTTCAACACTTTTTGAAATGGTGAGGTAGCAATGAAAGTTACAACAGGCTTTTTTTATAGGACCTTTTTAGGTGATATTAACAAACAGATTGAAGAGATGTTTAAAGCTCAAAGACAGCTTGCTACAGGAAAGAGGGTGCTTTCTCCCAGTGATGATCCTGTTGCAATATCAAGAATTGCCAAGTACAAATCAGAGATTTCAGCCCTCGATGAATACAAAAGAGTAATGGATACTGCAAAGATTTACAACTCTGCAACCGAAAAAGCAATTGATGACCTAAAAAGAATGTTAATTAAAGCCAAGCAGTATGCAGTTCAGGGTTCAACAGACACCCTTTCACCAACAGACAGGCTTGCCATAGCAAGAGAGATTGATACATTAATTCAGCGTAGCATTGACACAATAAACACAAAGGTATCAGGAAGATACATCTTCGCAGGATTTAAAGCAGATACAGCACCAGTTAATGCTCAGAATGGACTTTATCAGTCAGATACAAATCTACAGTATCTTGACATAAGCTTTTTCCTTGATGTGGCTGTAAATTTACCTGCAACAGAGTTTTTTACATATACTGCAACAGGTGAGTTGGCATCTCTTAAAATTTTAACTCCATATAATCAAACAGTTTCAGCTAATTCTTCACCGCCTCCAGATGAAATATTACAATTACACGATGCAGACCCTCTGGGAGCTTTACTTATGTCACAGTCTTCTGGTGGAGCGGTAACAGACCCTGTAAATTCTTTTACCACCAATGGAGGAACACTTACAATCAGGCTTGGTGATAATCAGGCTGTAAATGTTACTATTTCAGCAAATGCTTCTTTAAATGATATAAGAGATGCTATAAACAATCAAGCATCTCAATATGTTAAAGCCTGGGTTGTGAATGTCGGCACTTCTACTTCTCCAGACTACCGCCTTGTAATAGGAAGTATTCCCAATGGTAAATCTGACATGATAAGAATTGATGTAACAACAACTGATGCACCAAACAGTGGTCTTAATCTTTTAGCCTACAATCCTGAATCAGGCAATGTCTCAATGAGTTTTCAAGAAAATATAAATGGATACAATTATATTTCTGATCCAGCAGACCCAAACTATTACAGTTTTAATAATAATTATCTCAATGAAAACTACTACTTAAGGGCACTTCATTTTCTTAAGGTAGCCCTTGAAAATAATGATCAGGGAAGAATTCAGAAAGCTGTTGCCTACATTGACAAAATTGCAGATAAACTTTTCAAACAGCAATCTCTTATCGGTGCAAGACTAAATAAAATAGAAACTATAACAGACTACAATCTTGAAATAGAAACAAATACTAAAGTAGCTTTATCAAATGATCAGGATGCTGATGCTATAAAGGTAATATCAGAGCTTAATCGAAGAATGTCTGTACTTCAGGCTCTAAGAACCACTCTTACAGACTTTTTCCGTAACAATCTCTTTGATTTTCTGAGGTAGCTTTGTTAGTCCTTACAAGAAAACAGGGACAGTCAATAAGAATTGGCGATGATATAATAGTTAAAATTGTTGATATTGATGGCTCTCAGGTAAAAATAGGCATTGAAGCGCCAAAGGGAGTGCTAATCTTCCGTGAAGAACTCTATGAAAAACTCCGTGAAAGTAACATAGAGGCATTGAAAACCTCTAAGGAACTAAAACCTGAGGATTTTATAAAAGGAGTATGACAATGATAACTCTTAAAACTGAACGATTTGGCGAACTTGTGATTAATCAAAATGAAATAATTAATTTTCCCTACGGGATTCCTGGAATTCCCTTTGAAAGATTTATTATCAGAGAATGCCTTGAGCCTGTAAAGTGGCTCATTGCTATTGATGACCCTGATGTAGCAATGCTAATTGTTTCTCCTTTTAAGTTTTTCCCAACCTATGGATTTGAATTGAGTGATGAAATTACCTCCATATTGCAGGTTAACACTGAAGAAGAACTTGAAATCTATGTATCTTTGCTAAAATACAATGACGGAGTTGCTGCAAATCTTAAATCTCCCTTTGTAATAAATAAAAACAAAAAAATTGGTGTACAGATTCTACTTGAAGATGAGCGTTACCAGTTCAAAGTACCAATAAGGAAGTAAGATATGAGATTCTTCCTCTTCGCTTTCGTTTGGGGTCATAATGACAAATAAGATGTTCAGAATGCAGTCTTTTCCGTCATTTCGAGGAGGTCAATACTCCGAGGAATTTCTCTTTTTTTTTCCTGTTACTATGAAGCAAAGTGGAAATGTTATATAATAAAAATTTCTATGAAAGGGATTGAGATATGAAAGTTTGGAAGGCAAAGGACAAGATTGATTTAAATTTCAATGGCTACGATTTTAAAATCCGTCCTGGAGATAAATTCCTCTTTGCTGACGATGTCTTTAACTTTCTTCCTGAGCCTGTAAAGTCAAGATTTGAATTAGCTCACAGCGTGCTTCCACCCTTTTATAAAGGGGAACACTTAAATGGTAAAACTTTGCTTGTTATTGCTCAGGCAGCAATTGGTGATGCTCTATGTATGACTCCAGCGCTAAGGGAGATTAAAAAACTGTATCCTCAGGTCACTCTCAATGTGAGCATCTCAGGAAAGGCAAGACCTGTTCTTGAGGGACTTCCATATATTGATAATCTTCTTACAATGCCAATTCCTTTTAAGGAGGTTTCAAAGGCTGACTATATTGTAAAAGTTATAGAGATGGTTAATACTCCTCAGTTTGATAACCTAAGCCTCATTGATTACTATTTGTGGAAGTTATATATTTATAAAGCAGAAAAGGAAACTCCTGATGTTAGGATCGATGAGTCAGTGCTAAATGAGATGAGGGAGGCTTTTCAGAAAATCAGGGATGCCTCTGGTGGCAAAAAAATACTTTTATTTCATTATCTTGCCTCTTCAGTGCACAGAACCCTTCCACCAAAGCTTCTTAAAGGTATTGAGGATTTAATATGGAATGAGTATGTTCCTGTAATATGCTCACTTCCTGATGAAGATATTACTGTTGAGACAGCCTTAGATGTCTATGGAATAAGGGCAGCTAATTTATCGGTTTTCATGAAGGATATTAGATATCTCATTGCCTCTGTGGCATTATCTGATGCTGTGATAACAGCAGATACTGCAACTCTTCACATAGCAGGAGGATTGGGTAAGCCAACTGTTCTTGTTTCGGGACCTATTGAGGCAGAGTTTACATCTGGTAATTATCCTACAGTAATACCTTTGCGGGCAAACTACAAGGGTCAGACTTGTGAAAGTCCCTGTAATATTCATGCTCTTCAAGGTCCTTGCTTAGAGGCACAGGTAAAAAGACAGTTTTACAGCCCCTGTTTTGAAAATATTCCTCCTAAGGTGATATATCTTGCTTTGAAAGATGCTGAATTATTAACGCAAAATAATTATCCAAAGCCTGAAAAATGCATTGTCTGTGATTTCTCTGGAGATATTCCTCTTTTTGAGGTTATTAATTCTTTCAGAGTCTTTGAATGTCCCTCCTGTGGTTTGCAGTTTACCCATCCAATGAAAGTAATGGATTATGATGAGGCTTATAGGAGGCATCATGAAGATTTATTAAATTTTACTAATATTCCCTATGAGTCCTATTTAAATGTGGAGGATGAAAAAAAAGAAATAGAAAAATGGAGCATTCTTCCAAGATTTAATGTGATTCTTCCAATTCTTCCAAAACTTCCAAAGGGAAGACTTCTTGATGTTGGCTGCTCAACAGGATTTTTCATGTTAATAGCAAGGCGTATTGGTTTTGATGTTTACGGAATGGAAGCCAGTGAAAAGGCTGTGGAGATTGCAAGGAATAAATTTAAGTTGAATGTTGCAAAAGCTTTAACTTTTGAGGAGTTACCAGAAGATTACAAAAAACCCTACAGAGTAATTACAGCCCTTGAAGTTCTTGAGCATGTCCATGAGCCTATGAAGTTTTTGGAAGATATTTACAATCTCCTCGAAAATGATGGATTTCTTATTTTAAGCTGTCCACCCTTCTATAAATTTGAAAACACAGCTAAAGGATATAGAAAATATAAGTGGTGGTATGGTGATTATCCACCAAATCATGTAACAAGATGGAAACCTTGGAGCCTTCATTATGCTCTGAAAAAAGCTGGTTTTGATGAAGTTCACATATTTACAGAACCTCTACTTCCGGGAACAGTTCTTGAAGGAGTAACTCCTTTGGGATTTGATTTAAAGATTGATGATGGAAAAATTGTAAAGGTTGATTCCAATATAACAAAGGCAGTTGTCTTAGAGACCTTAAAACCTCTTTATCTTAATTCTAGACTTCTTGGAAATTTTCAGTTTGCCATTGCTGTTAAAGGAAGAAGTCCAATTAATCTTGAAGAGCTCATTAAAAAGGCAATAAAATACTCTGCTGTAGAGATAATCTGGGGAAGGGCAGATAAAGTTTAATATATTTTTTTAAAATCAGAGAGATTTTTTCAATTAATAAATTCTCATTAAGGCATCCCCTCTTTTCACAAACATTTGGAAAGCAGGGAGGACAGTTTTCTTCACGAATAATAAAAAAATTTTCACCAATGGGATGCCAGACTAAAGGGTCTGTAGGTCCAAAAATAATGATTGAAGGAATTCCAAGAAAACTACTTAAATGGCTTATGCCACTGTCAAGCCCTATGTAAAGATTTGCTTTAAAGAGAATTTTTGCAATTTCCAGAGTATCTTCCATATATAGGAAGTTTTTAAATTTCCCTGTAAGTTTTTTTTCAGCTGGTCCGAGAAGATACTGAATTTTAAAGCCACGGTTTCTCAGGATTTTTTCAAGTTTAATAAAAAAACTCAGCTCGGGATTTTTCTTTTTTGAACCACTTCCTGGATGGACAATGCATAGATTTCGGTGTTTTTCTATTGAGTTTTTGATTGGAAGAGTTCTGGAAAAGGATTCATTCTGAAAACTTAATTCTCTCAAATAATGCTCAACTATCCATATTTTTTCAGTTGGTATAGGCTTTATGTAGATTGAGCTTTCACTGTTTAATATTTCTTTGTTTTGGGAAAAGATTATTTTCAAGTTAAATTCTTCCTTTGGTTCATAAAATGTTGCTTTTTTACAAAAACCTGATTCTATGGCGAGTCTGAAATATTCAGGATTCCCCCATACAGTTATTTCATATCCTTTTCTTTTTAAAATCTCAAGAACTGGATAAACAAGAATACTGTCTCCTAATCCACCCATGCGATAAACAAGAGCTTTCATGCTATAATTTTAAATCATGTTTAAGGTCAAAACAAAGGATGGCAAAATTTTTGAAACTAAAGAGGAAAGTATTCTTCAGGTTTTACAAAGGCAGGGAGTTTATCTTCATGCATCATGCGGTGGTAAAGGAAGTTGCGGAAGATGTAAAATCAAAGTTTTAGAAGGAAATATAAAGACAGAATCTTTTTTTGGAATATCAGAAAAGGAAAAAGCTGAAGGATTTGTTCTTGCCTGCCAGAGCTTTCCAGGTGGTGATATTTTAATTGAAATTCCCGATAAACTTATCACGGTTTCTGAAAGAATATCAACTGTTAA
Source organism: Thermodesulfovibrio sp. N1 (assembly GCF_001707915.1). Taxonomy (GTDB): domain Bacteria; phylum Nitrospirota; class Thermodesulfovibrionia; order Thermodesulfovibrionales; family Thermodesulfovibrionaceae; genus Thermodesulfovibrio. The sequence goes on along the minus strand of NZ_MAVV01000021.1, from coordinate 5,268 downwards.
AACAGAGATTATTGAAAAAATACTTAAGGAGGAGATTCTTCGGGCTAAAGCCCTCAGAATGACATCTTCTTTGTCATTCCGAGGGGGTCAATATCCCGAGGAATCTTTATTTGCTCCCGTTGTTAAAAAATTAAGCTTAAAAATAGACCCACCATCCTTTGATTCCCATGGAGATTTTGAGAGATTAAAAAGATCAATTCAGAAAGAGCTATTTATATCAAGAAAACTTGCAGAAAAGCTTTCGTATTTTTTAAGAGAAAATAACTGGAGCATAAATTTAGCCATTACAGAAGAGGAAATTCTTGATTTTCTCTCAAAAAAAATTTACGGAATTGCTGTTGATATTGGCACAACTACTGTTGTTTTAGCTTTAGTTGACCTTGAAGAAGGTAAAATTGTAGATGTTGCAAGCTGTTATAATTCTCAGATTAATTATGGAGATGATGTAATCACAAGAATAATTTTTGCTGAGGAAAATCCTGAAGGACTTAACATTTTAAGAAAATCTATTGTTGATGATATAAATGCCCTCATAAATACTGTTTCATTAAGAAATAAAGAAGGAAAGATTTATTGTGCTTTCGTCGCTGGTAACACTACAATGTGTCATATTTTCTGGGGAATTAATCCAAAGTATATCAGACAGGAGCCTTATACTCCCACTTTGAATCGTTATCCAATATGGAAAGCATCTGACTGCATGCTTTTGCTGGAACCTCAAATACCTATTTATACTTTGCCTTCTGTTGCAGGTTATGTAGGAGGAGATATTGTTTCAGGCCTCCTTACAACAGGGCTTTATAAAGATGAAGAAACTTCATTATTCATTGACATAGGGACTAATGGAGAAATTGTAATTGGAAACAAAGACTTTCTTATCACTGCCTCTACCTCTGCTGGACCATGTTTTGAAGGAAGTGGAATAAGCTGTGGGATGAGAGCAACAGAAGGAGCAGTTGAATCTTTCAGTTATAATCAAAAGACTGACGAATTTGATATAAAAGTCATAGGAAATGAAGCTCCTCGTGGTATATGTGGAAGTGGAATGATAGATATTTTATCAGAACTCTTTAGCAAAAAAGTTATTGACCAGAAAGGTAAGTTTGTTACTGATAATTCAAAACATATAAAAATATTTGATAATGAAGCAAGATTTGTAATTTCTTCAGACTGTTACATAACTCAGTCAGACATTGACAATATTATTCGTGCAAAGGCTGCTATTTATGCAGGTATTTCAACCCTTCTTGAAGAAGTTGGATTAAGTGAAAGGGAATTAAAAAAGGTTTACATAGCTGGAGGATTTGGTGAGTTTTTAAATATTAAAAAGGCAATAAAAATAGGAATGTTACCAAATCTTTCAGAGGAGAGATTTATTTTTTTGGGAAATACTTCCTTAACAGGTGCTGTTTTATGTTTGTTAAGTAAGAATTTTTGGGAATTAGCCAATGAACTTGCCCAAAAGATGACATATATTGACCTTTCGCGCTCAAAAAAATTTATGGATGAATATGTATCTGCCCTCTTTTTACCCCATACAGATTGGGAAAGATTTAGAGAATTAGGTTAAAATAGTTTTAAGGTTCAATAGGAGGTGATATAAATGAAATATAGAATTTTGATTGAACAGGATGAGGATGGTATTTTTGTGGTTCAATGTCCTTCCTTACCTGGGTGTATTTCACAGGGTAAAACAAGAATGGAAGCTTTGGAAAATATTAAAGATGCAGTTAAAGGTTATTTAGAAAGTCTTAAAAAACACAATGAACCCCTACCACCTCCTATAGATGAGGAAATTATAGAAGTAGAGGTTTTTGGGTGAGCAAACTTCCCCAGCTTTCAGGTAAAGAGCTTTGCAAATTATTGGAAAAAATCGGATATAAAATAGACCATCAAACAGGAAGTCACATTATACTAAGACATGACAAACCACCACACAGAAGATTAACTATCCCTAATCATAAAGAGATAGCAAAAGGAACACTTAGAGCAATACTCCGTCAAGCTGGTATAAGCATCGAAGAATTAAAGGAACTTTTATAACTGCTGGAGGATGAAATGAAGGTTTTTAACACATTAACAAACAGGCTTGAGGAATTTGAACCCCTTAATGACAAAAAGGTAGGAATTTATGCCTGTGGAGTTACTGTCTATGATCTTTGCCATATTGGACATGCAAGAAGTGCTGTTGTTTTTGATGTAATAGTAAGATATTTAAGATACCGCGGATTTGATGTTAAATTCGTGAGAAATTTTACAGATATTGACGACAAAATTATAAATAGGGCAAACAAAGAAGGTGTAACATGGAATGAGATTGCTGAAAGATATACAGAGGAGTATTACAAAGACATGGATCGTCTTGGTATAGCAAGGGCTGATATAGAACCGAAGGCAACAGATCATATAGCAGAGATGATTAAGATAGTGAAAGCCTTAATTGAAAGAGGATATGCCTACACTGTAGATGAAGGTGAGGCACAAAGTGTTTATTTTTCTGTTGAAAAGTTTCCTCAGTATGGAAAACTTTCTAAGAAAAAGATCGATGAGCTTATGAGTGGTGCCCGCGTTGACGTGAATGAAAGAAAAAGAAGCCCCCTTGATTTTGCTCTATGGAAAGCCTCAAAACCTGGTGAACCCTGGTGGGAATCACCCTGGGGTAAAGGAAGACCTGGCTGGCATATTGAGTGTTCTGCCATGTCACTTAAGCATATTGGAGAAACCCTTGATATCCATGGTGGTGGAGCAGATTTAATATTTCCCCATCATGAAAATGAAATTGCCCAATCAGAGGCATACACAGGAAAACCCTTTGCAAAATACTGGATTCACAATGGCTTTGTAACCATAGATAAAGAAAAAATGTCAAAATCTCTTGGAAATGTCCTAAACATTAGGGATTTACTTGATATATATGATGCTGAGGCATTGAGGCTTTTTCTCCTTTCAAGTCATTACCGTAGCCCAATAGAATTTGCTCATGAATATATTAAAGAAGCAGAAGCAACCCTTGACAGGGTTTATAGCACAATATGGAGAATTGAGGATTTTGAAAAAGTTGAACCAAAAGATAAAAGCAAATCAAATATTCAAATAGAACTAAACATTGAAAATCTTAAATCAGAGTTTGAAAAGGCAATGGATGATGATTTCAATACAGCAAAGGCTTTAGGAGTAATATTTGAATTTATCAAGGAATTAAACCGTTTTATGGATAAAAAACCTTCTAATAAAGAAGAGTTATCCTTACTTTCCTATGCAAAAAAAACAATTAATGAACTTGGAGGTGTTCTGAATCTTTTCCAAAGAGAACCCATACAATGGTATAGAGATTTGCTTAAAATTAAAAAAGTTGAAATTTCAGAGGAAGAGATAAACAGATTGATTGAAGAAAGAGTTATGGCAAGAAAAAATAAAGACTGGCAAAAAGCTGACACTATCAGACAAGAACTTCTTTCAAAAGGAATTATTTTGGAAGACAAGCCTGACAGGACAGTATGGAAAATAAAGATTTAATCTACATCTACGGTGTAAATCCTGTTAAGGAAGCCCTGAAAGTTCCCCATGCAGTAAAGGAGATTTTAATATCAAAAAGCAGGCTTTTACCTTTGAGAGAGATAATAGAGACAGCTGAAAAGTGTCTGATACCTGTGAGAATAGTCGATGAAAAACGAATACAGAAAATTGTACAGGGTGTTCATCAAGGTGTTTTAGCAAAGGTAATACCAAAAGATAAGTTAGATCTCACAGATGCACTTAAGATTCCCTCTCAGAAAAGAGAGCCACCATTTTTCCTGATTCTTGACTTAATTGAGGATCCTCAGAATTTTGGTGCTATTCTAAGGGTTGCTGAAGCTGTAGGTGTCCATGCAGTTATATATCAACAGAGACGCTCGGTAGGCATTGTTCCTTCAGTATGGAAATCATCGGCAGGAGCAGTATGGCATGTAAATTTGGTGGAGATAAACAATATCAAGTATGCGATAAGGGAGTTCAAAGAGAGGGACATCACAATTATCGGAGCTGAAGCAGATGGTGGCAAAACTCTCTGGGAAGCTTCTTTAAACTCTCCCATAGCCATAGTAATTGGTTCAGAAGGAAGTGGTATAAGACAAACTGTAAGGGAACTATGTGATGAGATTGTAAAGATTCCTATGAAAGGAAAGATAAACTCACTAAATGTATCTACCGCTACATCAGTTTTGCTTTTTGAGGTTATGAGACAGAGAAGTTTATCTGTTTAATAATTCCTTGTATTGTCTGTAAGTAGCTTGATGTTCTGAATAGGACTTTTTAAAAAAGGATAAGAAATTATTAATATCTTGTGTGTTTACTATTAAGTCTGCACCTTTTGCAAAAGCTAATAATCTGTCTAATGTTTTCAGGTTTTGTCCTGTAATAATCAACATAATATCTCTTCTTCGATACATTGGCAGATTAGTTATATATTGAATTATTCTGTTACTGTGAGGTTTTTGATCTGCAAAGGTTTCATTTACAATAACTATAGATATATCATCAGTGGTTTCTAAAACATTAATTGCTTCTTCTAAGCTAATAGGTGTTATCGATTCAAAATTAAAAGTCTTTAAAATTAGTGATAAATTTTTTTGGACTGCAGGATCATTTTCACAAATAATTGCTTTTGCCATTATAGTCCTCTTTTTAGTCTTTTTTCATATTCAGTGTCTATTTTAAGTCCTTCAATATCTGTTGTTTTTTCTCCCCTCTGAGCTTTCATTCTATCAATCTCTCTTGTTACTGTCGATTTTCTTGATGCAAAGGCAACAGCAGTTTCCTCTGTTATTAATCCTTGTTTATACAATTCAATAATTGACTGGTCAAAGGTATGCATGCCGACTGCTTGAGAAGTTTCTATCACATCATAAAAGGTTTTTTCTGCTGTCTCACCATTTATTATTAAATCTCTTATTCTTAAATTCTTTCTCATTACTTCCGTAGCAACAATTCTTCCTCCCCCAATTTTGGGCAGTAGTCTCTGGCTTACAACCCATTTTAAGGTATCAGAAAGCCTTAATCTTATATAATTTTCATCTTCCGGAGGAAACATTCCAACTGCCCTTCCAATTGTTTGTCCTGCATCAGTAGTATGCATTGTGCTTAAAACAAGATGTCCTGTTTCAGCAGCTTGCATAGCAATTTCAAGGGTTTCTCTATCTCTTATTTCTCCAACAAGTATTACATGAGGAGCCTGTCTTAAGGCTGCTCTAAGTCCATCTGCATAATTAGTAAAATCTATTCCCATTT
>NZ_MAVV01000020.1 GCF_001707915.1 Thermodesulfovibrio sp. N1 | reverse complement strand
GCACATCTCCCTATTCCTTTCAAGGTCTTGGAATAGAAGGACTTAAGTATCTCAAAGAGGCAAAGGAAAGAACAGGACTTCCTGTAATAAGTGAAATTATGGATCCAAGAGATATAGATGTAATGCTTGACTATGTTGATATTCTCCAAATTGGCACAAGAAATATGCAGAACTTCAAGCTGCTTATGGAAGTTGGCTCAGTTGACAAACCTGTTTTGCTCAAAAGGGGAATGTCTGCAACAATAAAAGAACTTCTTATGGCAGCAGAGTATATTCTTTCAAGGGGAAATGAAAAAGTTATACTCTGTGAAAGAGGGATAAGAACCTTTGAGACTGCCACAAGAAATACCCTTGACCTTAGTGCTATTCCATTACTTAAATCTTTAAGTCATCTTCCAGTAGCAGTAGACCCCAGTCATGGTGTTGGCAAAAGAGATCTTGTTGCGCCAATGGCAGTTGCTGCAGTTGCTGCTGGTGCTGATATGCTTTTGATAGAAGTTCATACAAATCCTGAAGAAGCTCTCTCTGACGGAGAGCAGTCCCTTACTCCAGAGCAGTTTAAAAATATGATGGAAAAAGTTAAAGCAGTTGCAATGGCTATTGGTAGGGAAGTCTAATGGAGGATGGATTTAAAACTGTATCAATTATTGGAGTTGGATTAATTGGAGGATCCTTTGCTTTAGCCTTAAAAAATAAAGGATTGGTAGATACAATCATCGGCTATGGTAGGAATGAACAAAGGCTTAAAAGAGCAGAATCACTTGGAATAATTAATCAATTTACAACTTCATTAAAAGATGCAGCATTAGCTGACATTGTTGTACTTGCAACTCCTTTAGGAGTTTTTGAAAAAATTGTTTCAGAATTGGCTGAATTTTTAAAAAAAGGGACTGTTGTAATAGATGTGGGAAGTGTTAAAGAATGGGTTGTAGAAAGGATTGAAAAGATTTTACCCGGAGGAGTTCATTTTGTTGGAACCCATCCCATTGCTGGTTCTGATAAAACAGGATTTGAATATGCGCGGGCAGACCTTTTTGAAGGAGCAAAGGTAATTATAACACCAACTGAAAAAACTGATAAATTGATTCTTGAGAAAGTATCTAAATTATGGAAGGAAGTGGGTGCAGATGTTGAATTTATGTCTGCAAAGAAGCATGACAGAGTTTATGCCTTAATGAGCCATTTACCTCACCTTATTTCCTTTTGCATGGTAAACACAGTAGCTGATATAGATAAAAACTTAATAACCTATGCTGGTTCAGGATTTAAAAGCTTTACAAGGATTGCCAAAAGCTCTCCAGAACTGTGGGGAGACATTTTTATTATGAATAGTGAAAACATTTTAGACTACCTAAGTATTTTTTGTGACAAAATTGAAGAAATGAAGAGATTGATTAAGGAAGAAAAGTTAGATGAATTAAAAAAATGCATTGAAAAAGCAAAAAATCTTAGAGAGAGAATTTCTTAAAAATGTATTTTGAAAAAATTATAATTCATAAACATGCTCAAGAAAGAATGCAAGAGAGAGGAGCAACTGAAGAAGAGGTAATACAAACTCTAAAGGAAGGAGAAAAATTTCCTGCAAAATTTGGTAGAATTGGTTTTAGAAGAAATTTTTCCCTTGAGGGAGTTTGGAGAGGCAAAATCTATAAAACAAAGCAAATTGAAATTTACGGAGTTATAGAAGACGGTACGGAGTTATAGAAGACGGTAATTTTGTTGTAATAACGGTTTTGGTAAAATATTTTTAGTTAGGAGGCGAAATAACATGAAATTAAGCTATGATTCTAAATATAATATTGCTTATATAAAATTTAAAGACAAACCTGAACAGGTTGAAACTATTCATCTAAGTGACGAGGTAAATATAGATCTTACTCCAGATGGTAAAATATATGGAATAGAATTATTAAATGCTAATGAACAACTGCAAATTTTAAAAGATATGAAATTTATTTTTACTGACCAATCTTCAGGTTTAACAATAGAATTACCAATCAATTTTAAATCCAAGGCAAATTTATAAAATTCTTTATGTTATGAAATCGAAATTAGGGAGCTAATCATTATGAATAGAATAATTGAAAAAGCAACTTTTCTTAAAGGAGAAATAACACCACCACCTGATAAATCTATATCGCACAGAGCAGTTATGTTTGCCTCTCTGGCAAAGGGTGAATCAAGGATAAAAAATTTTCTATGGGCAAAGGATCCTATAAGTAGCCTAAATGCAATGAAAGCTCTTGGAGTACAAATTAAAGTAAATGATATAAAAGAAATTATAGTTCATGGACAGGGATTACAATCCCTTAAAGAACCTGAAGATGTTATTGATTGTGGAAACTCTGGAACAACGATAAGGCTTTTAAGTGGAATACTGGCTGGACAGCCCTTTTTGAGTGTTCTTACCGGAGATGAATCATTAAGACAAAGGCCCATGAAAAGAATTATAGAACCTTTGAGGCAAATGGGAGCAGAAATTTACTCAAGAGCAGATAACAAATTCCCTCCAATTGTAATAAAAGGTGGGAACCTAAAAGGAATTAGTTATAAAATGCCTATTGCAAGTGCACAGGTAAAAAGTGCAATTCTTCTTGCAGGACTTTTTGCAAAAAGCGAGACCACTGTAAAAGAACCTCATAAAAGCAGAGACCATACAGAAAAAATGCTAAAAAGCATGGGTGTTGAACTTTATATAACAAACAACACAATAAAAATCATTCCGCCATTACAACAAATAAATCCCTTTGAAATAACTATTCCAAATGATTTTTCTTCAGCTGCCTTTTTTATTGGAGGAGCTTGTTTAGTGCCAGACTCTGAAGTAATAATAAAAAATGTTTGTCTAAATGAAACAAGAACAGGTTTTCTTGAAGTTCTAAGCTCCATGGGAGCAAAAATTGAGATATTTAATTTAAAAGAACAAGCAGGAGAACTTATTGGAGATATTTTAGTTAAGACATCTTCTGAACTTAAAGGCGTTACTGTTCATGGAGAAATAATTCCAAGACTTATTGATGAATTTCCAATTTTATGTGTTATTGCAACTCAGGCAGAAGGACTAACAATTATCAAGGATGCAAAAGATTTAAGAGCTAAAGAGTCAGATAGAATAAAAGCAATGGCAACAGAACTAAGTAAAATGGGAGTTCCTATAAAAGAATTTGAAGATGGAGTAGAGATAAAAGGTCCTTGCAAACTTCAAGGAACAGAAGTTTATTCTTATAAAGATCATAGAATAGCTATGGCATTAAGTATTGCAGGACTAATTGCAGATGGAAAAACTACTATAAAAGATGCAGACTGTGTTGATATATCTTTTCCTGAATTTTATAATTTTCTTGAAATACTTCAGAAATGAAAAAAGTTATAGCAATTGATGGACCTTCTGGGGCTGGTAAAAGCACTATTTCAAAGGAAATAGCAAAAATTTTAGGATTTCAATATCTTGATACAGGTGCTTTATACAGAGCAATTGCATATCATTTTTTCATAAAATTTAACCATATTAAAGATTTTTCAACATTATCAGACAAAGAAATTAAAAAAGAGCTTAAAAAAATAAAAATTAATTATGAAAATGGTAGAATTTTTCTTAATGGAAAGGATGTTTCTTTATTAATCAGAGACCCTCAGATAGGTGCTGTTACATCTCAAATTTCTGCTAAACAAGTCATAAGAGATTTTTTGCTTCCTCTGCAAAGAGATTTTGCTCAGATAATGGATATTGTAGCTGAAGGCAGAGACATGACAACAGTTGTATTTCCTGATGCATGGAAAAAATTTTATCTTGATGCCTCTCCCGAAATAAGAGCCAAAAGAAGATATGAACAACTATTAAATCTTGGAAAAGAGATAACCTTTGAAGAAGCATTAAAGGATGTCATAGAGAGAGACAAAAGAGATTCTTCACGGCAGAATGCACCATTAAGAATTAGTGAAGATGCTTTTTATATTGATACATCAATGCTTAATCTTCAAGAAGTTATCTCACTAATTTTAAAAAAAGTTGCAGAGTCTGCTTAATATCTTGTATTATCAAAAACAGTATGCAGAAAATCGTTCTGGTAGAAGGTGCAGGATTTTGTTTTGGAGTTAAAAGAGCAATTGACATAGCCTTTGATGTTGCTCAAAAACATAAAGATGGCGTTTTTACATTAGGTCCTATAATTCATAATCCTCAGGTTGTTGAAAAATTAAAGGATTTAGGTGTACATCCCATAGAAGATATCGATAACAAAAATATAAGAACCTTAATAATCAGGGCTCATGGAATTCCAAAGGAAAAATTTGAAGAAATTAAAAATCTTGGAATAGAAATAATCGATGCTACATGCCCTTTTGTGAAAAAAGCTCAAAGTATTGCTGAAAAATTAACATCTGAAGGTTATCAAGTTCTTATTATAGGTGATAAAGAACATCCTGAAGTTAAAGGAATTTTTAGCTATGCCGGTGAAAAAGCTGCCGTAATAAGCTCTGATGAAATTCCAGCTCTAAATAAAAAAATTGGTATAATCGAGCAGACAACCCAGCCAATGTCTAAGGTTAAAGAAATAATGAATAAAATAATCAATTCTCTCAATGAATTTGAAGAAATAAGAATTTTTAACACTCTTTGTAATTTTACATCTAAGCGACTTCAGGCAACAGAAAAAGTTGCAAAAGAAGTAGATTTAATGATTGTTGTAGGTGGGAAAAACAGTGCTAATACTACCCAACTTGCTAATCTTTGCAAAAAAATTGGTGTTACTACCTATCATATTGAAGATGCTAAAGAAATTGACAAAGAGTGGGTAATATCTGTTAAAAAAATTGGTGTTACAGCAGGAGCATCAACACCTCAGTGGATCATTGATGAAGTAATAGAAAAAATTAAAATGTTTATAAATTAAGGAGGAAGGAGCATGCAGAGCGAACTTAGTGAAAAGCAAGAATTAGAGAGTCTTTATGAGGGGACACTTTCTCGTGTTGAAAGGGGAGAAATTGTTAAAGGAAAAGTAATAGGAATAAGAAATGATGGCATTATAGTTGATGTGGGATATAAATTTGAAGGAATAATTCCCCATAATGAGTTTACAAAGGAAGAATTAGAAAGTCTTAAAGAAGGTGATGAATTTGAAGTTTTTATTGAAAAAATTGATGATGCCCAAGGTGCAATATATCTTTCAAGAGATAGAGCTTTAAAAATTAAAGGTTGGGAAATGCTAATAGAAGCCAATGAAAAGGAAACTCCAATTGAAGTTAAAGTTACGGGCAAAACCAAAGGTGGACTAATAGCTTCTTTCTTCGGTATAAAAGGCTTTATTCCAGCATCATTACTTGAATTAAGAAAACCAAAAAATCTTGACAATTATATAGGACAAAATTTAAAGGTAAAAATAGAAAAGATAGAAACACCAAAAAATCTCTATGGGTCTTGGAAAAATGTAAAAACCACTCTGGTGTTTTCCAGAAAAAGTTATCTTGAAGAACAAAGGGAATCCCTAAAGAAAGAAATGGCTCAGAAAATAAAAGAAGGAGCTAAAATAAAAGGCATTGTAAAAAATATAACTAACTACGGAGTTTTTGTTGACCTTGGTGGCATTGACGGATTTATTCATATTTCTGATATATCTTGGGGTAAAGTTAAACATCCATCCCAATTTTTTGAAATAGGGAAAGAATACGAATTTGTTGTATTAAAATCAGATATTGAAAATGAAAGAGTAACTCTTGGTTATAAACAAAAGAAACCAGATCCATGGGAAAACATTGATAAAAAATATCACTCTGGTATGAAAGTTAGAGGAAAGGTTACACGCATTGAAGATTTTGGATTATTTATTGAAATTGAAGAAGGTGTTGAAGGATTAGTCCATATAAGTGAACTTGACTGGACAACGCCAAAGAATCCAACTTATTATGCTGAAGTTGATGAGTGGTTAAATCTTAAAATTCTTGATATTGACAAGGAAAACAGAAAGCTTTCTTTAAGTTTAAAACAACTAAAACCAAAACCTTGGGAAGTTGTGGCTAAAAAATATAAAATAGGTGATAAAGTAACAGGTAAGGTTAAGACAATTACTGATTTTGGAGTTTTTGTAAGACTACCCGAAGGAGTTGATGGACTTATTCATATATCAGATATTTCATGGACAAAACATGTTGATCATCCCTCTCAATTTTTTAAAAAGGGACAAAAAATTGAAGCTGTAATTTTAAATTTAGACCCTGAAAAGGAAAAACTTTCTTTAGGTATAAAACAACTTACTGATGATCCTTGGTTAAAAGAAATTCCTGAGAGATTTAAAGTAGGAGAAGTCTATAAAGCAATTGTTCTTAAAAAAACTGAACATGGATTGTTTGTTGATTTAGAAGGAATTGTAGAAGGACTTGTCTATAACTCAGAGATAAATAAAGAAAAACCTGTAAAAGAAGGAGATGAAATAAGTGTTGTTGTTGTTAAGGTTGACACAGAAAAAAGAAAAATAGGACTTAGCATGAAAAGGGCTGAAGAAGAATGATAGGAAAAAAACTTAAAATTTTCTTAATTATTTTAATTGGACTTATATTAATAAGCTTTCTTGCTACTATTATGGAAAGTAGTCTTTCCTATGGTAAAATTGCTATGGTTAATGTTAAAGGAATTATAGTTGATTCAAAAGCAGTAATAGAGGAAATTAAACAATACAGAAAAAATCCAGCTATTAAAGCAATTGTTTTAAGAGTTGACAGCCCCGGTGGAGCAGTAGTTCCATCTCAGGAAATTTACGAAGAAATTAAAAGAACAATTAAGGTAAAACCAGTTGTTGTATCAATGGGATCTATTGCAGCTTCAGGTGCTTACTATATTTCCTGCCCAGCTACAAAAATAATTGCTAATCCAGGAACCATAACAGGCTCAATTGGAGTATTAATTGAAATACCAAATATTAAAGGTTTACTCGATAAGATAGGAGTTAAAGCAGAAGTAATAAAAAGTGGTAAATACAAAGACATCACATCGCCATTGAAACCACCACTTCAAAGTGATGAAAAAGAAGTGCTACAGAGACTAATTGATGATGTCCACGACCAGTTTGTCGATGCAGTTTCTGAGGGAAGAAAAATACCTATTGAAAAAGTTAAAAAAATTGCTGATGGAAGAGTTTTTACAGGATTAAAAGCAAAAGAAATTGGTTTAGTTGACGAAATTGGCGATCTTGAGTATGCTATCAAAGTAGCTGCTCAGCTTGGAAACATTAAGGGAGAACCTGAAATAATTATGAAAAAAACTACTATTTTATATGAACTTCTGAAGGGTGATACAGAATCATTGATAAAGAGATTATTACCTACAAGTCAAATTTATTACCTATACTTACCACAAACAAATTGAAGGAGGAGAAAAATGAAAAAATCTGAATTAATTGACAAAGTATCTGAAAAGATAGAATACCTCACTAAAAAACAAGTAGAAACAATAATAGACATGATATTTGATGCTATGAAAGATAAACTAATAAAAGGAGAAAAAATTGAATTAAGAGGGTTTGGTAATTTCAAGGTAAAAACAAGAAATTCCCGCCAAGCTAGAAATCCTAAAACTGGTGAAACAGTAACCGTTCCACCACAAAGAGCAATTCAATTTAAAATGAGCAAAGCATTAAAGGATGCATTAAATAAGTGAAGTGTTACTATATGTAAAAGGACTTAATGTTTTCTATAAAAATATAGTCTATCTTGAGGATATTAATTTTCAAGTCAACAAAGGAGAGATTTTTTCTCTTGTAGGTGAAAGTGGAAGTGGTAAAAGCTTAACTGCACTTACCTTAATTAATCTATTACCTGAATATTTTAAGGCAGAAGGAATTGTAGTGTTTAATGGAACAGAAATTTTAAATCTTCCATCTTACCAATTAGAAAAAATAAGAGGCAGAAAAATTTCTATAATATTTCAAGACCCTACAACTTCTCTTAATCCCTTGATTAAAGTAGGCACTCAAATTGCAGAAATGCTAATTCATCATTTAAACATTTCAAAAAAAGAAGCTTTGAAAAAGACAAAATCAATTCTTGAAAAATTAAAAATACCCCATACAATAAATAGTTATCCCCATCAACTTTCAGGTGGAATGAAGCAGAGAATAATGATTGCAATGGCTATAGCCTGTGAACCTGAGTTAATAATTGCCGATGAACCAACCACAGCATTAGATGTAACAGTACAGGAAGAAATTCTTGATTTGCTATATTATTTAGTAAAAAGTGAAAACAAATCTCTAATTTTAATTACTCATGATATGAACATTGTTTCTGAGTATGCCGACAGAGTAATCGTTATGTATGCTGGTAGAATTATGGAGGAAGGAAAGGTGGAAGATGTCTATAATAACCCTTACCATCCTTATACAAAGGCTTTACTTAGTTGTATACCTTCTGCAAAGACCGAAATAATGGGTATTCCTGGTAATATCCCAAACTTAAAATCATTACCTAAAGGATGTGTCTTTAATCCAAGATGTAAATATAAACAAGAAATCTGTTCAAAGGAGATACCAACATACAGAAAAGTTTCAGATGATCGTTATGTAAGATGTTTTTTCACTTAGACAATTTAAAAGAGGAATATATAGAAACAAAAAGCATAATTAAAAGACAGACAATAAAAAATTCCCATCCAAAATTTTTATAAATAATACCAGGTAAGTAAGAGCCAAGGACTCCTCCAGAATAATAAATAGATATATAAGCACCATTTACAAGACTTTTTTGAGTTGTTGTCAATTTATTTAAATATCCCGATGATACAGAATGAACAAGAAACATTCCTGAGCAAAAGCCAAACATAACAATAAAAATTAATAAAAGATTAGGGATAATAAACATAACAAGAAAGAAGGCATAACAAGAAAGACCTAAAAGCAGAGTTTTTCGTTCATCCCCCAATAATTTTATAATTTTAATAGCTATAAAAGAAATAGCTATACCAGTAATATATCCCGAATATATAAATCCTATTGTTAACTCAGTACTTTCTGCATAAAGACTTTTAATACGGAATGGTAAAAAATTAGTAATCGCAGTAAAAATAAAAAAAAGGCAGAATACACTCAAATAAATCTTTTTGTTTGTTTTTTCAAAGACAATTTCAATTAATTCTTTTAATGGGAGTTTATTGCTTAATTGCTTAGGACTCACAATATCATCTAAAAAAAAATATACTATTGGAATTACTAACAAAAGACTTACAGCCATAACTTGAAAACAGGCTTGCCAACCAAAAAAAGTAGCTAATACACTTCCAATAACTCTACCAAGCAAACCACCAATTGTAGTAAAAGCAATATAGTAAGACATATAAAATTGAATTTTTTCTTTTTAGCTTTTAAAGAAATATATGTAGTATTTGATGTCAGAATCATTGATATCATAAATCCTTCCAAAAATCGTAAAAAAATCGCCAATTGTAGTTGATCCGTTATTGAAATACCAAAAACAATAATTGAGTGAGCTAAAGCAGCAAATAGAATCATTCTTTTTGGCGATAAAAAATTAAGAATTACACCAGAAACAATCGGTATGAAAGTTAAAGGAATAAAAGTAGCACTCATAATAAGTGATATAACATCCATCTCCGATCTAAAAACATTACTAAGTAGCGGTAAAAGAGGTTGGGGCATATGAAGAGCTGAAATTGTAAGCACTGTAGTATAAATTATGGCAAGAAAACTTTTTATTGGCATGAAATAAAGTATTGCCATTGTTTACAAATTATGTCAAGATAAAAATAATTCTCTAAATTTTTGACAAATAAATACAAAGTATACAATCTTTAAAATCGCTTAATACAGTACTTTTCAATTGTCAAAATTAAAGTACAAAGATTAAATTTGACAAAAAAAATTTTTTTAATTAATATATATAGTTTACAGGGGCTTTGTCCCTGTTTTCATCTCTGTGGGAGGAGGGCGAAAATTGTATGCTTTAGGGACCCATCTTTTAATTGAATTAAAAGAATGCAATCCTGAGATCCTCAAGGATCTCGAAAGTGTCCAAACCATTCTGGTTGATGCAGCAAAAAAAGCTAATGCAACAATAATTAACATTAATTTCCATGAATTTAGTCCTTTTGGTATTAGCGGAGTTGTTGTTATTGCAGAAAGTCATCTTACAATTCATACCTGGCCAGAATACGGCTTCGCAGCAGTTGATGTATTTACCTGTGGTGATACTATTAAACCTGAAATTGCAGCTCAATATATTATAGAAGCCTTTGAATGTAAAAATCCATCAATAGTGGAGATGAAAAGAGGAATTATATCTCATAAAAATGAGAAACTTCCTCACAAAGTTTGCTATGATGAATACCAAGTGGTATATTGAAAAAACATCAGAAGATGAGATTTTACTTCATTCTCTGAGGGAGATAACCTATTCTGGGGAATCTCCCTATCAGAGAATTGAAGTAATTAAGACTGGTAATCTAGGCAAATGCCTTTTACTGGATGGCAAGATGCAGTCATCTGAGATGGATGAATTCATATATCATGAGGCATTGGTTCATCCAGCTATGTTTTTGAGTAATGATCCGAAAAAAGTTCTCATTGCAGGTGGTGGTGAAGGTGCAACAATAAGAGAAGTGCTTAAGCATCCTGTAACTGAAGTAGTAATGGTTGATCTTGATGAAGAGGTAATTAAAATATCTAAAAAAATTTCTACCAGAGTGGAGTAATGGTGCTTTTGATGATCCGAGGGTCAGGTTAGTTATAGATGATGCGAGAGCTTATATTGAAAAAATTAATTCCTATTTCGATGTGATTATAATAGACTTACCAGAACCCCAAGAAGGAGGTCCTGCCTATCTACTTTATACAAAAGAGTTTTACGAAAAGGTTTATAATGCTCTTACTCCAGAAGGTATAATGGTTACACAGTCTGCTTCTACTTCACTAAATAATATAAAAATTTTTATTTCCATTGTTAAAACTCTAAAGGAAGTTTTTCCATACGTTAAGCCTTACATAGCTAATATTCCCTCTTTCTTTGCTCCTTGGGGTTTTGTTCTTGCATCAAAAAAAATAAATCCTGGGACAGTTATTCTTGATGAAAAAATATCGTCTATAGAGGATAAATTAAAATTTTATGATTTAGATTCCCATAGAAGTATGTTTAGTCTTCCAAAATATATTAAGAAGGCTATAAATGAAGGAGGGGTAGTCATCAGAGATGACTCCCCTCTTTCTTTCTATTAGTTAATCTCTTTTTTTATTTGGTAAAACAGCTAATCCTACAAGTTCTTTCCCTTCAAGAAGTTGTAGTGCCGCTCCACCACCTGTTGAGATAAAAGATATTGAATCACTTACACCAGCTCTGTGAACAGCATAGTCTGTATCTCCGCCGCCAACTATTGTAAAAGCATAAGAATCTGCTACAGCATGGGCAATAGCAAAGGTTCCACGAGAAAAAGCATCTATTTCAAAAACTCCCATTGGTCCATTCCAAAGAATAGTTTTAGCATCATGAAGAACCTCAGTAAATAATTTAACTGAAGCAGGACCTATATCAAGCCCTCTCCAACCAGGAGGAATTTCCTGAACTGGAACAATCTTTGTTTCAGCGCCTGCTTCAATACTTTGCGCTATGACAACATCAACGGGAAGGTAAAATTTCACTTTATTTCTGCGCAATTTTTCCATAATTTTTTCTGCAAAATCTAACATATCTTGCTCAACAAGAGAGTCTCCAACTTCATATCCAAGTGCTTTGATAAATGTAAAAGCCATTCCACCACCAACAATTACTTTGTCAGCTTTGTCAGCAAGATTTTCAAGAACACCTATTTTACCTCCAACTTTTGCTCCGCCAAGTATCACTATAAAAGGTCTTATAGGTGATTCAATCGCTCCTTTTAGATACTCAATTTCTTTCTTCAATAAAAAACCAGCTGCTGAGGGTAAAAATTTAGGAATACCTACTATGGATGCATGAACCCTGTGGGATGCTCCAAAGGCATCATTAACATAATAATCCGCTAAAGATGCAAGGGCTTTAGCAAACTTTTCATCATTTTTTTCCTCTTCAATATGAAATCTAAGATTTTCAAGTAAAATAACATCACCTTCCTTCATTCTTGAAACCAAGTGTTCTACCTGTGGGCCTATACAATCAGGAGCAAAAATAACTTCTTTGTTAAGAAGTCTCTGCAATCTTCTTGCCACAGGAGCTAAAGAGTATTTGGGATCTAACTTACCTTTTGGTCTTCCAAGATGAGAAGCGAGTATCACCTTTGCTCCTTCATCAATAGCATAATTTATCGTAGGTAAAGTAGAACGAATTCTTCTGTCATCGGTTATCATCAAATTTGCATCAAGGGGTACATTAAAATCCGCTCTTATAAAAACTCTCTTTCCTTTAATGGGAAGATCCTCGATAGTGACTTTATCGAAGGAATTATTAAATGGAGTCATTTTAACCTCCTTTTTTAAATCTTGTTCATTAAGTATAAAATTAAATCTCTTACTCTACAACTGTATCCGTATTCATTGTCGTACCAAGAAATTACCTTTGCAAGTTTATTTTCAATAACCTTAGTAAGAAGTGAGTCAACAATGGAAGAATAAGTGGAACCATTAAAATCAATGGATACAAGAGGTTCTTCTATATAGTAAAGTATTCCTTTCATTTCTTCTTCTGAGGCTCTTTTAAGAACTTCATTAATATCTTTTTCTGTTACTTCCTTATTTAACTGAACAACAAGATCAACTAATGAGACATTGGGAGTAGGAACTCTTATTGCAAGTCCGTCAAGTTTACCCTTAAGCTCCGGTAAAACTTTACCAACTGCCTTAGCTGCACCAGTTGTAGTAGGAATCATTGATACAGCCGCAGCCCTTGCTCTCCTGAGATCTTTGTGAGGAAGATCAAGAATTCTCTGATCATTTGTGTATGAATGCACTGTTGTTGCAAAACCTCTTTCAATGCCGAAAAATTCATGTAAAATTTTTGCCACTGGAGCAAGACAGTTAGTTGTACAAGATGCGTTGGAGATAATTCTATGAACAGATGGATCAAGAAGATGATTATTAACTCCCATCACTACAGTGATATCCTCTTCTTTTGCTGGTGCGGTTATGATTACCCATTTTGCTCCTGCATCAAGATGTTTAGAAGCTCCTGCTCTATCAGTAAATCTACCTGTAGATTCCACTACTATATCCACATTCAAATCTCCCCATGGAAGTCTTTCGGGTAAGGTTTCAGCAAAGACCTGTAGTACTTTACCATTAATTACAATGGTATTGTCCTTAGCCTGAACATCGGCTTTAAATTGTCCATGAACAGAGTCATATTTAAGTAGATGGGATAAAGTATATGCATCAGTAAGATCATTGATAGCTACAATTTCAATTTCAGGAAAATCCTGACAAGAACGAAAAAATAGTCTTCCTATTCGACCAAAACCGTTAATGGCCACTTTTATTGCCATAGCTACCTCCTTTTTTTATTCTTTGAGACTATTGATAACCATACCTGTAAGAAGTTTAGGATAGAAATAGGTGGATTTTGGAGGCATTCTAAGTCCAGAAATCGCCACTCTTTCAATATCCTCTACTTTTGTTGCCCTTAAAACAAATATAGAATCACATTTTCCTTCATGAACCAATTTCATACCTTTATCTATATTTATATCATAACAAATTTCTCGCTGAGGGAAAAGTTGTTTTATGACAGCTTCTTCTAAAATATTAACATCAAGATTTCTTAATTCTGGAGGTAGATTATCAAGAGATGGCCCAATGTATTTTAATAAATACCATTTTTTATCTTTTAGATACACTCCAAAATTTCCATATCCTTTTTCTTCAACAAATTCCTCGATGTCAGAAAATTTTTCATTTATTTCTCTAAATATAAAGTTAGGATTACTTGAAAGTAAATCTTTAACAGGTTGAGAAGTACTTAAAAGTCTATGAGTAGGAAGTATAAGATATCCGTTATCTTCTATATTTGACAGAAACATTAAAACATAATTCCAAGGAGCATCTGTTGAATTAGGATATATTTTCTCCATCTCTTTTTGAAACTCCAGAGCTACCTCATATCTATGATGACCATCGGCAATAAAAAGAGG
Organism: Thermodesulfovibrio sp. N1; assembly: GCF_001707915.1. Taxonomy (GTDB): domain Bacteria; phylum Nitrospirota; class Thermodesulfovibrionia; order Thermodesulfovibrionales; family Thermodesulfovibrionaceae; genus Thermodesulfovibrio. Next base: position 16,026 of record NZ_MAVV01000020.1, on the reverse strand, counting down.
TTTATGTTTAAATTCATTTATTATACTTTGAACTTGAGTATTGTCTCGGATTTTATAAATCCTGTGTTCGTTGCCATCTAAATCCTTTGCTTTAATATAAGGCTTTTCAATTTTTTCAAGTATTTTAGAGGTTATTCTTTCTTTAGAGCGATAAATTGAAAAAATTAAAGAAGTATTTGCCATACAAGCCTTCATTAAATTTAACCTATCAGCCTTAGGCTTAGAATAAGTCTGTTCATGAGGAAATATACCTCTGCCTACTTCTTCAAGTTTTACAACTGCTACAATACCTCTTAAAATTTTATTTTTTCTTTTATACTTGTAAGATACTTCATACCCATAGAAACAGGGGTCATCATCCTGAATAAGAATTCCCTCTTTAAGCCATTGCTGAAAAAATTCATTAGCTAAAGCATATTTATCCAAGTTAGGTTGATTTTTTCCATAGTCAATTCTGATTATGTTATAAGGACTCTTTAAATAAAGTTCTTCTCTTAACTCCTCCGAAATAATATCATAGGGAGGACTCATGACATCACTTCCGTTAACCTTTTGCGGATTATAGAGAATGCCTCTAAAAGGTTTAACTATCGCCATAAGCAATATAATAACATTTAAATTTAACTCAACTCAAATAAAGAATTTTGAGGAAATTGCTTGATTAAAAAACACGGTATGCCTTATATTAAAAAAGGCGATGGAGTTCGCCTTTAAGTGCCTCTGATTTTCAGGGCTGATAACTCCTACTTGAAAAACGTAGGTATTTTACCCTGAATAAGGAGGCAAAAATGTTTGAAATTCTTCTAAAGGCTTCTTTCTGGTTTTTCCTTGCTATTGTTTCTACAGTAATTGCTACAAAGCTTCGTTTAGCAACCGCATTAACAGAAATTGCGGTTGGAGCAATTGCAAGCCTTGCTATTGCAAATTCAGGCATATCAATTGGTGAAAATGATATTTGGATTAAATTCATAGCAGGTGTTGGAGCTATAATGCTCACTTTTCTTGCAGGTGCTGAACTTGAACCAGAGATATTAAAAACAAGATGGAAAGAAACAGCAGGGATAGGATTAATAGCCTTTTTAGCCCCTTTTCTTGGATGTACAGCCTTTGCTTACTATCTGCTTGGCTGGAGTGTTAAAGCAAGCTGGCTTGCAGGCGTTGCTCTTTCAACAACTTCTGTTGCAGTTGTCTATGCAGTAATGCTTGAATTGGGATTGAATAAAACAGAATTTGGTAAAGTCATTCTCGCAGCATGCTTTGTAAATGACCTTGGTACAGTCATAGCTCTCGGACTTATTTTCTCTCCCTTTACTATAAAATCTTTGATTTTTATAGGTTTTACAATTTTTATTGTTATTTTTGCTCCATTGGTAACCCCGAAAATTTTTAAAAAATTTGGCAATAAACCCTCAGAATTTGAAACGAAATATCTTTTATGCATACTTTTTGGTCTCGGTGCTTTAGCCATATGGTCAGGAAGCGAGGCTGTTCTTCCAGCTTATATTTTTGGTATGGTTTTAGCAGGAAGTGTCGGCAAAGATAATCAACTTATTAGAAGATTGAGAACCCTTACAATTGGATTTCTAACACCAATTTATTTTTTAAGGGCTGGCTATTTTGTTTCCATTCCATCCTTAATTGCAGCACCCTTGGCTCTTTTGGTATTATTGGGTGGGAAGATGATAACAAAAATTGTAGGTATTTATCCTGTTACTAAACTTTTTAAATTTAAACATAAAGAAGGAATGTATACAACACTTCTTATGTCAACAGGACTTACCTTTGGTTCAATCTCTGCTTTATTTGGATTAACCCATGGAATAATTGACCAAAGTCAATACTCTCTTTTAATTGCTGCTGTAATAGGCAGTGCAGTAATTCCTACAATTATAGCCAATGCTTTTTATTTACCAAAGTATCTCTTACCTAAAACCAAAAAGGAGGATTAAAAGATGTTAAAAAGAATTCTCGTTGCCTTTGATGGTTCTCAGGAATCTTACAAAGCTTTTGATTTTGCCTTAAATCTCTCAAAGGAATGTTCCTCTAAAGAAAGAAAAATAACTGTTCTTTCAGTAGCTCAGCCTCCTGAGCCTGCTGATATAGTAGAAATAAAAGCAGTAATTGATAGTGCCACAGAATACTACAAAAAGGAGTTTGAAAAAGTATTTTTAGTTGCAAAAGAGCATGGAATTGAAGTAAGAACAGATATTGTTGTAGGGCATCCAGCTGACCAGATAGTAAGATATGCTACAGAAAATGGTTTTGATATGATAGTCATAGGGCAAAGGGGTATGTCAAAAATTGAAAGATGGCTTCTTGGTTCAGTATCCCGAAGAGTAGCAACCTATACAACATGCCCTGTTGTGATAGTTAAATAGTTACATCTCTATTCTTGTTAAAACTCCGTGAAGTTTTCTTGAAGGCAATCGGAAAAAGCTTATAAAAGTTGGCGTTATTCTTTTTATAAAGACAAATATTTTCCAGTATCCTTTTGCAGATATGTCTTCAAGACCGTAAAATATTGCTCTTTCATCAATTCCGTTTTCCATTAATATTTCTTCAATGTTTACAACTTCCATATAACCAATTTCAATCTCAAAAACTCTTATACCCATGTAAAGCTCTTCTTTAAAATATCCAACTACTCCAAATGGATCTGGTCTGATTATAATTGACAGAAATATATTGTCTTCATAAATTATTCCATGATAAAACATTGTTTCAACTATGTATGGTGAAATCTTACTTGTATCTTTTATAAAGAAAATAGCTGTTCCGGGTATTTTAGGATTTGTTTTATAGACTCTCTCAAATTTTAAAATAAAGTCTTCTCTATCCATAAACTTCATAGCACTGTAAAGTTTTTTCTGCCCATTAGTAAAAAGCAGAATGGTTAAAAGTGGAAATAATGCAAGCAGAATTGAGTAATATCCACCATGAGGAATCTTATGCAGACATGAACTGAAGTATATAAAATCAACAGCAGTAACAGCCAAAGCAGCTATCAGTGCAATATAGTTTCTTTTAAGAAAAAATATTGAAATCAGCATAACTCCTGTTATACACATATTTCCAGTTACAGCAAGTCCATAAGCTGCTGCTAAATTAGAAGAACTTTTAAACTCTAAAATAATAAACAAAACTGCAAAAAGCAAAAACCAGTTAACACTTCCAATGTATATCTGAGATTTTAACTCCTTTGAAGTATAATTAATCTTCAACATTGGCATTATTCTTGTTGTGATTGCTTGATAGATAATTGAAAACATTCCACTAATCATTGCCTGTGAAGCAATAACAGTTGCAGATATACTCAAAATTAAAAAAGGAATATAAAGATAGGATGAAAAATTTAAAGATAGCTCAAAAAGAGTATTTTTAACATGTGGATGAGCTAAAAGAAAAGCACCCTGACCGAAATAATTAATAGAAAGAACAAAAAACAAAATTGCCCATGCATGCCTTATGGGTTTTGAACCAAGATGTCCCATATCTGCATACATTGCCTCAGCACCAGTAGCACACAGAATTACCTCTCCTAAGATTAAGTAACCCTTCCAGCCATTTTTTAAAAGGAAATCTATGGCATAATATGGATTTACAGCTTTCAAAACTTCTGGATTTTTCAAAATTCCATAGATGCCAAGAATAAAAAGACAAAAAAACCATAAGACCATTACAGGACCGAAAGCAGAGGCAACCTTTTCAGTTCCTTTTTTCTGAAAAAGAAATAAAAAGATAGTAATAACCATTGCTCCTAAAATATGCATTCCCTGTGATACTGTTATACCCGGAATAAAAGCTGAACCCTCAACAGCACTTAAAATACTTATTGATGGAGTTATTACACCATCACCTATAAGAAAAGAGATTCCTATAAAGGATAAAAATGTGATAACTCCCTTAGCTTTTTTTGATTTTGAGAGAGATTTAAATATCTCAGCAAGAACAATTGTTCCACCCTCACCCCTTATACTGAGTCTCATTGCAAGCACATTGTATTGAAGAGTTGGAAGTATAACAAGTGTCCAGAATACAAGAGAAAGAACGCCAAGAACATTTTCATAAGTTGGTTCAAGAATTAAAAAGGCAACAGTTAAAGTATATATGGGGCTTGTTCCTATGTCCCCAAAAACAAGCCCAAGAGCTTTTATTATTCCTGTCATAAATTTTTATTATATCACCAAACTGGCAATTGTTATAAAATTTATTTTATAATTTTTTATGTTGATTATCAAAGATAAAACTGAGATTCAGAGATTCATTAAAAGACTCTGTAAACGGTCAACTTCTGAGCCTGAAATTGAAGAGAATGTTAAAAAAATTCTCAATGAAGTTAAAAAAAAAGGATATAAAGCTTTAATTAAATATACAAAGTTATTTGATAGACACGGCCTTCCGCTTAAAATTGAGCCTGAGGAAATTAAAGAAAAGGCAAAAGAAGTTTCAAAGGGAGTCCTTAATGCTCTGAAGTTTGCTGCACAAAGAATAAGAAAATTTCATGAAAGGCAGATTGAAAAATCATGGAAGTATAAAGAAGGAGACATTGTTCTTGGACAGATTATAAGACCCCTTCACCGCATAGGAGCATATGTTCCGGGAGGTAAAGCCTCTTATCCATCAACAGTTCTTATGAACATTATTCCTGCTCAGGTAGCGGGAGTAAGTGAAATTGCTGTATGTGTTCCAACCCCACGAGGGGAAATAAATCCTACAGTGTGTGCTGCTTTAGAATTACTTGATATAAAAGAAGTTTACAGAATTGGTGGAGCACAGGCAATTGGAGCATTAGCTTATGGAACAGAAACAATTAAAAAAGTTGATAAAATTGTAGGACCCGGCAATATCTATGTAGCTACAGCTAAAAAACTCGTATTTGGAGAAGTTGATATAGATATGATAGCAGGACCCAGTGAAATAATGATTGTAGCAGATAGCTCTGCAAATCCCGCTTTCATAGCTTCCGATATGCTAAGTCAAGCAGAACATGATGAAATGGCAAGCAGTATTCTTGTTACAACATCTGAAAAACTTGCCTATGAAGTGAAAAAAGAAATTTCAAAACAGCTTAAAACTTTACCAAAAGCTGAAATAGCAAAACAATCTCTGAAAAACTTTGGAGCAATAGTTTTAGTACAATCATTAGAGGAAGCAACAGAAGTCGTAAATAAAATTGCACCAGAACATCTTGAGATTATGACAGAGAATCCTGAGGAATTATTGCCATTGCTTGAAAATGCGGGAGCTATATTTTTAGGTCCATGGAGCACAGAACCAATAGGAGACTATGTAGCAGGACCTAATCATACTTTGCCTACAGGAGGTACTGCAAGATTTTTCTCTCCATTAGGAGTCTATGACTTTATAAAAAGAAGTTCTATCATTAAAATAGGAAAAAATGGATTCAAAAAATTCGCACCTTATGTGGAGATACTCGCAACACTTGAAGGATTACAAGCCCATGCAAATACAGTTAAAATCCGAAAAACTACTTTATAGATGCTAAAAAGTCTTCGACTTTTAAAGAAGGAGCAATTTTTGAAACTTTATTAAGAATACGTTTTTTTTCTTCCTCGGTCTTTGCTAATTTAAATTTTTCTCTTAACTTGCTTAATTTTTCTCTACGATGTCTTCTTTTTTTTAAATCTCTCTCCACAAGCCTTCTTGACATAGTAACCTCCTTTTTAGAGATTTAGATAATTAAGCAATCGACTAATTATTATATAGCCACCACAGGGAATTGAACTTTTATTAATAATGAAATCACAACCATCTTCACGAAAATTGCACTTATTACAAACAAAGAATAGCTTATGCTTTATTACAATCTCTGTATCCAAATGTAATAGTTCAACCAAGCTCTTTAATTCAGATGGTGTTATAGATTTTTGAAGATAAAAATAGCTACCACATAATTCAGTTTCTTTTTCCGGTTTATAATAATGACAAAACTTCTCGCAGATTAGAGAGGTAAAAGCATTCTCCTTCATATTGTTACTTCACTTAACCATTTTAAATAATCTTCTGACCCCTTTTTAATTTTTATTCCTATAATTTCTGGTACTGTATAGGAATGAAGTGATTTAACCCTTTCTTTAAGCCTATCAAAAAGCTCTTCCTTTGTCTTTACAATCATTAATACTTCAGAGTCATCTTCAATCTTGCCCTGCCAAAAATAAATTGAACGAACATTTCTAATTATGTTTATACATCCAGCAAGTTTTTCTTCCACAAGAGTTTTTGCTATATTTACAGCCTCTTCTTCCTTTGGTGCTGTTATAAATACTACCATGTAATCCATACTTTAATTATATAAAATTTAACATTTTTTTGTTAAGTATTTTTATTTTTGATATAATTAAAAAAAATGAGGAGGTGGATTATGCCTTATTATGTAGTTTTAAGCACACTTACAGATGATGGAAGAGAAACCTTAAAGGAAAGGCCTGAGAGAATTCTTGAGGTTAATCAAGAAATTGAAAAAATGGGAGTGAAAGTACTTCAACAATATGCAGTTTTAGGTCCCTATGATTTCGTTAATATTGTGGAAGCTCCAGACAATATTACTGTAATGAAAATGTCTGTTGAATTGGGTTCAAGAGGAACTGTTCAGCTTATGACATTACCTGCAATACCAGTTGAAGAATTAATTAGTAATTTGAAAGGATAAAATGAAAAAATAAAGATATTGAAGGACTGAATTAACTTTAAAACTATATTTACTGAGGAAGAAGTCTTACAAAGAATCTAATTTGAAGGGAATCTCAACAAGTAGCATTGAAGTTCATTAAGATTAATAACTTCTTGTTGAGATTCTCTTCTTTAATTTTTAAACTATTTTTTCAATAAGAAAATTGAAAGCTTCATTCGTTGCATTAATTTTATTGAAATATCTATCACCTTGAAATTTCAATTCTTTAACAAAAACATTTTCTGGTGTTGCTACAGCAATATATATAAGACCTGCTGGTTTTTCTTCCATTGTATCAGGACCAAGATTGCCTGTTGTTGCTATTGAATAGTCCGAACCTGTAAGATATTTTACAGCTAATGCCATAGTTATAGCCATTTCAGATGATATTACTCCATGTTTAAACGTTTCTTCAGGTATATTTAATATTTTTCTTTTTATCTCTGTTGCATAAACAACAACTCCTCCAAGAAAAATTTTGCTTGCACCTGGAATATCTGTTATTGATGAAGCAATAAGACCTCCTGTACATGATTCAGCTGTTGAAAGAGTCTTATTTTTTATTTTTAAATTATTAACTATTTGAAAAGCTTGTTCTATTGTAGGATACATAAAAAAATAAAAGTAAGAGAGGGGGAGATTATCTCTTCCCCTCTCTTAATATCTCTAAATACTGATTTAACTATTTGAAAATATCTTTTTCAAATTTTTCCAGTTTAGATGCAAGCTCTATATAGCTACCACCCATGTAGGTATAAATTAATTGTCCACCATCGATAAGTTCTCTTATTGCTTCCTTTGTTTCAGCATCTGATACACCAAGGGCTCTAAAATGTTTTATTACATCCATCTGTTTGTATTTCTTTTTTCCTTGAGCCTCTTCAATGAGTTTGTATATCTGCTTTTTGAGTTCCTCTTTATCCATAAAATTTTCACCCCTTTCTTTATAAGGAGGGGGTTACCCCTCCTTATTAAATTATTTTTTAACCCATTTTATTTGTGCAGTTGTTCTGAGTGTTTCAAAGGTGTATGTCCAATCATCAATGTGCTGCCATGTAAATGGTATTCCTGTCACATCGAAGAATTTTTCCCATCCAATTCTATCAATCCACTCTCCTACTCTTTCGTGTTTCTTTGCTCCAGCTACATAGGCATCAAAAATCTTTCTTACTGCCTTTGTTACTTCAGGCCATCTTGGTGGATTATTTGGCAAATAAGGGACTGCAAGCTTTGAAAACTTTGGAGGTGTTCTTAAGTTACCAACTTTTCCACCTACAACTATTGCAACTCCGTCATTTTCTGCATCTTTAATTGGAAGGGCAGGACAAACGGAAAAGCAGTTTCCACAGTACATACATTTTTCTTCTTTTAACTTAATTGACTTCTTTGCTGGATCAGGAATTATCGCTGCTGTAGGGCATGCAGCCATAGTTGTTGGTAACTCACAGAGATCCTTAAATCTCTCATGTTCAATTCTTGGTATTTTTGTATGAATACCAACAATAGCTATATCTGAGCAGTGAACTGCACCGCACATATTTGTACAACAGGCAACTGCCAATCTTACTTTGTTAGGAGTTTCCTTTGTTGTAAAGTAATCAGCAAGATCATCTAATAAACACTTAACAAGTGCAGAAGCATCAACAGCTGCTGAATGACAGTGAATCCAACCCTGTGTATGGACCACGTTACTTACTCTTGGCCCGATTCCGCCAATCATATACTTCTTTGCCTTTAGTTCTTCAATTAATGGATTAACTTTGCTTTCATCGGAAACAAGAAACTCTAAATTATTTCTTGTTGTAAACCTGAAATAACCATCACAATATTTATCTGCAATATCAGCAATCTCTCTTAATGTATCGGTACTCAGAAGTCTTGGAGATGCAACTCTAACTGTCCAAATTTTATCTCCAGAATTTGCTATATGAACCATTAACCCAGGAGTTAATATTTCATGAGTTTTCCAGTCTCCATAATTTTTCTGTATTACTGGTGGTAAAAAATTTTTGTAATGAGGTGGTCCTATATCTGTTTTTCTTTGTTTTACATCTACTACATCGGGAATTACATATGGCATAATTTTACCTCCTTAATGTTTTTTATTATATTATTTTAACCATTTTTCCCAAGGTTTACCTTCGAGGTCTCCCTCTTTCCAGAAGAAGAACGGATCTCTTCTTGGCTCTTTGACCATTTCTGGTGCAGGTTCAAGTTCGGAAATTTCAAGGAACTCTCTCATTCCACGACGAAGAATAAGCTCACCAATTCTCTCTCTGTTCTTTCCATATTCACTCCACCACTCCCACCATTTTCTATGGAGATCTTTTATTTCTTGATATGGTGGTTTCATTTCCATAAATGGCACTACTACCCAAGAAAGGGTAGCACCAATAACAAATGGAGCTTTAGCACCAATTAAAATTGTTGCACCAAAGGGTGGTGTTGGTTTAAGGGCTCCTGCTAATTTTGCAATACAATGCATACAATGACGACAATCATCGTTATTTATTGTAAGATTATTTCCATCCCAGGTGATACATTTTCCAGGGCAGAGATTAACTATTTCTTCCTGAATATTCATACCCTTCTTTGCATAATCTCTTACTCTGTCTTGGTCAATCTCAATTGGACCTTTCCATGTTCCAATTATGGAACAGTCTGCACGAGCTATTGCAGCATTGCAGTCAATTGGGCATCCTACTACTTTAATCTTATACTTATAAGGAAAAGCTGGTCTATGGAGTTCATCCTGGAATTCCTGTGTTAAATCATAGGTAATATCAAGGGTATCAATCATTGACCACTCACATCTTGCTGGTCCTACACAACAGCTTGGTGTTCTCATTGCAGAACCAGAACCACCAAGGTCAAAACCATTCATACTAAGAATGGTTGCAAGAGGCTCAAGATTATCTGTTACTGTTCCCAATAAAATTATATCGCCAGTTGAACCATGAAAGTTTGTTAATCCACTTCCATATTTGTCCCAAAGATCGCAGAAAAATCTCATTGTTTCAGAAGTATAAAATAAACCTGCAGGCTGGTTTACACGGACAGTATGGAAATGAGCAACATTAGGGAATTCATCTGCTAATTCTGAATATCTTCCAATAACACCTCCACCATAACCTCTAACACCAACTATACCACCATGTTTCCAATAAGTTACTTTGTCTCTAAAACTTTTCTCTAAAAGACCCAGCTCGTCAGCAGCCATAGCATTTTTAGCAGCTGCTTTTTTCATTTCAGTGACAAAACTCGGGAAAGGACCCTTTTCAAGTTCATCCAATAAAGGTGTGTCATACTTCTTCGTCATATTTTCCTCCTGCTTTAAGATTTTTTAAATTATACCAAAAATTTTACTGTCTATCAACAGTAAAATAGTTATACTTTTTTGGTCAAATAAAAAATTTTTATGCTTGCATTAAAGCTTTTAAAATAAAAATAAGCTAAAATATTGTTAATGAAAATAAAATGGATAGAACTTAACGGGTTTAAATCTTTTCCCGAAAAAACCAGAATAGAGATAAATGAGGGAATTACCTGCTTTGTAGGTCCAAATGGAGCAGGTAAAAGCAATATTGTTGATGCTTTCAGATGGATTCTTGGAGAGCATAATCCCAGAATCCTTAGAGGAGAAAAAATGGAGGAAGTAATATTCCAAGGCTCTCAATCAAAAAGGGAAAAGGGTATTGCAGAAGTAACTATTCTCCTAAAATCATTAAAAGAAACCGAAAATGAAGAAGAATCCGAAATAGAATTCACTGAAATAAAAAGAAGATTTTACAAAAGTGGAGAATCCTATTTCATCATAAATGGTAAGCAGGCAAGACTTAAAGACATAAGAGAAATATTTCTCTCAGAAGGAGTTGATATAAGAACTTATTCAATAATTGATCAAATAAAAATTAATGATATACTATCAAAACCCTTTCATAGAAAGGCTCTATTAGAAGAATGTGCAGGGATTTCTCTCTATAAAATTAAAAAAACCGAATCTGAAGGAAAACTTCAATCAGCAAGAGAAAATCTGCAAAGAGTAGAAGATATTATCGGTGAACTCAGAAAACAATATTCTTTACTTGAAAGACAGGCTAAAAGAGCTGAAAAATATAAAAAAATCATAGAAGAATTAAAAAATCTTGAATTAAAGGTCTCTAAAACTGAAAGTTTGAGACTTATTGATGAGATGGAAGGACTTAAAAATGAAATCAAAAAGCTTGAAAATAAACAGTCAGAACTGAAAGAAGAAGTCGCAAAAATTATAAAAAAAATTGAAGAGCAAAAAAATAAAATTACTAATGTTGAAAATGAATTACAGGAAAAAGAAAAAGAGCTAAAACAAAAAGAAATTGAAAAAACAAAAACAGAAAATAAACAAAATCTTTTTTCCCAAGAAGAAAAAAATAGAAAAGAATTGATAAATAAAATGCAAGAAGAAAACTCTACACTGAAAAGAGAAATTGAAAAATCTCAGAATGAACTAAAAGAATTTTCAATTCAATACTCAGAAATTGAAAGAAATATTGGTAATCTCCAGGAGGAAATCATTGAAGAAGAACAGGAATTAATTGAATTTCATAAAAAAATAAATGAATTTGAAAAAGAGCTCGAAAAACAGAGAAAAACCCTCTTTAACCTTACAACAGAACTGGCAAATAAGAAAAATTATTATCATTCAGTCAAAAAATCCCTTGAAAATGGTCAAAACAGATTAAACTCCCTTTATTCAAGAAAAAAAGAAATGACCCAAAAAATAAATCATTTAGAAACAGAAAATCAAGAAATTGAGGGAAAAATAAAAATTTTAAAAGAAACCTTTCAATCAGAAAATGAAAAAATAAACCTTCTTCAGAATCAGCTTTCTCAAATAGATAGGGAACTGGAAGCAAAAAATCAGAGTATAATTGAAAAAAAGAAAAAAGAAGCAGTGATTAATGGAAAAATTGAAGCTCTTTCATCAGAAATATGGCAGGACAGCAAATCTCATAAACTTTTCTTTGAATACATTGATGTTAGCCCCGAAGCTGAAGAATTAATTGAAACTCTTATGGAAGAAAAACTTAAAGCTGCAGTAATAGAGAATATAGAAGAAATTAAACATCTTCAAAACAAAAGCTGGGTTTTTTTTAAAAAATTCTGAAATTCCTCAACATCACTTAGCTCAGAATGATAAAAAAAGTATCTTGGAGAACAGAAAAATCAAAAACTTCATAAAAATGAAAGATTCTGGAATTCCTGAAAACATTTTTGAAAATGTCTATGTTGTAAGCAATATCAAAGAGGCACTGACTTATAAAAAAGAATTTCCCAATTGCTGTTTTCTGACAAAACAAGGTGAAGTTTTTTTCCCAGATGGATTTATCAAAACAGGTAAAAAATCAAATATTCTTCAAAAGAAAAGACTACTTGAACAGTTAAAGGAAGAAAAAAATGATATAGCACAGCAAATTGAATCTTTACAACAAGAAATTATAAAAAAACAGATTATGAAAGAAGAGAACAAAAAGAAATTGAAAGCAGAAGATTAAAAATTTCTCAAATACAGAGGGAAATTTTCCAAAATGAAGAAAGATACAGAAGCCTTAACAGAGATATTGAACAGCTAAGGCAAAGAATAAAATATCTTGAAAATGAAGAAAGAGCAATACAACAGGAAATATCTCAAAACAGAAAATTAATTGAAAAAACCGCTTCTGAAATTGAACAATTATCCTATGAAATTGAAGATTTAGAGAAAAAAATTGAAGAACTTAAAAATACACAAAAAGAGTTACTGCAAAAACAGGAAAACAAAAAAGAAGCTCTTTCTAATAAAAAAATCATGCTTTCTACTTTAAAGGAAAGACAAAACAGTAAAAAACAGGAAATAATCAGATTGAATGAAGAAATTAAAAAACTTTCAATAAAAAAACAGAAAAATGAAGAAGAAATTGAACAAAGTTTAAAAAAAATATCCCAAATTGAACAAGAAAAGGTAAAAACATTAAGGGCAATTGAAACACTTACCTTTGAAATAGCCAATCTGAGAGAATTAAAAGAAACTCTCTATACAAAACTGAAGCAGACAAGAGGATTTCTTGCTGAACTGGAAACAAACTACCAAAGCATAAATGAAGAATTACAAAACATTACAACACTAATTGGCGAGAGAAAGGCTTTTGAAGGAGAGAAAAAAATAAAACTTGAAAATTTATGGAATGAAATTTACAACCTTTACGGAATTAACATAATTAATGAAGAAATAGAGCCTGTTTTGGAGATAGAAACCTTTAAAAGTAGAATAATGCAACTTAAAAATCAACTTAAAGAAATCGGACCTGTTGATATGGAAATTTTAAAAGAATATGAGGAAGTAAAGGAAAGATATAACTTTCTGATTAATCAGAAACAGGACATAATAACTTCCATAGAAGAACTACAAGAAGCAATTAAAAAAATTAACTCCCTTACGAAAAAAAAATTAAGAGAAACTTTCTATCTTTTGAAGGAGAAATTTAATAATATCTTCAATGAACTTTTTGAGGGAGGAAAGGCAGAGCTAATTCTAACTGATGAAAACAATATACTTGAATCAGAAATAGATATACAGGTGCAACCTCCTGGTAAAAAAGCGGGAAACATAAATCTACTTTCAGGAGGAGAAAAAACACTGACCGCTTTGTCCTTTATATTTGCCTGTTTAAGTATCCGTCCATCACCTGTTTGTATTCTTGATGAAGTTGATGCTCCACTTGATGATATTAACACTCTTCGTTTAAGAAAACTGATAAAGGATTTAAGCAATGAAACACAATTTTTAATAATAACTCACAATAAACTCATGATGGAAATAGCTGATTACATCTACGGAGTTACCATGCAAGAAGAAGGGGTTTCAACAGTGATTTCATTACAACTAAAAGAAGCAGAGGTATATGCATGAAAGATTTAACATTGATTAACGGAATAGAAATATCCGATGAAAAAGAAGACTTAATATGCTATAGCTATGATGCTTCCTATTCAAAGGGAAGCCTTCCAGAGCTTATTGCCTGGCCTAAAAATACTGAAGAAATTGTAAGAATAGTAAAATGGGCAACAAATAAAGGATTAAAAATAGTGCCAAGAGGTGCTGGAACAGGTATGGCAGGAGGAGCTATTCCTATTAATTCAAGAAGTATTATTGTTAGCCTTGAAAAAATGAGAGAAATTTTAGAAGTAAATACGAAAAATTTTACTACTACTTTACAACCAGGAGTTATAAATGGAGAACTTCAAAAAGAACTCACTATTTATGAACTTTTTTATCCACCAGATCCAGCATCTCTTGATTACTGCACAATAGGAGGGAATGTAGCAACAAATGCAGGTGGTCCCCGCGCTATAAAATACGGTGTTACAAGGAACTATGTTTTAGAACTTGAAACAGTACTTTCTACTGGTGGGGTTTTTACTTTGGGGGGTAAAACTTTTAAAAGGGTTACAGGATATGAAATAAAGGAACTTTTTATTGGTTCAGAAGGAACACTTGGAATAATTTCAAAGGTTACCCTCAGAGTATTACCCCAACCAGAAGAAGTTATTACACTTCTTGTAAGTTTCGACTCAATAGAGTCTGCTGGAGATGCTGTTCCTAAAATTATTGGCTCGGGCATTATCCCAAGAACCCTTGAATTTCTTGATAGTTCCTGTCTTCAATTAGTAGAAACAAATTATGAATTAGGACTTCCCAGTGCTTCAGAAGCCATGCTTCTTGTTGAACTCGACGGTGAAGTAAACTCTCTTAAAAGGCAAGGGGAAAAAATTGTTGATATTGTTAGAAAATATAAAGGAGAAACACAGGTTGCAACAGATTATTATTCAAGAGAAAACCTTTGGAAAGCAAGAAGAAGCATTTCTCCATGTATTTTGAAAATGAAAGATAAAGAAAAAATAAACATTGATATCGCTGTTCCCATAGACAATCTTTCAACAATACTTAAAAAATTAAATAAACTATCAATTGAATCTAAAATTCCTATTATCTGCTTTGGACATGCTGGAGATGGCAATATCCATGTAAATATACTTATTAACAAGGGAAACGAAGAAGAAAAAAAACAGGGATTTGAAATTGTAAAGAAAATATTTGAATTTACAGTTAGTATTGGAGGAGTAATTTCAGGAGAACATGGAATTGGAATAACAAAAAAACCCTACATAGATATTCAATTAGACAGAAAACATATAGAGCTTATGCAGGCTATAAAAAGAGTTTTTGACCCAAAAGGAATTATGAATCCAGGAAAGATTTTTTAAAAATCCTTTGCAAAATTCCATCAAGCTCATCAAGGGAGTTATAAAATATTTCAAGCTTTCCTTTTTTTCCTTTATGTAAAATCTTTACTTTAGAACCAAGTTCTGAGGTAAGTCTTTCTTCAAGTTCCTCTATCTCTGCTAATTTTTCTTTTAAACGCTTCGGCTTATCAGTCTTTTTTACAAGTTCCTCTGTCTGTCTTACAGATAAAGATTTTCTTGCTACTATATTGGCAATTTCAATCTGTCTTTGAGTGTCTTCAATTGACAGAATTGCTTTGGCATGTCCCATAGTGATTGTTCCTTGTTTAAGATAATGCTTTACCTCATCAGGAAGTTTAAGTATTCTTAAATAATTTGCAATGGTTGCTCTGTCTTTCCCAACCCTTGTTGAAAGTTCTTCCTGGGTTAGATTAAACTCTCTAATTAATTTATCAAAAGCAGAAGCGGTTTCAACAGGGTCAAGGTCTTCCCTCTGAATATTTTCAATTAGGGCAATCTCAACAGCCTCAACGGGAGAGACATCTTTTATAACTGCCGGTATCCTTTCTAATCCTGCAATTTTTGAAGCTCTCCATCTTCGTTCTCCAGCAATTATTCTAAATGTGCCATCACCAACACGTGATACAACAATTGGCTGAATAATTCCCTTTTCTTTAATTGATTGAGCAAGTTCTTTTAATGCCTCTTCATTAAAATCTGTTCTTGGTTGTGATGTTCCAGGAATTATTCTTTCTATTTCTATTTCCTGAAGAATCTCTTCTTTCTTTGGAATTAAAGATTCTAATCCTTTACCTAATGCTTTCTTCATTTAAAAACTCCATTGCAAAACTTAAATAACTTTGAGAACCCTTTGACCTTATATCATAAAAAACAGCTGGCTTTCCATGACTTGGAGCCTCTGCCAGAGTAACATTCCTTGGTATTACTGTATTATAAACTTTTTTACCAAAAAAACGTCTCACTTCTTCTGCAACCTGCCTTGAAAGACTGTTTCTTCCATCAAACATTGTAAGAAGAATTCCTTCAATTTTAAGATCAGGATTAAGTTTAGA